>CAZNSM010000195.1:1757-9285 GCA_964575615.1 uncultured Pirellulales bacterium | reverse complement strand
GCATCCGGACCCCGCCGCCCTTACCTCCGCCGCCTGGCAGGAGTGGGCGATTCCATACTCGGCCTTCGAAGACGTCGGGTTGTCCGCCGTCCAGGCGATATATCTTGGCGTGGGTGACCGGGAGAATCCCGTTCCAGGCGGTTCCGGCCTGATCTACATCGACGACATCGAACGCGGCCATCCCATCGGCGGCCTGACGCCGGGCCGGCGTTGACCTTCTGCCAAATGACAGGAGACGCTGCGGCCACGCCGCAGGGATTGTCGGGCGATGCCGGCTGGCGTATCAAGGCAGAGACAGCAGCAACTCGAGAACGTCGAGATTACCCCAGTCCAGAGCGACCTGTGCGGCCGTGACATCGGGCGCGGCACTCCCGGCAGAGACACCTTTGTCCAACAGGAGGCGGACAATCTCCGCGTCGGCCGATGCCGCCGCGTAGTACAGAGGCGTTCTGCCTGAAGCGTCCGCCGTCTCGGGGTCCGCGCCGGCCTCGAGCAAAACCGTCACGCACTCCGCCTGGTTTGCCCTGATTGCGGCGTGTAGAGGGGTCCGTCCCCGGACGTCCGCTGTCTCGATTTGAGCGTTGGCCGCCAAGAGGATCCGGACGGCATTCACATGCCCTCGTAAAGAGGCCACATACAACGCAGTGCGGCCCGCATCGTCTCTGGAATTCACGTTCTGCTTCTTGGCCAGGAGGGCCTTGAGCAGACCCGCCGATCCGGCGGCGGCCGCGCGGTGCAGATTGGCGGCGTCTCCGAAGGCCGATCCTGCCATCAGTATCTCCGCCGCGTGGTCGTGTCCGGCACTGAGAGCCAGGTCTAACGCGGTCTGCCCCAAGGTATTGGTCAGGCTTCGATCGGCCTTGTGGTCCAACAGCCACTGCACAGTCTCGATTTGGCCGTACCAGGCCGCCGTGTGAAGCGCTGTACCGCCCGAAGCATCTCGCAGGTTCACATCAACACCCTGCTTGAGCTGCACGTCAAGAGCGGCCAAGTCGCCTGCGCCAGCCAGATCGTGGATGCTCGGACCGCCGGGCAGGGGGTGTTCCTGCGACGGTCCGGCGGCCGGTGCAGACGTCTTCGCTTTCGGGGACTCTTGCTCAGATGGGCCAGGTGGCTCGTTCTTCTTTGCGCAGGAGGTCAATCCCATCGCTGCCACGCAGCAGGTTATCCGTATCCATCTTCTCAGACGTCTGCTGTCGACCATATCCCAACCTCTTGTATCTTTGCTATGGAGCGGAGGACGGAGTGAGCGAACGCAGGCCACGGAGCATAACCGCAAAACGGTCCTGCACACCCTTGATGCCCTCACCGCCTGTCAGAATCCGCAACTGCTGCTCCGCCTCAATCGGTCCGATCTCGTTCAGCGCGAATCTGTTCATCACATTGCGCAGACTCTTCATGTGCTTGACCGCCTCCGGATTCTTGCTGAACTCGAACATGGGGCCGAGCTTGGTGTCGAAGTCTTTGACCATCCCTCGACACTGCTCCTGGAGGTGGCCATAGTAGCCCAACTGCGGATGCTCCTTCGGCAGGTGATTGACCTTGAAACCCGTCACGTCCGCGGCCTGCTGAGTCCACTTCGGATCGGTCTCGTGCACCAGCGCGGTCTTCATTCCTTTCTTGCCGAGCCATTTGATGTCCCGGTACGCCTCCGGGTGGTAGCTGGTCGTAAACGCCGTCATCGCTTCGCCGGGCTTTCGGCCATACACCTCTGCAAAGGCCTCCTCCAGGTGTCTCTGGCCGGCCTCCTGGAACTCCTGTGGGCCGACCCGCCTGAGGGTTCCGTCAGGCTGCTTCTGGGTCAGACTTCTTCGCCATTCGACGTGTGCGGGATTCGTCACCTTCTGGCCGCCTTGGAGGACATACCGCGGAGGCTCGACCGCACCGAGATCGACATCCATCCCCGCCTTGCCCTTGGAAGCGCTGTTGGAGAACGACTTGTACTGCTGCTTGCTGAAGCCCGCGTCCGTCATGCGGCGGTCCAGAGCTTGCACGACTTTGCGCATGTGGGAACGATCACATGAGTTGTAGCAATGCAGGGTCTTCGTATCGCCCGCACGACCCACGGCATTGAGATGCAGCTTGGCAAAGTAGTCGGTCTTGATGTCCCTGTAGGCGCCTTCCATGTCCACTCGGAGTTTGCGGATGTTGTCCCGGGAGGCTCCTGCTCTTCCGGCGGCCGCCAAGGTCCGGGCCCGCTGCTGGAAGAGCTGCACCTTCAGTTGCCCCTCGGCTTGTCGCATGCGGAACGCCCGGAGTTGGGCTTGTTGGCGCTGGGCGTCGAGGGTCGGGCGGGTTCCAGGGGGACACTGCCCACTGCTGAGCACGTATCCGGCGAATTTCATCGCGGCGGCCATGGCCGCCGCCTTGCCCGCACTCCACATCGCTCCCTCAAACCCGGCCTGCTGCTCGTCCAGGCGAACGTTTTGCGGGTCGGCGGCATACCGTTCAAGGTGATCCAGCACGGCCCGCTGGTATCCGTCGATGGCCGTCTGGGCGATTGTGGTGGCTGTATTGTACCCGCCGACTGTTCGTTTGAAGGCCTCGCCCAATCCACCTTCGATGTACCCTGTCGCCCCCTGGTAAGTCATATAGACGCTGGAGCCGCCCACGAACGACAGGGCCATCATCGAGACATCCGCGCCGGCCTTGATGTTCTGGACGCCCTGGAGGCGCTCGGATGCGGCTACGGCGGCTTCCTCCTCCACTGCGGCCTCCGCCTCCAGCTTGCCTATCACCTGGTCTCCGATGGCCTTGGTGACGCGACGAACGTGGTCCACGTCACACCGGCTGATGGTGTCACTGTTCACCTGCCGGAAGAAGAAGTCACGCAGGCGATCGCGATCTGACGGGTCCGCCTGCTCGATCACACGATCGATGCGGTCTATGGCCCGGCGAATATCACCCCAGTCTTCGGCCATCTTGCGACTATGCTCGGCCATGATCTGCTGGTTCAGTGCATCCAACTCCGTCGGCGTGCGGACATACTCGCCGGTCTCAATGGCCTTGATCTGGTCCCGCTCTCGCTGCATGGCGTCACGCTGGTAGAGCAAGTCTCTCGTCAGATCGTTCCGCGTCGTTGCGTCGGTGGTCTGGCTCAGGCGGGCTTCCAGAGACTCCTGATTCCGCCGAAAGTAGGCGATGTTCTCACGGTGGAACTCGATCTGCTCGCGCCGGACCCTTTCAGCCCGTGCCGGCTCGTCTTCTTCCTCCTTATCGTCGTCATCTGCCTGCGCTATTCCCTGCTCGGCCAGAGCTGCCCGCTTGCCGGTGGAGTCCCAGTCATAGCGGTAGGTTACGCGAAAGGTAGGTGAGCACCGCGCGAACCGAGCCGAGCCGGTGATCGTCAACGTCAGGTACTGTCCCGTCGGCGCGATCGCCTCGCCCTTGGGACCTCGCACGTATGGCCGAGGCGCTGTGAACTCCTGGCTCTTGCGCTGCAACTGCTGCGTTGGGTCTACCGGCTCCTGCGTGGTGGAGAGCTTGGCTTCCGCCCGGACCTGGCCTAAGCTCTGTTCCTGCGTCCTCAGCGAGGGGCCCCAAGGATAGAAATCCAGGATGGCGGCTATCGCGGCGTAGGGTGGATCATACACCAAGGTGCAGTTCACACCGCGCGCCTCGATCTCGAAGTTGAACTTCTCCGTCGGGTTGAGCCGAAGGGGCGGCTTGCCCCAGTTGAGCCGGAGTGCTGCTTCATATGTCTTGGTGAGATTGGCATAGCTCACGTCGGCGCTGAGGTCTTGCACCTGGACGGCGCCGTCAAAGATGTTCTCCGGCTCCATGGGAATCGGCTCGTTCTGGCCCGTATCCGGATTGAGGCGGCCGCCACGAAACCGCACGCCCGGCGCGCCGGCGTCGGTCTGTACCTGGCGGTCGATCAGGACCCACTGGCCCTGAGGCAGCCTGACCTCAATCGGCACGGTCACCCGGGACAGCACCTTATTGGTCGTCGTGTCGATCAAGTCCACGTTCAGAGACGATTTCGGCTTGGCCGGGTCGAGGTAGAACTTGTGCTGGACTTCTTGCGAAACCGGTGTACGAAGGGTCCTGCCGTCACTGAAGGCCCAGTTGAGTTGAAGCTCTTCTTCCGGCTTATCAGGAACCCGGACCACGGCCTTGAACGGATACGACACGGCCGGCACGGCTGCCAGTTCGGGTGGCAAGATTGCCAGCATGTCGGGAGACGCTTCCAGCGTTTCGAATGCCTCCTCGTGCTGTTGGCGGGCTCTGGCCCGCAGGCCCGCGGCATCGGGTGGGTCGCCCAGTGCCAGGATCTGCTCGGTCAGGTCGTTCATCCGAGCCGACAGCGATTTCATCATGACGACGTACCGCTGAGCCGAGTCGATTGCCCCCTCGACCGCATCCGGGTCGCCCGTGGCGGCTGCGGCGGCCACCTCCAACTGAGCGGCGTCAAAGGCCTCCGTCGCATCGTTCAGTGCCGTGCGAACCGCAATGAACTCCATCAACAGCGGATTGAGTGTGTTGAGGTAGGTGATTACCTCCTCCGACGGGTGAGCGAATAGCGGCTGCCACTTCGCCTCGAATTTCGCCTCTTCCTCGTGCGTCATGTCCCCGTACACCAGGCGCATACCGGCCATCGCCATGGAAACGGCGCCACAGTACTGGGCGCTGGTCAGGCTCGCGATGTCAGGCAGAGGTGCCATCCGCGCCGGCGACACCGTCGAGAGGTCGAATCCCGCCGCGGACGTCTCCGCCTGCTGCCCGGACGTCACGGTGAGGCTCGTGAACACAAACAAGCAAGCCAGTACTGGAAGGACTGTTACCGACCCCCAGGGCGGGGCACCTGTGGTTCGCAGCATGAATGGCCCGGCACAACACAGAGAATTGTTGCATTTGCCTCTGGATTTCCTGCCAGCCTTCATAGTCTGTCCTCCAGAACAGCATTCGCCCTATGATACCGAGGCATTGCATCAATCTGCAATCGCCATGGTGGTCAATTTCGCGTGTCCTTCTACTGGAACTCACCACTACACTGCTTCTTCCGGCCCTTGCCAGAAAACAGGTAATCGCATCACACTGAAGCTTGCGTTATGGAGCCGATGCTGTAACAATGGCTGCTATGGGAAGACTCAGTCGTAGAAGTCTGTTGAAGCGATCCGGGACACTGGCGACTGTCATGGCGCTGGCCGGCCTGCCTGGCTCCCGTCGGGCGGCCGGTGCCAACGACAGGATCGTGCTGGGGATGATCGGCCCGGGCGGACACGGCTCCGGGCTGCTCAGGTCGTTCGCCGCGCAAGAGGACGTCGAGGTGGCCTATGTCTGTGATCCCGATGCCAATCGCATGAACCAGGCGGCCGGCATGGTGGAACAGGCCACGGGACGGGCGCCTAAGACTGTGGCGGATTTGCGTCGTGTGCTCGACGACAAGCACGTGGACGCCGTGGTCGTGGCCACCCCCGACCACTGGCACGCGCCGGCCACCATCCTGGCTT
This sequence comes from uncultured Pirellulales bacterium, assembly GCA_964575615.1. Taxonomy (GTDB): domain Bacteria; phylum Planctomycetota; class Phycisphaerae; order Sedimentisphaerales; family Anaerobacaceae; genus Anaerobaca. The sequence goes on along the minus strand of CAZNSM010000195.1, from coordinate 3,832 downwards.
GCGAGGCAGGCAAGCACGTCTACGTGGAGAAGCCCTGTTCTCACAACATTCGCGAAGGTCGCTTGATGGTGGAGGCGGCTCGCCGCTACGGACGTACGGTCCAGGTGGGAACGCAGAGTCGCAGCGCGGCGTACGTCGCGCGGGCGATGGAACTGTTGCGCGAGGGTGCGATCGGTGAGGTTCTGGTCGCAAAGGCGTGGAACAGCCAGTTGCGCCGAGATATTGGAAAGCGCCAGCCGGAAGAACCGCCCCCGCACCTGGACTTTGACCTTTGGGTCGGCCCGGCCCCGATGGTGCCGTACCAGAGCAACCTGCTGCACTCGACGTGGCGCTGGTTCCTGGCCTTCGGGACGGGCGACATCGGCAACGACGGTGTGCACGACATGGACCTGGCGCGCTGGGGCCTGGGTGTCGAGACCCACCCGAACACTGTCGCTGCGATCGGGGGCAAGTATTTCTTTGCGGACGATCAGCAGTTTCCTGACACGCAGTACGTCGTGTTCGAATACGGCACGGCCGGCACACGCAGGAAACAGTTGGTGTATGAGCAGCGCCTGTGGTCGCCCTACGTCCAGGAAGGTTATGAGAACGGCAACGCCTTCTACGGCACTGAGGGTCTGTTGATTCTGGGCAAGCACGAAGGCTGGCAGTTGTACGGGCCTCGCAATGAGCTTCGCGACCAGATGAAGGGCGAACTCGACGGCGCGCTGCACCACCGCGATTTCCTCGACTGCCTCAAGGCGGGCCGGCGTCCCAACGCCGATATCGAGATCGGCCACCTTTCCGCGACCCTTGCCCATCTGGGGAACATCGCCACGCGCGCCGGGCGGGTGATTCACTTCGACCCACCGACCGAACAGGTCATCGGGGACGGCGAGGCCAACAGCCTGGTGCGTCGTACGTATCGCGCCGGCCATTGGGCCGTGCCGAAGGGCGTCTGATCCTGACAGGCTTCTGCTGTGATTGGGGATGCGAAGGGTCCCACAGGGGGGCAATGCGCACGGCCGGCTGTGTAGGAGACACCACATGAGACGGCGAGATTTCATTGCGGCCTCGGCATTTGCGCTGGCTACCTTGCCGGGGAGCCGAAAAAGCATCGCCGCGCCGGGAGCGACGAAGTATCGTGTGGCAGTCATCGGCAGGACAGGGCAAGGGAACTACGGTCACGGGCTGGACGTTGTATGGAACGGCCTGGAACAGGTTGAAGTGGTGGCCGTGGCTGACCCGGACCCTGAGGGCCGTGCCGCAGCAGCCCAGCGGTTACAGGCCCCGAGAAACTACGGCGACTACCGCCAGATGCTCGAGAAGGAGCGGCCTCAGATCGTGAGCGTGGCTCCTCGCTGGCTGGACTGCCATCGTGACATGGTGCTGGCCTGCGCCGAGGCGGGTTGCCATGTCTTTCTCGAAAAGCCGATGTGTCAGACTCTCGAACAGGCGGACGAGATGATTGCCGCTCTGGAGAAACGGAACCTGAAGCTGGCGATTGCCCATCAGACCCGCTACAGCCCGGCGCTGGCCCACGCGCAGAAGATGATCGCAGACGGATCGCTGGGGGACCTCCTCGAGTTGCGGGGCCGGGGCAAGGAGGACCGTCGTGGTGGCGGTGAAGACCTCATGGTGCTCGGGACTCACATCATGGATTTGATGCGGTTTGTGGCGGGCAACGCACAATGGTGCTTCGCACAGGTGAGGTCCGATGGGCATCCTGTCACGAGAGACGATGTTCGCGACGGCGCCGAAGGAATCGGTCCTCTCGCCGGGGATGAGATTCACGCGATGTACGGCTTCGATGGGATGGCAACAGGCTACTTCTCCACGCATCGTGCCCGACACGGCGCCTCGGCCCGATATGGCCTGCAGGTCTATGGCAGCAGGGGGATTCTCGCGATGACCACGGGGGCTGTGCCCGAGATCTGGTACGTGGAGGATCCATCCTGGCAACCTGGGCGCAGCAAGACGCCGTGGAAGCGGATATCCAGCGACGGCGTGGACAAGCCGGAACCCCTCAGCGATCCGAATCACGCGTACGGCAATCGTCTGATTGCACTCGACCTGATTCGAGCCATCGAGACCGA
>CAZNSM010000195.1:0-1657 GCA_964575615.1 uncultured Pirellulales bacterium | reverse complement strand
AAACCGAGAAGCTGGCAACACCGGATGGCTTAGGATTCGAGGCATGATGACGGAAGAGAACCTGTCGGTGCTGGAAGGGTGGGTCATTGCGTTGAGCGTCATCGTCGTGTTCAGTGCGACGATGGCGGGACCTCAACTCAATCACGTTATGGCCAGAGACGAACTGGCCGTGGCCAACGCCGACAAGACCAAACATATCTCCGCACTTGTGGCGACCCTGGAATCGGCGCGACAGGAAAACGCCTCGCTCCGTGCGGAGGCGGCGGAAACCAGTCAGCTTCTGGAGCAGGCGCGATGTGAGTTGGCCGCCCTGAAGCAGGAACGCGATACGCTGATCGGGCAGGTGGCTGTTGCCAACGAGAAGGTGCGGGAACTGGACAGCCGGCTCCAGACCACCGGCCTGGAGGCCGCCAAGCTCAAGGAGTTCCTCTCGCTGCAAGAGACTCAGAAGGAACGCGATGATGCGGCCGAGCGCGCGAAGAAGGCGGAGGACCGCATTCGCGAATTGACACTCCAGCTTCACCGGGCAGGCATCTGGCCGTAGTCGCCGTCAGCGGAGCCGTTCGGCGGTGAGACTGCGACGCATGTAGCCTGTGACGCGAACGTCGAACCGTTCGCCGAGGGGCAGGCGTTCGGGAACGGCCACGAGGATTGGATAGCTGCCGATCTGCCGCAGGAAGGTGGTGCCGCCGTTGTGGACCTCGCTGCACAAGTCCCGGAGCACCGTCCCGATTGGGAACAGCCTCTCGAGCATGGGCCTGTCGATTTCCTCGCGGACTTCGTCGATGAAGGCACGATAGTATCGGCGGTTTTTTCGCAGATACCTCTGCCCGGCCTGTTCGTAGAGGGCTGTCCCCGGAAAGGGCACGACCTGCCGGATGTTGATCCGACGAACGAGCAATCCTTCCTTGACGATTCGCTTCAGCGCCGCGAGGTTGCGGTCGAGGGTTTCCGGTGTCTCCTCGGCGAGGCCGAGCAGGATGTTGATGCCGGGCAGAAGGGCGTGACATCCGTTCTCGCCGCGCACGCCTCCGATTTGATTGATGGTCCGAATGGCGTCGAAGGCCATCTCGTACGGGCAGTTGAGGTTGTTGGCCCGCGTCACCTCCGGGTCAAAGGACTCAATGCCCATCGCGGCGGTGCTGCCCGGCGTGAGGTACCGGACGAACAGCTCGGTACGCCGCTCATCGACCATGGCCGGGTTGGCGTTGTCGATGTGCAGCACCGCCGGCTCCAGCGTCGCCAGGGCGGAAAGCATCGCCTCGATCTTCTGCGGATCGCCCGATCCGTAACTGTAGATGCACGATTGCTTGCCCAGCCGGAAGGCGCGGACGCCCAGGTCCATCAGCGCCCGGACTTCCTCTACGATGTGCTGTGCCGCTCGCCACTGCACGCCGTGCTTGAGCGGCTCGGTGCAGAACGAGCAGCCCTTCTCTCGCGGGCAGCCGCGGCCGGTCTCGATCTCTGCGATCCGATTGGACATGTTGGGCATCTGCCCGACCAGCGTCGCCCCGCGCAGCGCAAGCGGCTGAAGCTCCTCGTAGGAGTCGAAGACGAACGGGCGCAGCTCTTCGTAGTCTTCTGCCTGCGGAAGCTGCGGACGTACGCCGCCTCGCACCTGCGTGCCCGCGGTCAGGACGGGGCCGGTGAGGACCTT
>CAZNSM010000194.1:0-9302 GCA_964575615.1 uncultured Pirellulales bacterium | reverse complement strand
TTCCTCCGCGCGGACCAGCCAGCGTCTCCAGATGGCCTCAGATGGGAACTCCCCGAGTAGGGCTCGAACCTACGACCTAGCGGTTAACAGCCGCTCGCTCTACCGATTGAGCTATCGGGGAAAATATCCGGGCCTTGGGACAGCGCCCAAGGCCTTGGACAGATTATCGTCGATCAGGCTGAGGATTTCAACAAGTTTGTCAAGATTTCTGTGGGGCGGCCGATAGGAAAGCCAGGGCCGCGCTGGACAAGCGCCCGGCCGCCGGGTAACTTACCCGATTTACGTATCTTCCGTCGGGAGGCCCGTGGCCTTGCGGATGGTCGCCGGGGCGTTCCGGCACCGCCGTTCGGTGGCAACGTAGAATCCAGGGAACATGGAGTCGCAATAGCGCATCATCATGTTTTATGGGAACCGTCTGGAATCATTCGTTTCATAGGTTATCTATCGCATGGCCAGAGATTTACTTAGCGTGGGGGAGTTCACCATCATCCGGCGCATCGGCAACGGCGCCCGCAGCACGATCTATCTGGCAACGGACGAGGAAGATGGCACTCTGGTCGCCCTGAAGCGCGTTATTATCGAACGACCCGAAGACCACCGCGTGATCGAGCAGACCGAGATGGAGTACAAGGTTGCGCGGGAGATCGACCACCCCTATATCCGCAAGTGCTACAAACTCCAGAAGATACGGAGCATGTTCAAGGTCCGGGAACTGATCCTGAGCATGGAGCACTTCGACGGCAAGACCCTGGAGGAGACCACGACGCTGAGCCTGGGGGATGTGCTGCTGGTGTTCCGGATGGTCGCCATGGGCCTGAACGCGATGCACCAGCGGGGGTTCGTGCACTGCGACATCAAGCCGAACAACATCCTGATCAACAAGACCGGGTCGATCAAGATCATCGACCTGGGGCAGAGCTGCCGGATCGGCACGATCAAGTCGCGGATCCAGGGCACGCCGGACTATATCGCCCCGGAGCAGGTCAAACGCAAATCGCTCACCCCCAAAACCGACATCTTCAACCTCGGTGCCACGATGTACTGGGCCCTGACCGGAAAGAACGTCCCCACGCTGATCCCCAAGAAGCAGAAGACCGTGGGCCTGTACGAGCCGCAGAAGTGCCTGGCGCCGCACCAGGTCAAGTCGCAACTGCCGGTGCCGCTGTCGATGCTCGTGATGGATTGCGTCAAGAACGACCCGGCCGAGCGGCCGTCCAACATGGTGGACATCATCTCCGGCCTCGACGCGATGATCCACAGCATTTTCGGCGACAAGATAAAAGTGAACCGAAATGCCTCAAACAACCATCGATCTGCTCAATAAGGGGATCACGGCCAACCAGACCGACCGATTCCGACGGGGCAACGTCGTCCGCCTGCCCGGTGAAGGCTCGGTGGTGATCGGCGGGGATATCCACGGGCACCGGCGCAACTTCGAGCGTCTGGTCGCCTACGCCGACCTGCCTGGCCACCCCGATCGCCACATCGTGCTCCAGGAGATCATCCACGGCGGTCCCGAAGATGACACCGGGGGCTGCCTGTCGTATCAGTTGCTCTTCGACGTCATCCGCTACAAGCTTAGCGACCCCGACCGCGTCCACCTGGTCATGGGCAACCACGACACGGCGTACATCAGCGGCAGCGACGTCATGAAGAATGGCAAGGAGATGAACCGGGCGATGAGTTCGGCCCTGGACCGGGAGTTTCCACACGCCAGCCGCGAGGTGAAGCTGGCGATCCGCCAGTTCCTGTTCTCGCAGCCGTTGGCGGTGCGTTGTGCGAACCGGGTGTGGATCTCGCACTCGCTTCCGGCCGACCGGTTCGTCGAGCTTTTCGACACCGCGGTGTTCGATCGGGAGCTGAGACCGGAAGACTGCGAAAAGCCCGGGCCGGCGTACCTGCTGACCTGGGGCCGGCGGCACAGCCAGACGGCACTCGACCGGCTGGCCCAGCGTCTCGATGCGGACCTCTTCGTCCTGGGCCACCAGGCTCAGACACACGGCTGGTGCCAGGCGGGGGAAAACCTCATCATCCTTGCCTGCGATCACAACCACGGCTGCCTGGTCGAGGTCGATCTGACCCGCCCCTGGACGGCCAAAGAGCTGGCCGATCACATCGTGCCTCTGGCCTCCATTCACTGAGTCCGGGCGGGCGGTTTCAGAAAAGGCTGGCGTCCGGCGGGCAATTGACCTATCGTAGCCGCGCGGCAACCGTTCACCGTGGGCAACGGACTGCGGCCTCATCTTCTATTCGGAAAGCAACCGATTCACGATGAATTGGTACTACTACATAGCTTGGCTGCTGGTGGGCGTGCAGTTGCTCTTCACGTACTACGCCGTGCGGAACCACCGGTATGCGATGCTGAAATACGACCGCAAGGCCGGCGCCGTCTATCGACCCCGGGTCGCTCTGATCGTCCCGTGCAAAGGGCTCGATCCGCAATTCGACGCCAACATTCGCTCGCTTCTGTGCCAGGAGTATGAGGATTATCGGGCGTACCTGGTCGTTCAGGATCGGTCCGATCCGGCCTATGCCCGGCTGTGCACCATACGAGACCACCTGGGCAGCGGCAGCGCGACCCCGAGCGTGGAGATCCTCGTGGCCGGGCCGTCGACCGCGTGCAGCCAGAAAATCCACAACCTTCTGTACGCGATCGACCGCCTCGACGACGACGTCGAAGTCCTGGCCTTCGCCGACTCCGACGTCTGCGTGCGCAGCGACTGGCTGGCGCGTCTGGTCCAGCCCCTGCGAAAACCCAAGCGGGGCGTAACCACAGGCTATCGGCTGTTCGTCCCCACGCGGAACAACCTGGCAACGCTGGGCCTTTCGGCGATCAATGCCAGCGTCGCCCAGATGTTGGGCAACAGCCGCTTCAATCAGGCCTGGGGCGGCTCGATGGCGGTGCGATTCGCGGACTTCCGCCGGCTCGGCCTGCCGGAGATATGGAAACACACACTCAGCGACGACCTGTCGTTGAGCGTAGCGGTCAAGAAGGCCGGAATGATCGTCACGTTCGTGCCCGCCTGCCTTGTGGCTTCGCACGCGTCGATGAGCTGGTCGCGGCTCTCGGAGTTCTGCCGACGGCAGTTTCTCATCACGCGGGTGTACGCGCCGCTGACATGGGCCTTGGGCCTTCTCAGCAGCATGGGGTCCGTCCTGGGCCTGTGGGGCACGGTGGCCGTGGCCGTGTACGCCGCAATGGCCGGCGCCCCGCACGCGCGGTTCTTCGCCGTCATCCCGGTTATCTTCTTCGCCGGCCAGCTCTTCCGGGTCGCGCTGCGTCAGTCGATGGCGTCCCGGCTGCTGAAGGACCATGCCCGACGGCTCCGGCCCGCTATCGTCGCCGACGTCCTGGGCTTCTGGTTCTGGTCGCTGCTGCTGCTGATCTTCATCCTCTCCTCCGCCTTCGGACGCACCATCCGCTGGCGCGGCATCCGCTACCGCCTCCTCGGCCCCACCGAAACCGAAGTCCTCGGTTCGTAGCAGGGGCGAATAATCATTCGCCCCTGCGGCCACAAGGTGAACGTCTACTTGCCGACGCAGGTGAGCTTGCTGGCGGTGCGAACAAAGAGGCGGCCGTCGGCGATGGCGATGGACGCCTGCACCGGCTCGTCCTTCATGTCGAAGCGATGGAGGATCTTGAATCCCTCGTCGCCGGCCGACAGCACGATCGCTTCGCTGTCCTCGTTGATGCAGTACAGCTTGCCGTCGGCGGCGGTCAACGAGGCGCGCCAGGGTCCGCCCCCGCCGATCTTGCCCTGCCACCTGGTCTTGCCGGTCTTCGGATCGAGGCAGGTCACGACCTTGCCGTGGCGCGTGCCGTCGAGGACGTAGAGGTTGCCGCGGTAGAACAGCGGCGTGGGTACATCGGGCGTGACGCGGCCGAACGTCCAGGCGATGTGGTCCTGCGAGAGCAGGCCCCTGCCGCCGGACTTGATCGCGAACAGGTCGTTGCCGCCGCGCGGCTGCACGCCGAAGACCATCCCCGCGCCGGTGACGACCGAAGGGATCAGACGCCAGCGCGTGTCACGCCGATCTGGCGCATAGCAGTAGCGCCACAGCTCCGCGCCCGTAGCCGGATCGTGGCTCGTGACATAGTCGGCGCCGGTCAAAACGATTTCGGTCCGCCCGCCGCTCTCGAACGGGATGGGCGTCGCGTACGAATCGAGCGACTCATCCTGCGCATCGCTGGCGCGCACGTGCTTCCAGAGGGTCTTTCCCGTCGCCGGATCGAGAGCCAGCAGGTACGACTCGAACGGCTCGCCCGCGCGCGGCTCGCGCCAGGCCGTCTCGCGCCGCAGGACGGGGATGTAGAGCTTGCCATCGAACACCATCGGACTGGAGCCGTAGCCGAACTGGCAGGTGATATTGCCGTAGTCGGCCTCAATGTTCCGCGACCACACGACGTTTCCGTCGAGATCCAGGCCGGCCAGGTCGCCCGAGCCGTAGAGGAAGAACACGCTGTGCCCATCGGTCGTCGGCGACGGCGTCGCCAGGTTGTTGCGCGGGAAGTTGCGGTCCGACTTGCCCAGCGCCGTGGACCACAGTTGCCTGCCCGTCCTGGCGTCGAAGCACAAGGCCAGCAGGTCGTCGCCGCCTTTGACGGGCGAGCTGACGAAGACCTTGCCGTCCCAGACGGCCGGGGTCGAGGCCGCCGGGCCCGGCAGCGGCGCCGTCCAGACGACGTTCTCCGTGTCCGTCCACGAGTCGGGCAGACCCTGTTCATCGGCCGAGCCGTTGAAGTGCGGCCCACGCCAGTTGGGCCACGGACCTCCCCACGCCGCTGGCAGACCAAGGAGAATCGTAGCCGCGATCGCAATGCCGAGTTTCTTCACCACCATGCGTGTTTCTCCATCAAGTGGCGCGGGCATCTTGCCCGTGATTCGAGGGCGGGACGCCCTCGCCACAGAGCCCAGAGCGCTCGTACGGGCCCGGCGCAAGGTCTTCCTTTCGCTGGAGCCCTGGGGACGATCCCCCATGCCTGCCGATATGGACGAACCCCAGCCCCATTCTATTCCACGACCATAGCAGGAAACTGCCTCCGTTTCGAGCGAAAACACCCTGCACGCGTGGGAAAGCGTGTGGCAGCCTCAAAACCTGTCCCGTTCGGTTCCACTCAGGGCAGGCTCTGAGCGAAGTCGAATGGAACGCCGCCTTGGGAATGGTGGATACGATTTGGGCTTGTACATCCAGAGATGCCGACACTTGCGGCCATCCCCGCTTGATGCAGCGTAGCGCCGCCGCCGTTTGGCCCTTTCTTACACCCGCCGACAAGAGCCAGAGTCAATAGGATGGTTACGAGTTGCCTGGGCGTCATGGTTTGCTTTCCTCTTTTGCGCACTTGGGACTCGGGCGATGCCGCCGCCCGGGTAGAGCGTATCCGCTCCCGGCTTCTCAGACAAGAGGCCGGGTGCGATATCGCGGTCACGCGATTTGTCGTGAACACTCGGGAGATCGTCGATGCGTCCGATTGGGAAGCGAGGCGGGTGGCAGGCTCAAGCCCGCAGGGGCGAATGATTATTCGCCCCTACAGGCTTCCACGCGGGCGGAGGATTGGCTCGTGGGAGGATCGGGCGTAGAATGGCGCAGTTCCGTGTGGCAGCGGCAAGCCTCCCGACGCACGTCGGGACCGATGGTGATGCTGCGGCGGGGCATTGCAGGACAGGGGGACCTATGAAGCATAGCAGAGGGTTGTTGGCGGCGCTGTTGCGAGTGACGGGCGTGGCCATGCTCGGCGGGCTGGTGTTCGTCTTCTGCCCGTTCGCGTGGATGCAGAGGATTCACGCCGGGATCGGTATGGGCGAGCTGGAATACACACCGCTGATGAGCTACCTGACGCGTACGCTCTCGGCGATGTACGCCATCGTCGGCGCAATCCTGCTGTTGGTCTCGGGGGACATTCGCAGGTATCTGCCGCTGATCCGCCTTCTTGGGGTCGTCGCCCTCGCCGGCGGCGTCGGCGTCACCGTCCTCGACGCCATGCTGCGCCTGCCGCCCTTCTGGACGCTCATCGAAGGCCCGCTCACCATCGGCCTCGGCGTCGCCCTGCTCGTCCTGTCGGGAAAGGTCCGTGCGTAGGCGTGTGAAAAACATGCCGGTATGCATGGCAGCCTCAAAGCCGGAGGCTTTGGGGATGGTGGAACTGCCTGTCGCCTCGATTGCGGTCGGGATCAACGCAACGGACCATCCCCAAGCTCTTCGAGCCCATTCGGCTGCGCTCAGGACAGGCTTTGAGGCTGCCACACACGCTCCTCTCCCCCTGAAACAGGTACTGCCCCATGATCCGCGTGGAGAGGGAGGAAGCGAACGTTACGGTTCGGGCTTGAGCGTGGCGCAGCCGAAGAGACCACCGGCGATGCTGCCTGGGTGGGCGGCGAAACGGACCACGACCGATTCCTTGCCTTTCGTCAACTCGACGGGAATCACGTAATCGACGTCGAAGAACTCGCCGGGCTTGTTCCGGGCGAGCTTCTGCGTGGCGATCTTCGTCCCGTCGACGAGGATATCGAAGACGCGTCCGTCGTCGCTGCCCCACCAGGTGCAGCGCAGCGTCACCGGCGTCTCGGGCAGGACTTTCATACGATACTCGAACCACCCGCCCTCGGCGTCGCGCCAGCGCCGTTGGGCGTGGGTGCCGCTGCGGGTGTTCTGGCCCTTGATTTGGTGCGCCTTTTCGGAATCAGAGACGCCGATCTCGACCGCGTCGATCTTCCTCGCATCCAACGCGGCCTGTCGCGCCGCCTCGCGGGCCTGGGCCTCTTCGCGGGCTTTGCGCTCGGCCTGAATCCGCTTCCAGCCTTGTTCATCCGTCAGTCGCCAGTAGATCGCGTAGTTCCGGCCGAACAGCTCATGATAGGGAACCAGCGTCACATCGCCGGGCCGGCCCACGCCGCTCGTGCGGAACGTCAAAGGCCTGCCCTCCACCGGGCGAATCCAGGCTTGCGGGTCGCGCTGCGTCGTAACCAGCACGGGCGCCTCGACGATCCGCTCGGCGGGGAATTCGAACCAGTTGCTCGTCGTGTAGATCAGCTCCTGCGGAACGTCGGCCTCGCCCAACTGTCCGGCGAGAACAAGCGGCCCATACATCACCGCCGCCAGATTCGCATCGTCGGGCATCGGGCACAGCCACAGGTGCATCGGCATCGTCATCTCCACTTCGGTTTTGTCCCGCCACGTGCGTCGGATCGAAAGGAACGAGCCAGCCTGCGCGGTCACCGCCTGCTCCCGGCCGTCGATCTTCAGCGTCACGCCCTGCGTCGCCCACTCGGGCACGCGCAGGCGCAGCTCGAATTCGGTCGGCCGCGACGCTTCGATCGTCAGTCTCGTCGCGGACACTTCGGGGAACTCCGTATCCTGGCGTACGGTAACACCCTTGTCCTTCCAACTCAATTCGCTGGCGATGAACAGGTTCACCCAGAGCGTCTGGTCGTTGTGGAAGTAGATCGTGTCGGCGTACTTGGCGTGGTTCTCCAGGCCGGTGCCGGTGCAGCACCAGAACGAATCGCGCGGGGTATTGAAGTACTTCCAGTGCCCGGACGCCAGCGTGACGAAGTACATCATCATCCCGGTGGCCGGGTCCTGCGTCGCGAGGATCGAGTTGATCAGGCTCCGCTCGTAGTAGTCGATGTACGCGGCATCCGGCTGCCAAGCGAACAGGTGGCGCGTCAGCTTGAGCAGGTTGTAGGTGCAGCAGGTCTCCTGCGTGTGCGTGCCGAGCTGGTCGGCCAGATGGTACGGGTCGCTGCGCCAGTGCTCGTCGATCGAGGTTCCGCCGGTGCAGTAGGTCCGGCCGTGGACGACGCTGCGCCAGAAGAACTCGGCGATGTGCCGGTCCGTCGGGTCGCCCGTCAGTTCGTACTGGCGCGCCGTGCCGATCACGTTGGGAATGAACGAGTTGACGTGCAGCCCCTTCAGCTCGTCGCGGTGCAGAATCAGCGGGTTGTTGTACGCGTCGGCGTTGAACCGCTCGGCCAGCTCCAGCCAGGCCCTCTCGCCCGTGACGCCATAGAGGTTGGCCAGCGTCTCGTTCATGCCGCCCTGCTCGGTGTGGTTGAGCATCTCCTGCATCGCGGCGCGGTCGAGCTTGTCGAGGCGGCCCCTGGTCCAGCGCGCCATGCCCTGGGCGACCTCCAGTGCCTGGGCGTTGTCGCAGTAGACGTACATGTCGATCAGCCCGGCGTATATCTTGTGCAGCGTGTACCACGGCGCCCAGACCTGCTTCAGCGCGATCACGCGATCGATCTGCTCTTCCGGATACGCACTGAGGTAGCCTGAGCCAAGGGCCTTCTGGCACTTGGCCAACTCCGCGACCATGGCGTCCGCCTTGGCCTTGAGCTTCTCGTCTCGCGTGGAGGCGACCATCAGCGCGCAGGCGGAGAGGTAGTGGCCCATCGTATGTCCGCGCAGCTCCGTCTTCTCCCAGCCGCCCATCGGCTCGCCGGGCGTCGGCAGTCCGGCCGTCTGGCGGAAGTACCACAGCAAACGGTCCGACTCCAGCTCGTGCAGGTACTGCCGGTCGCGCTCCATCGCCTCGCGGAAGGGACCATCGAGCAGCTTCACGTCGCGCAGGTCGAAGGGCCGGGCCTGCAACGGAACCACCTCCCGCCCGCTGGGCCAGACCGCCGCATCGACTGGATGGTTACCAAGCCACAGGGGCAAAGCGAGGATCACGATGAAAACGGAGCGCTGTCTGGACATGCCATGACTCCTTCCTGGCAACATAATCATGCATCGTCGGCGCCGTACGCCGCTGAACTACCTGCGTATATCAAGACAGGGCTCTCGGGACAAGCCCAAATCGCGCACCGAGACCGCCAGTTTCCGTCGGCCGTGGAGTATTGTGGCAGCCTCAATCCCGACATACATCGGGATTGAGGCTGCCACCCAACGCCAGAATGGGTGCGCGCGCTACTCGCGTTCGGTTGTCCAGGGCTTGGGCGCCGGCGGCGCTGTTCCGGCCTGCGGGGTCGCCATGGTGATCGGCGGGACAACGGAGATCCGCTCGGAGCTGCGGATCGCGCGGGCCAGCGTCTCCTTGGTCGTGTGGACCGGCTCGGTCGCCAGCTCGGGAACACTGTAGGTCCGCAGGTACGAATCGTAGAAAGTCGGGTCCTTCTGAGGCAGCAGCACGGGCTTGTACGCGCGGCCTTCGGCGTCGATATAGGCCAGATACGTACGCGTGAACGGAGCGCTGTCCCGCTTGCTGCTGAAGGCGAGCCAGCGGCTGTTGCTCGACCAACTGTGCCATGATTCGCTCTGGTCGCTGTTGGCCGGCGCCAGCGGGCGGTATTTGTACCGGCCCG
>CAZNSM010000193.1:0-9403 GCA_964575615.1 uncultured Pirellulales bacterium | reverse complement strand
TCCTCCGGGCAGTCCACCTGCCTGAACAACCCGTTCGACGAAATGGGCGATCTGCCGGCCCGCGACGTGATGCAGGTCGGGGTCGTCAGCATCGACCGGAAAGAGCCTGTCCAGAAGGCGGTCACGCTGCTGATCGAGCGCGACATCAGCGGTCTGCCGGTCACATCCGAAGGCCGGCTGGACGGGATGCTGTCCGAGAAGGACCTGCTCAAGCTCCTGTACGAGGGGCAGTATCTGCCGGGCCTCGTCGAGGACTACATGACGCCGTACGCCACCAGCTTCGACGTCGAGGACAAGGTCTCGAAAATCTACCGGCAGTTGGTGGAGCGTTCGTTTCGGCGCGTGCCCATCCTCTATCAGCAGCGGCTGGCCGGCATGATTACACGGGCGGACCTCGTTCGCGTGTTGATGCAGAAGCTGTGCCCATCGGCGCATCGGAGCGACCTGGCCCCCGGCGGCGAGATGCGCGCAGAAGACGCCATGAACTTCGGCCTGCTCACGCTGGCGCCCCAGGCGACGTTGTACGAAGCCATGGATCTCATTGCCCGTCATCACGTCACGGGCCTGCCGGTGGTCGATGGCGGGATGAACCTCCTGGGCATCGTCACGGAAAAGGACGTGCTGCGCTGCGCCACCAGTCCGGAGGCCATCGAGGCCCCCGTCGAGAGTTGCATGACCCGGAGCGTCGTGTCTTTCAATCGCAGGGCCAGTCTCTACCACATCTGCGCCTGCCTGATCGAGCAGGACTTCCATCGCGTGCCGATCCTGGATGGGACACGTCTGGTGGGCATCATCAGCCGATCCGATATCCTCAGGCACCGCACGGCGGTCTTCAAACGCTGATCCTCTCGACGACGCAGGCAGGAACGACGGCTCAGGCCGCCGGCAGATAGATATATGTCAGCAGGTCGGCCTGCGGCGTTGTGTCCGGATCGTTGAGGTACTCCTCCCACATGGGCATGTAACAGGCCCCGTCCGCCTCGCTCTGCATCAGGCGAAGTCTACGTCCGCACCCCGTGGCCGGCAAGATGTTCTGGCCAGTGTCGCTTCCCGATTCGATGACATGCGGAAAATGACCGGGCGGAGAACTCGACGATGCGCCGGGCGTAGCGGTAGGGGAATGATGGACGACAAGCCCCACGATGGGGCGCGACCGGCCCTGGGAGGATTCGTGCGATGAAGCGGCTATGCCTGATTCTATCGCTGGGCGTCCTGCCGGCGGCGCCGCACGCGACGCGCGCCGCGTGCCCGCTGGGCCTCGAACGGGTGGCGTTCGGGCTGGATCGCCCGGTTGGCGTTGCCTGGCCCGACGACGGCTCGAACCGGCTGTTTGTCATCGAACAGCACACCGGCCGAATCCGGATCGTCGATCTCAACACCGGCGCAATGCGACCGGCGCCGTTTCTCGATCTGGGCGGTCTGGCCACCGGCAACGAGCAGGGCCTGCTGGGCCTGGCTTTCGATCCGCTCCATGCCGACAACGGCCTGTTCTACGTCAACGTCACCATCGCCGACGGGACGAGCGAGATTCGACGCTATCGCACCTCGCGGACCAGTCTCGACGTCGCCGACCCGAGCAGCGCGGTCGTGCTCCTGTCGTATGCCCAGCCGTTCTCCAACCACAACGGCGGGTGGCTTGCCTTCGGACCGGACGGCGGCCTCTACATCAGCACCGGCGACGGCGGCAGCGCGTTCGATCCCGGCAACCGCGCCCAGAGCCTGAACACGCTCCTGGGCAAACTGCTGCGCATCGACGTGCGCGGAACCAACGGCGCGACCGGCCGGTACGGCATCCCCGCCGACAATCCGTTTGTCGACGTGCCCGACGCCCGCCCGGAAATCTGGGCCTACGGCCTCCGCAATCCCTGGCGGTGCAGCTTCGACCGCGCCACGGGCGACCTGTACATCGGCGACGTCGGACAAAACCAGATCGAGGAGATCGACTTTCAGCCTGCCTCCAGCGCCGGCGGCGAAAACTATGGATGGCGCGTGATGGAAGGGACGCGGTGCAGCGACGACTCGCGCGCCGGCGGCAACCCGCCCTGCGGCGACCCCAGCCTCGTGCCCCCGATCTACGAATATGCCCACGCCGTGGGCGTCTCGGTGACGGGAGGCTACGTCTATCGAGGTCGCAAGCTGGGAGGCTTGCAGGGGACGTACTTCTTCGGCGACTACGGCTCAGCCCGCATCTGGTCGTTCCGCTATCGAAGCGGCCTCCTGACCGAATTCACCGAGCGGACCGCCGAGCTGAATCCGGGTCTGACCAACATCGGCTTCCTCTCCTCGTTTGGCGAAGGTCCCGACGGCGAACTGTACCTGCTCGATCTGGTCGATGGCGAGGTCTTCCGCATGGTCTCGACGGCCGAGCCGATCCCCGGCGACATCAACAACGACTGCCGGGTCGATTTCACCGACTTGAGCATCCTGGGCGAGAACTGGCTGGCAGGCACACCATAGACCTCGCGCGTATCGTGCCGGGTGGCAGCCTCAAGCGCCTTGGCGTTTGGGGATGGTTCCACGCACCGGCGGCCTTCCGCGATCGGCGCGACCGCTGAGTTCGCCATCCGCAAGCTCCGCTTGAGGCTGCCACACGCCCTGGCCAACAAGTATCATCTCGGTCCTGCGGGCATTCCGACCAGCGTGCGGATCGTCTCGTAGGCGGCGAAGTCCTCCGCGGCGTTGGCGCCCTCGTCGGGCCGGCCGATGCCGAAGACGAAGGGCCACTGTTGATTGCGAATCTGGTTCATGATGCCCCATGAGACGCCGTTCTCGAACGCCGCGGCCGCCTTGGCGGGCGCATCGGCCACGCCGCGACTGTCGTCGCTGAAGCACCAGTCCTCGTTGAACACGATGGGTTTGCCGTGCGTCGCGACGGCTGTAATCCGTTGCGGATAGTCCTCGGGCTCCGTCCCGTTGCCGTGCAGCAGAATGAAGTCGGCCGCTTCGCACAACGCCGGGTGCAGGCGCGCATTGCCCAGGTCGCTGGTGGAGACCATGAGCTTCGGATGCGCCGACCGTACGAGGTCCATCAGCTCGGCCTCGCCCGCCTCCTCGCGGAGGATCGCGTGGTCGAACCCGTCGTGGCGATACTCGTTGGCGATCTCGATGAGCACGTTGGTGTAGCGCTGCTGCGCGATCCACGTCGCGGCGTTCCGCGCCGCGACACGCACCGCGTCCTCGTCGGCCAGGATCTGGTCCTGCCGCTGGTAGAAAAGCCCCAGGATGACGACGAGCCCTTTTGTGTCGGCCGCCTCGATGACGCGAGCGACCCGCCGCAGGTACGCCGGCTTGAGGCTTCCATCCCGCGCGAACGCCGAATTGATCGCGCCCTCGTAGCCCGGATAGCCGCCCTGGAGGTTCAGCGTGAAGGCCAGGATGCCTTTCGCTTTGTACTGGTCCATCGAGTCGATGAAGCGCGTCGCGTTCGCCTCGGGGTCGAAGCCTTCGGGCCGCGTCGCGGGGTTCTCGTCGTCGAACGTCGAATTGACCATCCGTGCGTTCATCAGCCGGCCCAGCGCCCTCGGCGCCAGGCCCGCGTAGGTCGGCTGCCCGTTGATCCGGAACCGCTCGCCGTCGATTGACACCGCCGTCTGCCAGGCTCGCACACTCGAGCCGCTCGCCGCCGTCACCAGGGTCAGCACGATCGCCATTCTTATCTGCCGCTTCACAGTCGAGCCCTTCCAGCTTTTCGTTTGATGCGGTCATCGCGTGGACATTCCCACTCAGACCGCTTCATTCTAACATCCTGCCAGTGTGTGCGCGGGCCAAAAGACGAGGCAGGCTTGCGGGCCTGCCTCGCGATTGCCTCTTGATCGTCCGTGGCCCGAAATGGTCACGGCCAGAAGCGCCGCAGATAATCGATGCTCTTCCTGGCGATGGTCTCCGGATCGGGGTCGTACTTGAAGACCTCCACCGAAAGCCACTTATCCCAGCCGACCTCTTTGATTGCCCCGGCGATGGGCGCGTAATCGACGTCGCCCATGCCCGGGCCGTAAAGGTTCGCGTCGTTGACATGGAAGTGACCGATCTCGTCGGCCTGCAACGAGCGGATGACATCGGGAACCGGCCGGCCCTCGGAGCACATCGCCTTGACGTCGAGATGGATCTTCAGGCTCGGATGGTTGAGCTGCCGAACCATCTTCATGCCTTCCGCGACGGTATTGATGAAGTTCGTCTCGGCCGGCGACAGCGGCTCCAGACAGATCGTCAGGCCCAGATCGCCCGCCTTGTCGAGCACGGAGCCGAGCAGGTCGGCCGCACGCTGCCAGGCGCCGGAATACGTCTGGCCCTCGATGATGCTGCGCTGCTTGGGCGAACCGAGCACCAGGACGCTTCCGCCGAGATCGCTGCACAGATCGAGCAGGGCGGACAGGTAGTCCCGTGTGTGCGTCCAGGTCTTTTCGTCGGGCGTGGTCATGTGCAGGCCCGTCGGTCCGGCGAACAGCCAGTGCAGACCCACGCACTCCAGACCCTCGTCCTCGATTGCCTGGCGCGTCTGGCGGCGCTTCGCCGGCGTCACGTCGGTCGCCGAGGCGGCCAACGTGAACGGCGCGATCTCCAGGCCGTGATAGCCCAGCTTTCGCACCGTCGCGGCCACCTCGGCCATCGGCCGGTCCTGGAACATCTCATTGCACAACGCGAACCGCATCAGACGTTCTCCGGGACGATGAACGGCTCGCGGTAGTTGCGCTTGAGGTACATGTTGGCCATGTCACTGTGTTCGCCGACGTACTGCTCCTTGTCGGCGTCCATCGTCAGCGTCGGGCCCAGCGTGATCGGCTCCTTCTCCAGGTCCACCTCGTTGGCGACCAGGTGCTCCACCATGCGGCTGAACGAATCGAACATCTCTTCGTTGTCGCCGATGGCCTGGAAGACCTCATCGACCGTCGCCTTCTTGCCGAGGCGGTGCGAGGTGTTGGCCATGTGGCACAGGGCGGCCGACAGGTGTCCGATCTCGATGTCGCCGTTGAGGTCACTGACCTTGCGGCTGCGAACCGCTTTGATGAAGTTCTCGTGGTGTCCGGCGCCGCCGCGACCGCTGAATTGTTTGATCCGGTCGCCGTCGTTGTCGAAGACCCAGCCGCCGCCGTCGTCGCAGGGGAAGTAGCCGCCTTCGCACTGGATGCAGTCGCCGACGCGCGTCCCGCGATAGTGGTCCATGGCGCGGTCGCCTTTCTTGCGGGGCAGGCCGCGGACCTCGAAGATCAGCGGGGCGGGCTTGTAATCGAAGTAGGCGATCTGTGTGTTGGCCGTCTCGCCGATGTCGTCGGTTTCGCCCATGCCGAAGCGGCCGCCGATGCTGAAGACGTGTTGCGGCAGGCCCGGATCGCCCAGCGCCCAGCGGGCGATGTCCATCTCATGCGGGCCCTGGTTGCCGATGTCGCCGTTGCCGGTGTTCCACATCCAGTGCCAGACGTAGTGCAGGTCGGTCCGATTCAGCGGGACCATGTCGGCCGGGCCGCACCATTGGTTGTAGTCCACGCTGGCGGGAAGCGGCTTGGGTCCGTTCGTGCCGTGGACAACCCCGTTGGTTCCAGGCCCCCGGCCCTTGTAGCAGAAGCCGCGAACCCATTTGATCTTGCCGATGTGGCCTTCCTTGATCCACTCGAACGCCGCCGGATGCGCCTCGGACGAACGCTTCTGCATGCCGATTTGCACGATGCGATTGTACTTGCGCGCCGCCTCGACCATCTTGCGCCCTTCCCAGATGCAGTAGCTGGCCGGCTTTTCGATGTACACGTCCTTGCCCGCCTGGCAGGCCCAGATCGTCACCAGCGCGTGCCAGTGGTTGGGCGTCGCCGAGGTGATGACGTCGATGTCCTTGTCTTCGAGCAGCTTGCGGACGTCGGTATAGGTCCGCAGCTTGTACCCTTCCTTCTCCTCGAACGCCTTGGCTTTGCCGTCCATTTGGTTGGTGTCGGCGTCGCAGATGGCCACCAGCTTGGCGCCTTCGCAGCCGTGGAAGTACCGCATGTGGCCTCCCCCCTGACCGCCCACCCCGACGACGGCCACGCGAATCTGGTCGTTGGCGCCGAGCACGCGCGAGTGCGGGGCCGCCAGCGCCAGGCCCACTCCTGCGGCCACCGAGCTCTTGATGAAGTCGCGACGTGTCACATTGCTCATGATAGCTCCTTTCGTCTTCAGGTTCGTCTCGAACGCCTTTGTCTGCGTTCGTCTTCGGTTCGTTCTCAGGAGGCGTACTGGCGAAAATGCTCGGCCACCTTGCCCTCGATCTCGTTGCCCCTGTGGAAGTAGAAGCGCCACTTGAACGTGACGCTCTCGCCCGCGGGAATGGTCAGGTTGCCCGCGCCCCGCTCCTTTTTCTCGAAGTCGTGGATGCCGAATGGATTGGCGGCGTACAGGCCGTAGTCGCGGACGTGCCACCACGTCGGATGGCGCGGGTTGCTCGGGTGGTCGAAGATCGCCACGCCCACGACTTCGCCGTTGACCGGGCCGTAGTAATCGCACCAGGCGGCGCGCTTGCCCCACGTGGCGCCGTCGCGCACGCCTTCGCTGTTGACGATGTGGCCCTGGCCCACCTCGCCCTTGAGGCGCATCGTCGGCGCCAGGCGGATCGCCATCGAGCCTTCCTTCGTGTCGCCGAGCACCACCTCGCCCTCCGAGGCGTGGATCGTGACTTCGAAGTCGATCATCGGCCCTTCCGGCCGGTTGTGGAACCGGTGCGTCCGCGTGTCGGTGCACACGATCTTGCCGTCCGGCGCGAGCCACTGGTTCTGCTGCTTGATGACGCCCGTCTGCGGACCCGAGCTGATCTCCAGGAACTTACTGTGGACGATCTTGCCCTTGCCGTCGCCATCGGCCCAGAAGTCGACGCCGTTGACGTCGCCGTGCGTGAACCACAGCGACTTGTGGTGCGGATGGTCGTGCGCCTCGCCGGGCCCATCGCCCATCGGCCAGTGGCGAATCACCGGCACGCCCGTCGGGCCGATCACCGGATA
The DNA here is from genome assembly GCA_964575615.1 of uncultured Pirellulales bacterium. Classification (GTDB taxonomy): domain Bacteria; phylum Planctomycetota; class Phycisphaerae; order Sedimentisphaerales; family Anaerobacaceae; genus Anaerobaca. Next base: position 2,444 of record CAZNSM010000193.1, on the reverse strand, counting down.
GAAGTAGGGGCGCAGCGCCTGCGTGAAGCAGTATTCGGTGAACAGCTTGCCGTCGAATTCGACGGTGACCTTGTCGCTGTGCTCAGTGATCCTGACGCCGCGAGCGGCCCGCGAGCCGCCCGACTGCGCCCTGGCCACCATCTGCTCGAACACCGTCTTCTGCTCGGCCAGCGCTGCGACGCGGTCGTCGGGCTTCGTCCGCGCCTCGAGCAGCACCCAGCCGTCGTAGTCGGTCGCGACCATCATGTCGATCAGGTCCTGGTAGGGATAGTCGCCGAGGTTCAGCTCGCGGACGTGGGCGGTGGCGCCGAAGTACGGCCGGACCAGGTTGAAGTTGTACTGGAGTCCTTCGCCTTCGAGGTCCTGCCCGTTGCAGTTCCAGCAGACCTTCACGTTCGGATGGTCGGTCGCGTCCATGATCGCCTTGATCGTCGGCAGTTGCGAGCAGCCGCCGTGCACTTCCAGGCGGATCTCCTGCCCGTGCTCGGCGCCGAACGCGCCGATCTCGTGCAGCGATTTGCCGATCTGCTCGATCGTCCGCTCGTACGAGACGCCCTTGGGCAGGTCGTTCGGCTTGACCTTGACGCCGGAGCCGCCGACGTCGGCCGACAGCACGACGTAGTCCTTGGCGCCCGCGATCTCTTTCTGGAGCCGGTCCCGCTCGGGATAGTGGAACGCGAAGTTCGTGCCGAGCCCGACGAGCGTCACGCCGCTGTCGGCGAAGCGTTTCCTGACGTCGGCCCGCTCGGTCTTGCTGAGTTTCGATTCGACGCCGTGGGCGTGCTCGGTCCGCAGCTCGACGCCGAGGACGCCGCTCGTGCGGCAGTTGGCGATCAGCACGGGCAGCGTCCAGTCCTGGCCCCAGAGGTAGGTGACTAGGCCGAACTTCATCTTCGCGCCCGGCGTCGCGGCAAGCAGGGTGCGGCCCAGCGGACCGGCCGCGACCAGACCGGCTCCGACGAACACGGAATTCTTGAGGAAATCGCGGCGTGTGCTCTGACGTTCGCTCATAGTGACGCCCCTTCGGAATAGACATGATGGATGTCGCAGGACCACACCGCTCCGGCCAAGCCCATACGATCCGTCCGACCCGCGAGTCCGGCGTCCGCCGCAAGGCCCATTCCGGGCCCCCGGCCGACCCCAACCCGCAAAACCAAATTATCCCCACCCCCACCCCCTCCGTCAACCTTCTTTCCAGGTGTATGGAATGCCCCGCAGGTCGCGCGTTCCATTCGGCGTTGCTCAGGACAGGCTCCCGCACAACGCCTCAAGACGATCAGCCGTGTGGCAGCCTCAAGCCCGCAGGGCTTGGGGATAGTCCCCCAGCATTGGCAACCTTCTGCAACCGGTGCGACAGATCGGTCTCCGGGAAGACCTGGACTTTCTTCCTCTCGCGCATTATATTGTGGTCTGGTGTTCGTATATGGAGAATCGAACCGTGGCCAAGCGAAAAGAGAAAGTGACAAAGGTGATTGCGGGCGACACGTTCCTGACACGGTCGCGCCGGCATCCGGTCCGCTTGGCGAATGTCGATGCGGCGGAGAAACGCAGCAAGACCGGCCCCAAGGCCACCGAGCGGTTGAAACGACTCATCCAGGGCAAAGAGGTCGAGGTCCACACCCTCGCGAGGGACGCCTATGGACGAGCTGTGGCCGAAGTGACGGTCGCGGGCAAGTCCGTCAATCGCGCCATGAACGGCCGAAAGACACCGAGAGGATAGACGGCCTTCGACTCCGTCTGTCGTTGCGCGCCGGGGGTAATGTATACCCGGGTAGGGGAGACTCATGAGGAAGCCACCTTTGGCGGGGGAGTTCGACAAGTTTTTCTCGCGCCTCAATGACTATACAGACCTGCTCTTGAAGTTGTACGAGGCGCAGCAAGTCGTCGTTGCCGCGGAGTTGGCCAAAGAGATAGACAGACGAATCCACCGTTCGGAGAAGAAGCACATCCACGAAGCATTCGTACTGAAGATCTACGTCGCGTGGGAGGTGCTCGTCGAGAATGCCTTTGTGGAATGTCTCCGGCGTGATCCCTCTGAATACGCACGCCGAAAGGGATTGGTCTTGCCGAGAACGCTGAGCCGGGACGTTTCGAGGGGAATGCTTTCCGGATTGGGGTATTTCGACTTCAAGGACACGAGTGATCTGAAAGGCAAGGCCAGGCGTTTTCTCGCCGCCGGTCACAATCCTTTTGCGTCCATTCCTTCGGAGTCCGCCAGGAAGATGGACGAGTTCTACGTCATCCGCAACTACCTTGCCCACTACAGTGCCACGGCAAGGCAAGTCCTGGCTCGCATGTACGCTGACAACTACGGCACAAGCTTCCGGGAGCCTGGCGACTTCTTCTTCGAGTGGGATACGCAAACCAGACAGGTTCGCTTCGCCGGCTACATCAACGCGTTGATGGCCGCCGCCAACGAAATGGCCGTCTTCCTGCGAATCTGA
>CAZNSM010000192.1:0-9453 GCA_964575615.1 uncultured Pirellulales bacterium | reverse complement strand
GGTGGCCGGCTACATCCTGGGCCTGCCGGAGCGACCGGTGGAGAACGTGACGTTTGCCGACATCAACATCGACGCGGAAACCGGTTTTCAGTGCAAGGACGCCCAGGGCATTGCCTTCCATGGTGTGACGATCGATACGAAGAAGGGCCCGGCGCTGACGTGCGTGAACACAGGGGATTTGGAGATCGACGGGTTCCGCACGGGCAGGCCTCACGGCGATGCGCCGGTGATCGACCTGACGGACGTGCAGGACGTCTATGTTCACGGCTGCTGGGCCGGCCCCGAGACGGGCACGTTTCTGTCGCTGAAAGGGCAGGCCAGTCGCAACGTCATGCTCCAGGCCAACCACCTCGGCGCGGCGTCGTCGCCCGTTGTCGTGGATGATACAGTGCCGGCCTCAGCGATCCGGAAGGAATAGCTCCGCCCGTGCGCCTGCTGGCTTACCCCCGTGATGAGGCATACTCAGGTGGCCCCGCGCGATCCGGAGTCTCTCGAGGAAGTCGCCTTTTCGGAAATCCGACGTCCATTTTCGCATGGTCAGCCAGCCGCCGAAGCGGATGACGCGACGAGCCCATCGGATGTACCAGCGGCTCCAGCCGGCCCGCAGGTTGTGCAGAGAGAACAGCAGGGACGGAAACGTCAGGATGCTGGCGCCGACGAGAAACATGTACTGGAAGCGGTAGAACCGCCCCATGATTCGCTTGCTGCCCTCCTGCATTTCCTGTGCCGTCATGGGGGCATCCGGCTCGAACAGAGGGAAATTCCCGTCATAGTATTCCCAGCCCACATCCTCCGAGGCATAGACCCGATGCTGGTGTTCGAGCCTTTGGCGCAGCCGCGTGCCGGGCAGCGGCACCGGGAGCAGCACCTGAACGGTGTCGAGCCGCGCCTTGCGGATGAATTGCCGGAACCGCCGGACTCGCTCGGCGATCGGCATGGTAAACGTCTGTTCGACGGTCGATGGATAGCCGAAGATGAACATGCCGTGTACCCAGAACCCGAACCGGCGGTAGACCTTCACCAGCGACAGCATCTCCTCGGCCTTGACCTGCTTGTTCATCGCCTGGAGCTCTTCGTCGATCGGCGATTCGAAGCCGATGGCGACGTGCGCGATCCCCGCCTGCCGCATGGCGGCGAGCAGTTCTGTGTCCTTGGCCCTGTCCAGCCGGATCTGGACGGTCGAGATCAGTCGCCTGCCGATTTGCTGCTGATAGTCCGCCAGCATCCGGCAGAAGCGGATGGCCTCGCCTCGCTGCTGGCCGAAGAGGTCGTCCACGACGAAGAAGTCCGTGGCGTTGCGCGTTTCGACCAGATAGCGGATGTTCTCGAACAATCGCTCGGCCGAGGCGCATCGAGGCGTGCCCTTGACCGTGCAGAACTCGCAGTTCATACAGCAGCCGCGGACCCTCTCGACCGGATAGATGCGGATTCTGGCATAGCGGACCAGCGAGAAATCGGGAAAGGCAAAGCGATCGAAGTCGGTCAGCGGCTCGCGCGGGGCGGTTCGGAACACCGAGCCGTCTTTGCGATATGCAATGCCCCTGATCGCATCGAAGTCGGCTTGTCCCTGCCAGGCCTCGATGAGCTCACGGAGGGTCTGTTCCGCTTCTCCGAAGACGACATAGTCGATGCCGTTGGACAGGGCCTCGTCGACGTTCTCGCCGGCGAAGTGCTGCCCTCCGGCTACGGTTGTGGCCCCTTGTTGGTGATACCATCGGGCCAGTTCGTAGAGTCGGGGGATGGTGCTGGTCAGGCCTCCGTAGAATCCCACGACATCCGCGGGACGCTGGGCCTGCAGGACCCGGTGGTCGGCGCCGATGTCGCCTCGCGGTCCGTAGCGGCCGAGGTTGTTCTCGTCGATGACCTCGACGTCCCATCCGCCGATTTCGCGCACGGCGGTGGCCACGCAGACCGGGCCCAGCGCTGTGGTCTTGCATGCGATGCGAGAGTAGATGTTGAACGTGGGATACGCCGGCACCACAATTCGAAGTCGGTGTCTTTTCATGGTTCGCCTCGAAGTTCCCTGCGAGACCTGTTTCGTTCCATCGATGAGTGTGAGCATCGCCGACGAGGTCTACAGCACCTTCTTGCCTTCTCCCTTCTGAATTGACGGGACGTAGTCTTCCAACTCGCGCAAGACCCGCGAATCCGTCAGGTCGATCGCTTTGCGTTTCTCGTGCGACATGTAGGCCGCCAGGATCAGCATGGTGATCAGCTTGCCGTATTCGAGGTTGAGCCTGGCGTCCTTGCCCTGCTCGAACGCCGTCAGCGCGTCGATCCATTCGGCGACGTAACCATACAGGTCGGCTTCGTTGGACTGAAGGATCAGCGAGCCGCGCGTGGCCTGGGATTTCTCCAGAGCCAGCTCGCTGTCCACGACGGCGGTGGCCGCCGCATCGCTGATGAAGATCCCAGAGGGAGACTGGAGGGAATTGACCGTGTACGAGTAACCCGGCCCGAAGGTTTCCATCAGCAGCCGCAGGCCGGGGGCGTCATAGATCCAGGAATTTGTCGCCTGCACGACGCTGCGATGGCCGCTTTGGGGGTCCTTCAGCTCGAGCGTAACGGTCGAGTAGTCTTCGGCCGGCGTCTTGCTGTAATCGACGCCGCGCCCCTTGAGCTGGCTGAGCCAGGGCTCCTTGCCCCATTTCAGCAGGGCCATGGTGGCGTTGATCGAGACCGGCTTGAGATAGTCCAGGGGTTTGCCCTGCGGGGTGAGCATGAACATTCCGCAGGCGATGCTATGGCAGCCCATGTCGCAACAGACGCCGCCGCCCTGCGTGGTGGGGTCCCAGAACCACGGCTCGTGAGGACCGCCATGCTCTTCGGCGCTGCGCGCCAGATGAGCCGGTCCCATCGCCTTCTCGACGCCAGCGAGCTGGTGACGTGCCTGGACGATCGAGGGCATGTGGATCTGGTTCTCGAAGTACGCGGTGGGGATGTTCATGGCCTTGGCGATTCGCACGAGGGTGTCCGCCTCTCGCAGGGTGCGTGCCAGGGGCTTCTCGACGATGATCCCTTTCAGCGTTGCGCCGCCTTCCACGGCCTGGGCGATCTGACGCATGATCTCGAGACGGGCGAAGTTCGGGGCGAAGATACATACGACATCGACCGCCTTGGCCAGTTCGGCGACATTCGCGTAGACGCGCGTGTCTCCAAGTCGGTCCTGGCGGGCCACCTGGGCCAGTTCTTCGGCGCCCTTGGGGGCACAGACTCCTGCGAACTCGCCGATTCGCACGGAACGCAGGGCTCGCTCATGAAATCCTGCGACAAAGCCGGCCCCAATCATGCCTATCTTCAACATCGTCGGTCTCCTTCATACACGCAGATTCGTAGTGCCTTCGTGCCATGTCGATGCGGCGGCCGCGGGTGCGCCGGCCCGACGCCCGTCGGGATTGTCACGTCAGCCCTTTGTCTACAGGTAGTCAGGCGCGCAGGCAAGCAAAAAACCAGTCGGTGCAGGTCGGCGTGTCTGTCAAGATTTTAGGGCAGCACTCCCTTGAGGGCGCAAACAGCCAGGGGTGGCAGCCTCAAGTCCGTAGGACTTGGGGATGGATCGCATCGCAGAGGCCTCTCCGTACGGATGTGCCACTCCCATTCGCCATCCCCAAAGCTCCGTTGCACTACGCTTTGAGGCTGCCACACGCCTGCCAGGATATCTTCACACACACCAGGTCGGCAGCCACCGCAAAGGATTGTGTTGCGGGCGTGAGCGAGAGCGATCCTGCACCGAGCCGGGACAACGGCAGAAGGGCCCGGCGTCGACGCCTCGGCCGGGACCATTCAGGGTGTTTGTGGACAGGCAATCGGGCGGAAGGCCGCCGTGGACGGGTGAGCAATGCCGGCGCCGCAAGGCCCAAGTTTTGGAAGAATCTTGTTGACAATTGAGCCTTTTTGATATAACATTTTTTTGATTTTTGCCGGAGGGCGTTCTTCACCCCCTCAGGAGCAATGCCCGCCGACAGAGTCGTCGCGTCACATTCCAGTAGCAGAGAGGGACGAAGGAGTAGCACCGTGAGCACAGGCAAGGTAAAGTGGTTTGATGCCAAGAAGGGGTTCGGCTTCATCACGCCGGACGACGGAGGCGAGGACCTGTTCGTGCATTTATCGAATATCGAGGCCGACGGGTTCAAATCGCTCCTCGAAGGTCAGGATGTGGAGTATGTGGTTGGTCAGGGGAGGAAGGGACCGCAGGCAACGAGTGTCCGTCCAGGGTAACGGTACGGCAGAAGATTACGGCAAGAAGGACCTTGGGCCTCGCTTTTCAAGCGAGGCCTTTTTTGTTGCCACCGCAAGGGCCGGCAACCGGACGGCTCGCCAGGCCTCGCTGCGGATGCCGCAAGGGAATTCCGAGTTCACGAGGGAGGATTTATGTAAAAGCGACTTGATAGTCGCGCCAGAGTGCTGTCATGGGCGAGAAGAACGGTCGTTTTCGCGAAACAATATCCGGATTTGATCTCCTCGCGGCACACCGGCATTTCACTGGGATCGGTTCTTCGTGGCTGTTGCGGAGCCAGGAGGTTCATGTTGACTCCGCTTCACACTCGGCTGGTCCGGCAGTGGGGGACGCGGTGCGATTCAGGCTGCCCATGCGACTGCCAGAGGGTCACGGTTGCCCCAGATCCTTGCGGAGTTGGCGAACCTGCTTCATCACCTCATTGATTCGCCACTCGAGCGAGGAGAGGATCCAGAACTCGAAATGGGCGATGCGCATCTGCGCGTGGATCAGATAGATGATTTTCACCGACAGCGTGACCGCCGCCAGTTCGATCATGGGCAGTTGCCACTTGTGGCCGCCGACGACGGACGCGACCACGGAAAAGACCACGACGAGGATGAACAGGGTGTTGACCAGGCGGACGCGCGTCTTGGGGACGCCGCCGATTTTGCCGACAATGGCGCGGACACGCTCCTTCTCCCTCTGGAAATTCTCCAATTCCTTGCGAAGATCATCGAGTTCGCTTTCGATCTGGTCGGCTTGTTCGCACGCTTGTTCGTCGGCCATAGGGTTCCTCTGGTCCCATCCTGTAGGGGAACGGCGTTCGTCCGGGTTTCGACATCGGTAGATTATCCGGTCGGGGAGGATTCGGCAAGCGCGCCCCCGGCCAAAGGTGACAGGCATTTACCTTGGGGGCACCCGCTGGGCGGCCAGATCCAGGTTCTTGTTGCAGCGGGGACACCGGACCGTGTCCCCCTGGAAGTTGGGAGGGACCTTCAGGCTGAGGCCGCAGGAGCAGTCCAGGAACGCAAAACCGTTGACCTTGCGCATGATGTCCCCGACCTGATGGACCTGTCTGCGGACGCTCTGGTCCTGGGTCGGCTGCGTCCGGCCCTGCCGGAGATCGACGGCCTCGTCTCTCAAGGCGGCGGCCGGAACGATGTTCTTCGAATGGGTTACCTTCGTGAAGGCCTCGCCGTAGTCTCGGTAGGAAGCGCCCTGGGACATGCGGCGCAGGATGCGGACGCGTTCGGAGATCGGCGGGTGCGTGCTGGTCAGATCGGACAGCTTCATCTGGCCCTTCTTCTTGAAGGGATTGACGATGTACATTGGCGCCGTCGCCTGGTTGGCCGGACGCAGTTGCGGGGCCGGATCGGAGGCGATCTTCTCGAGAGCGCTGGCGAGTCCCTCGGGGTAGCGTGTCAACCTTGCCGCGCCGGCGTCGGCGAGGTATTCCCGGCGGCGTGACAGGGCGAAGTAGAGCAACTGGGCCATGATTGGGGCGAGCACCGCGACGACGATGGCGATCACGACCAGGATGATCTGGGCCTGGCCGTTGCCCCGGCCGCCGCTGGAATAACGTCGCCTCGACCCCATCGAGCTATAGAACATCCCTCGCAGAAAGACTTGCGACATGAGCACGATGCCGCCGAGCATGATGCCCGCCAGAGTCACGTACAGAATATCGCGATGGAGGATATGGCTCATCTCGTGTGCGACCACGCCCTGGAGCTCGTCGCGGTTGAGCCGGGCCAGCAGTCCGGCGGTGACGGCGACGGAGGCGGATTGGGGGCTGCGGCCGGTGGCGAAGGCGTTCGGAGCCGGATCGTTGATGATATAGACTTTCGGCATGGCCGGCAGCCCGGCCGCGATCTTCATCTCCTCCACGATGTTGAACAGTTGCGGATGCACGTCGTGGTCGACTCGCTGGGCGCGACTGGCCGCCAGCAGGATCTGGTCGCCGGAGGACAGGCTGATCAGGGCCAGCACCAGCCACACGACGGTCGCGACACCCAGACCGATCCACCCGCCATCGGGGCCGAATACCGCCAATCCGATGATCCCGCCGACCAGCAGCAGCACGACAGCCATCAGGGCCATCAAGAGGATCGAATGTCTCTTGTTTGCTCTAATCAGTTCCCACATGCGCCATCCCTAACATCCGCTCGTCCGGTGGACCGGCTTTCCCTGGGCATACCACCACCCCTGTCCCCCGATCCAGCGCGTGCGCCGGGCATGCCAGGAGCACCGAACCGTTCTACTACGAGAAACTGACCTTGGGGACCGCACGCTCCGCGGCGCTCTCGACCTCAAAGAAGTCGCGCTTCGTGAAGCCGGACATTCCCGCGATGATGTTGGACGGGAACATCTGGATCTTGTTGTTGTAGAACAAGACCTGGTCGTTGTAGTTCTGACGCGAGAAGGCGATCTTGTTCTCTGTGCCGGTCAGCTCTTCCTGAAGGGCCAGGAAGTTCTGGTTGGCTTTCAACTCCGGGTAGTTCTCGACGACGAGCATGAACTTGCTCAGCGCATCGGCGAGGTGGCCCTCGGCCTTGGCCGTCTCGGCGACGCTCTTGGCGCCCATTGCCTGGCTGCGCGCCTGCGTGATGGCCTCGAAGGTCTCGCGTTCATGCTTCATGTAGCCCTTGGCGGTCTCGACCAGGTTCGGAATCAGATCGTGCCGGCGCTTCAACTGCACGTCGATCTGCGACCAGGCGTTGTCCACCTGATTTCGCAGTCGGACCAGGGCATTGTAGATGCCGATCACGAGCAGGGCCAGGACGACCAGAAGGCCGACGAAGACCAACAGTACGATCAGTGCTCCTGACATGGGTACTCCCTTCAATTGGACGGAACGATTCCGTTGGGGGGACTACGATTTCCCCTTTTTCATGATCAGTGCCACGACAATCAGTACGGCAGCGACGCCCACGAGGATCAACGTCCAACTACTCATTCCCGGATCCTTTCCAAAACGTGCTACAGCCAAAACATGAAAGTCATGCCAACACGCTATATCATCAGGGACCGAGCAACTCGCCGGCGAGCCAGCGGCGTTCGAATCTCGCCAGGACGATCCGCTCGTACGGATTCGCCGGGCCGCCTTCGAACAGACACGCGATCGCGCCGTCGGGCAGAACCGCCAAACACGAATAGGCGGCCGGTCCGGGCCAGAGAAGGCGCTCGACAGGCCAGGTCTTGCCCCCGTCGCGACTGAGACGGATGGTCATATCCCTGCGCACGCCGCTTTCGCCGTGGGCAGGGTTGGAGAACAGCAGGCAGTCCTGGTCCTCCTCTCGCGGTCCATCGTACCGCACGAGGCTCGCCTGGCAGATTGGCTCGACGAGGGCCGGATCGTGTCGGACCTGCGACCAGGTCATTCCCCCGTCACGGCTCGTCGCCACGGCGCGTGTCGTCGCGGACCGGTTGTAGTTCCGCATGTTCATCAGGAGCGTTCCGTCGGCCAGTTCCACGACCTGACACTCGTTGACGGCCGGCCGGATCGCGCCGCCGAGTTGCCAACTCTGTCCTCGATCGTCGCTGAAGATCACGTGCGAGTTGTAGCCGGTGGGGTCCTCGGGAGAGACGACGCTGTGGTCGCAGGGTATCAGCAGACGCCCTCGCCACGGACCTCGTTCCAGTTGAATGCCGACGCCCGGGCCGGTGGCGTACCATCGCCACTCGGGTCGTTTGGCCGTTTCGGTGATCTGACGCGGCGCCGACCACGTCTGACCGTCGTCCTCGCTGTGTGTGACGAACACGCGCCGCGTGTCCCTGCTCGTGTTCTGCATGATCTGGCTCTCTTTGTCCTGCCCATGGTTCCAGGTCATGGTCAGCCAGATTGTCCCGGTCTGTTGGTCCACGACAGGACATGGATTGCCGCAGGTGTTGCCAGCATCGTCCCAGACGACCTGTTGGGGGCTCCATGTCCTGCAGCCATCGGCCGACCGCTTGACGAGCAGGTCGATGTTGCCCGAGTCACCTCGACCTCCTTTGCGTCCCTCGCAGAACGCCAGAAGCGTTCCTTTCCTGGTCACGAGCAGCGACGGGATTCGATACGTGTGATATCCATCGTTGCCACTGACGTAGAGGTCGCTCAGGGCGACTCTACGTTCCGCTGCCCGCTGGTCCAGCTCCGAGAGTCTCAAACGCACGCTGACGATGTAGGGTTGCTCATCCCGGGTCCAGTGGCCATAGGTGGTCGCGATGAATGTGCCGTCCGGGAGCGCTTCGAGGCCCGGATAGGCGCAGTCGGCGCCCTTGGTGTTGTCCATCAGGCGGACGCGGTACTGACCTTCCCGGCCGGCGACGATGTCGTCGTATGTGCCCACCCATCCGACCCAGTCCCCTTTGGAGGGGCTGACGTGCGTGGTGTCCCGGAAGCTGACGAAGAGGCGCCCATCGGGGGCGTACTTTCCCACATGCCGGTCGCCAGTCAGTGCGGCCGGAAGCTCGCGTGGCTCACTCCAAGTCTGGCCTTCGTCATCGCTGAAAATGACGAAGGAGTTGAACTTGCGGCTGTTCTCCCGCAGCAGGACGGCGATCTGTCGCCCATCCGGCGAGCGAATCAGGCCGGGCTCGCACAGATGAGCTTCTGGATGCTCGGCGATGGCAGTCGGCTGGCCCCAAGTCAGGCCACCGTCCTGCGAGATCGTCTTATACACCCGAAACTGCGTCGGCTTGCCCCCATTTCGAAGAAAGCGCCCGTCGTCGTGGAACAGGGCCATGTAGTAACCGTTCGCCAGACGCTCGACGGAAGCCATCGCAACGATCCCGCCGAAATCGCCGATCGGTTCCAAGGCCGTCCAGTCCCGGCCGTCGTTCTCAGAGACTGCCATTCGGATTGGATACAGACCCGAAAACAGGATCAGCCTCTTGCGGCCTTCGCGATCGATGACGCGGTGGATGGTGGGGGTCTCTTGCGACGTTGCCCAGTTCTGCGGCGTAGGCAGGCGGTCCGACCAGGTCAGGCCCGCATCCGTGCTGCACCTCATCACGATGGCGCCGCGACCGTGGCCCTTGGGATAGACAGCCAGGATTGTCCGGTTGTCCTCCAGAAGCACCGTGGTGGGGTGACCCAGATATTGACCGCTTTCGCGGTCAACCACCGTCTGCCGCCGTGTTTCCCCGGAAAGGTCCACAACCGGGATGGAATGGCTCCTTGGCTGGGCGGGCGGCAAGGCGATTGCGACCGTTGGGACAAGCGTCAGGACCAGGATGATGGCGTTTTGGAC
>CAZNSM010000191.1:0-9569 GCA_964575615.1 uncultured Pirellulales bacterium | reverse complement strand
GCGTCTTCTTCGACGTCGAAGAGGCCGAGGTTCTTCTGGCGGCCGTGTTTCTTGACATAGGCGACCCACTTTTGCCGGCGTCGGTCCCAGGCGACACCGAGGTATTGTGAAGTCGCAGCTCGTGACCCGTGGCCAGCGAGCCGCTTGCGGCGGTTAGCGTTGTTCTGCTCGACGGTGCAGTTGCGCAGGTTGGCGATGCGGTTGTCGAGGCCATCGTGGTTGACGTGGTCGCAGACGAGGTGGTCGGGCGTGTCCATGATCATGCGGTGCATGAGGATGCGGCGGGAGCGGCCGTTGTGCTGGACGGTGCGCACGGCGTAGACGGCGTCGCGGTTGACCTTGGCGTGCCAGCGGAACTGGGCGAGCCAGGGGTAATACGCCGGATCGACCTTCGCGAAGCGGCCATGCGTCAGCGGAATCTTGCAGTACGGGCCGTAGCGGTCGGTGTGGATGGGCAGGTCCGGTGATTGATGAAGGATAATGGATGATTGATGATCGGGTGCGGAGGCCGCGTCGCGGCCGGAGTGATTGTCGATTTCGGTCTGTGGATCGCGGGTCTGGGCGAAGGCTCCGCAGGTGTCGGTCGGCTGGATGCGGGGCCAGCGTGCCCGTCCGGTGGCGGGGTCGGCCACCGGCGGGTTTCGCACGCAACAGAGCGCGCCCGCCACGTCGCGACAATAACAGCAGCGGTCGCACTGTCTCGGTCTCGCCGCATCGTGCATCAGTGCGTCCTTTGTGGAGGCGCCAAAAAAGACGCGCCTCTACAATGGGGCGGTGTTGCACGTTTGGTACGAAAAAAGCGGCCGATTTTCGCGGTCCGGCGACGCTAAATCCCCATGAAAACACGAGTAAAAAAAATCTGACTGTCACGCGCATTTTGTCGTTTGGGTGTTGCGTGTTTGGGACGATTCTTCGCGCGTTTTGCGGTTCCTGCCGGAGCGTGGCGGCCGAGCAGGCGACTCGCCGGCCGGCCGAACAACGCCCCGTCCTCGTGAAAGACACCCTCGGCCGACTCGGGCGTAACCATTGGCGCGGTGGCCACTTATGTCATTGCGGCGGCCGGCGGGCGGCGGGCGGGCGCGTTTGTGCGATTTAGGGGCTTGTTATGGGACGACATTCGTGGTATAATGGCGGTGTTGGACGTTTCGATAGGCTCACTGTGGAGGCAGGCCGGATGAACGCCGACTTGGTGCTGCTCAGGAAAGGCGGAGCACACAAAACATTCTCACTTCGTAACGCCGTGACGGTCCTGGGACGCCGGCACGACTGCGACCTGCGGATTCCTCTGCCCACCATCAGCCGTCGGCATTGCGAGATCCAGCAGAACGGCGAGGCCCTGAAGATCCGCGATCTCGATTCGACCTGCGGAACGTTCGTCAACGAGAAGCGCGTCAACGGCGACAGCCCGGTCAAGGCCGGCGATTACATCCGCATCGGTCCGCTGACTTTCGTCTGCCAGATCGACGGCAAGCCGGAGAAGATCGTGCCGCCCAAGAAGACGCCGCCGGCGCAACCGAAGAAGACACCGCCGGCGCCTGCCAAGAGCAAGCCGGCCGGCGGACTCGGCGACAGCTTCGCCGACCTGGACGCCTCCGGCAGCGCGATCGAGTTCGACGAGCTGGGTTCCGATCTCGAAGACCTCGACAACGTCTGAGGCGAACAGGCGCCCCGGCCCGGGGATCGGCGCGGGATTTTCAGAAGCGAGACTTGCCGGAACCGGTCGATTCGAGTACACTTCTCCAGCAGATCGGTGGTCTCTATGTGCGAGCGGAAAGAGCGAGGTAGTGGATCGATGCTTGGATCGTTTTCGGCTCTCGGAACGGCGCTGGTGGAAACCTGCGGAAGCGAGGTGCTCGCCGATTCGCTCGGGCCGGCCCTGCCGTTCAATCCTCTCAAGCTGCTGCTGCTCGTCGCGTGGGTGTACCTTTGCATGTACTGCGTTCAGCAGGTTCAGTTCGGGCCGCTCGTTCCCGAGAAGTACAAGACGGTTGCGAATCTGGTGTCTCTGTTCGCCGGTCCGATCCTGCTGCTGAGTCTGGTCGTCGCCGAGGCGGTCAGGAAGAGCCGGTCGGGCCAGAGCCGGTTCTTCGACCTGTTGAAACAGCAATTCAGGAATGCGCTGACCGGCCTTCGGTCGATGCGTGCCGCTGCCCCGGAAGAAGAGGCGGCGTTCCGCCTGCTCGATTCGTCCGGCCGGACGATGGACGAGGTCTGCGGGCACGGCCAGGGCAAGCAGACAGACGCCCACGTCTTCGACCAGACCGAGTCCATCGTCGCCGATGCGATCGAGCGGCGGGCCAGCGACATCCTGATCGATCCGCAGGACGCGTCCACGTACAACATTCGTCTGCGGATCGACGGCGTGCTGCGGAACACCCAGCAACTGGACGCCGCGACCTGTCAGGCGGTGATCAACAGCATCAAAGCCGTCTCCGCCATGGACATCTCCGAGCGGCGGCGTCCGCAGGACGGCGCGTTCACCGCCCGGCGCGGCGAGCAGGCGGCGTCGTTTCGCGTCGCCAGCAGCGGAACCGTCAACGGAGAGAAGCTCTCGATCCGGGTCCTGAACCGCGACGCGGCGGGGTACACGCTGAAGGACCTCGGCCTCAGCGCCAAGCAGAACGACATCATCCGCAAGGCCCTGCACAAACCCTCCGGGATGATCCTGATCTGCGGCCCGACCGGCAGCGGCAAGACCACCACCATGTACGCCATGCTCAACAGCATCGACCGCCTCACGCGGAACGTGATCACGGTCGAGGACCCGATCGAGGCCATGCTGCCGCAGACCAGCCAGATCGAGATCAATCCCAAAGCCGAGATCACCTTCGCCAACACGCTGCGCAGCGTCCTTCGCCAGGACCCGAACGTCATCTGCGTCGGCGAGATCCGCGACGAGGAGACCGCCGAGATCGCCCTGCGCGCGGCGCAGACCGGGCACCTCGTCCTGGCGACCCTGCACTGCGACAGCAACGCCAGCGCGATCGCCCGGCTGATGGACCTGAGCGTCTCGCGCCTGCTGCTGTCATTGGGCCTGAATCTCATCCTGTCGCAGCGGCTGCTGCGGTGTCTGTGCACGCACTGTCGCAAATCCGCCTCGCTCAGTGACACGCAGATCGCCGAATTCAATAAGAAGGGCATCGACTATAGCGGCATCTATGAGGCGGGCCAGTGCCGCCGGTGCGACAGGACCGGCTACTTCGGACGGACCGCCATTTGCGACATCATGGTGGTCGACGAGAACCTGAAGGCCCAGATCGCCAACGGCGATTCGTTCCCGGCCCAGATGCGGACCGAAGGCAGCCGGCAGGGCCGGTCGAATCTGCGCAAGCAGGGACTCAAGAAGGTGGTCACCGGCGTGACCAGCCTGGAAGAACTCAAACGGGTGGTGGGGTAATCACCATGGTGTTCTGGATCGCCATCCTGGCGGGGGCTGCGTTCGTGTGGCTGGCGGTGCGCACCGGCTTCTACCAGAGCTGGGGCCTTCTGTTCAATGTCGTCGTATCCATCTACCTGGCGATCTTCCTGGCGCCGGCGGTGGCCGACTGGGCCCCTGCCAGCGGGGGCGCATCGGGTTACGGCCTGACGCTGAGCCTGATGGCCCTGGCGGGCGGGTGTTTCGCCATCCTTTACGGCCTGTCGTACGTGTTCCTGACCGGCCAGTTCAGCATCCCCTTCCCCAAGGTCCTGGACGTCCTCGTCGCGGGCGTGCTCGGATTTGCGGCCGGATTTCTCGTGCTGAGCTTTGCCGCCCTGGTGATCACCCTCAGCCCACTGGCTCAACACAAGATGCTCAGCACCCTGGGCTTCAGCCGGCAGGACCAGAAGGCCAACATCGCCTGCATGGCCTGGTGCTGCGACCTGGTCCACCGCGTGGCCCGCTTCGAACCGGCCGATCAAGCCACCCAGGAGGCCATCGACCGTCTTTTCGAGAAGTCCCAATCTATGGCCGAATGCTCCCCGAGCGAGCAGGACGACACCGCGCAGACATCCGCGCCGCCGGCGCGGCCCGGCTTGCCTCTGGAAGACTTCTGAACCGGCTCGCCTCAAACCACGTAGCTGCTTTCCGTGAAGACGCCAACGGAAAGCGCCGGAATGGACGTAAGACCCTACGAGTCGCAAGACGAGGAACGCAAGGGCGATCTGGACCTGCACTTTACGGTGCGTCCGGGCGTTCGCATTTGCCGGAGGTACACGCACCTGAACGCCCACGCGCGGATGTACGGCCGCTGTCACACGTTCGTGGCCGAGCGCGAGGGCCGGATCGTCGGCGTCATCTCCGCCGCCATCAAAGACGTGCGTCTGGAGGGTCAATCCACAAGAGCCGCCTATCTGTTCGGCCTGCGGGTGGCGCCGCAGGCGAGGCGTCACGGTGTCGCATCGGCGCTGCACGCCAGAGCGGAGCAGGCAGCGAAGGACGACGGTGTGGCGGCCACATACGCCGTCGTCATGGCCGACAACGCTTCTGTGAGGCCCCTGACCTCCAGGTTCGCTCTCCAACAGATCGATCGCGTGGAGACGCTGGTTGCGCCGGTTGCGCGCCAACGCTCCCGTCAGGCAGACGTCAGGACCGAACCTCCACCGGAGGCCATGGCACAACGCATCGATCCGTTCTTCGAGAAGCACGATCTGTTCGTACCCGGCTCAGAACGATATCCGGCCGCCGGCCAGTTCGTCCTGCACTACGCCGAGCGAGGTTCGTCGTTTGCCGCCGTGACGGCGTCCCGTCACAACGCCGTCTTTCAGGACCTCGTCGAGTTCGTGCCCGCCTGTCTGCGTCCTCTTCGCAGCTTCTGGGATACGATACGCCCCCTCGTCGCGCTGCCCCACATTCCCGCGCAAGGCCGGACGGTTTCCACGCGATGGATCGGCGAGCCGATCCTGGAGGGTCCCGAGGCGATGCGGCTGCTGCGCAACGTGCTCCACCACGTCCACAACAAAGCAGCGGAAGAAGGCGTGCACTGGCTGATGATGCCGATCCGTTCGTCGGATCCCCGGCGCCAACATCTCCGCGATGCGTTCTCCATTGGGCGACTCGCTCGCCTGCTGCGAGCCGACACGGCTGTTCCGTCGCTGCTGTTGTTTAAACCGTTCGGCAAAGGGTGCTCTCTCAATCCCGAGCGACTCTATCTCGACACGAGAGACTTCTGACGCGGGCCGGCGTCTCACAGATACACGTCGTCAGTTCCCGGACGGGACGGCCTCGACCGGCTTGGCGTCCGGGCCCCACAAGTCGATCCGGCACAGGCGCTTGGACGCCAGGGCGCGGTAGCAGTCCGGCAGGTCGAACGACGCCAGGATGTTCGGCACGAACGTCGAGAGAGGCCATGCGTAGGTCTTGGATTCGGCGATGTCGGAATACGACGTGAGCGCGTTCTTGAGCGTCACCTGGGTAACCCGGTCGCTCAGCACGGCGGCAAATGTCGCGGGAATCGCCCCCCAGCCTTTGCCCATCAAATGGACCTCGTCGTGCCCTGCCTGGCCAAGCCAGTCCACCACGCGAAGGACATCATGCGTTCGCTGCCCGATGTACGGCCGATCCAACATGACCGAATGGATCGCATAGAAGTAGTCGCTGCCATACGGATCGAAGTAGGAATTCTCGTCGCACGTGTCGGGCCGCGACTCGCCGATGCCCCGGACGTCGACCGTGTAGAAGTCCGTATTCGGATCGGCCGCGATCGACCCGGCGATCAGCGGCTCGTCCCGCAGCTCCGCGTCGCTGGACAGATGCGCGACGTACAGAATCGCCCGCTTCGTCGTCGCCCGCGGTCGCGACAGCAGTTGCTCGTTGCCCAGACGATAGACCACTGCATGGATCCCCGGCTCGGTCTCGACGAGGTAGGCCGTCCATCGCGGCTTCGGATAGCCCCGCGAACGCCAGTTCCGCAGGATGCGGTACTCCGGGGCCGAATCCGGCTCCGACGCCGGCAGACGCAGCACATCCCGGATTCGCTGCTGTAGCGCCGACAGCGAGAACGTACCCGGTCGCTGTTTCGCCAGCGCCCTCGACTTGTCCTTCGTGAACTCGTACATCGGCCGCGAATCCAGTTCGCAGACCTGTCCGCGAGGCGCACACCAGAGCGTTTCGTCCTTTTCGATCGTCAAGTTCGGCTCGCTGGTCGCATCGCTGATCTGCGTGACGCCGTTGAACCAGCGATACATGGCCTCGCGGTTCTCCTGCGAGTAGCCGTGCCCGGTCGGCCCGGTGAACAGGCCGATGTTGTCCTCGGCGTCGAACAGACGATACAGACGCCGCAGGCTTCGGTAGGCCGACTCAGCGCCGCGCACGTCGAAGAAGTCCTTCTCCTTGGCCAGGATGATGACGGGCTTGGGGGCCATCGCCGCCAGGAAGTCCTCGTGGTCCAGGCCATAGGCCAGCGATCGCGGCGGACACTGCTCTGTGTCGGCGGGCAGCTCGTTTTCGAGGTTGCGGCGAAACGTTGTGACGAAGCACGCCGGCGCCGCCATCGTCCAGCGGCGCTCGACGCCGCACAGCCACGTGGTCATCGTGCCGCCGCCGCTGTTGCCGGTCACGCCGATCTGCCGCGGGTCCACTTCCTTTCGCGTCAGCAGATAGTCGAGGGCGCGGATGCCGTCCCACGCCCGCCAGGAGCCGATGAACTCCCCGACGAGGAACTGCTGGTTGCCCGCGTGGAGGTGCTCGCGCACGCCGACGCCGATCTCGCTCTTGAGCTCCGCGTTGGGGTATTGCAGCCGCTCGCCCTGACCGAGGGGATCGTAGAGCAGCACGACGTAGCCCTGCCGGGCCAGTCCCTGGGCGAACGACTGATACGCATCGATGGCCTTGCCCGTGGCGGAATGGCCGCACGTGCCCACGATGCCCGGCAGCGGGAAATCACGGCCCTTGGGAATGTAGAGGTTGGCGGTGACGAGGAAATCCGGACGGCTCTCGAAGATGACGTTCTCGATGGTGTAGGCGTCCCGCTCGACGACGGCGGTGATGCGCGGGTTCAGAGGCGTCCTTTCGGGCCAGGGACCAAAACAGCGATCGATTCTCTCCTGCACGTCCCGTACGAATGCCTCGGCCTCCTGGCGCGTGCTCAGGGCGGCCCGGCGTTGCTCGCCCTGCCGCTCGATCTGCCGGACCTGGGCGACGAAGTACTCCTGCACCATGTGCGGGAATCGATTCAGCGGTTCGAGGGCGGGCCGCTGCGACGCCGCCGACGAAGCCAGGCAGAGCAGGAGGGACAGGACAACAACGCGAATGCTTCGGATCGGCTTGCCGGTCAGTGAGATGGAATGGGACATCAGCGTATCCTCCACGCACCTGTCGTCTCACGAGCGTCGAGCCCCGATGTCCATCGACAACGGGCTCTTATGCCATCGGGCACGTGCCGCCGGGGCAACTGTCCATGCCGCAGGCCGGGCCGGCCGCGCACGAGTCACAGGCCGGACCGCTCGATGCCTTGCTCTGGCCGACCGCAAAGGCCGACAGCAGCTTCTTCATGCTGGTTGAACCGCACTTGGCGCAGGTCTGCTTGGTGGCCTTGCGGCTGGTCTGAAGCACCTCCATCACGTGCCCGCATTGTTCGCATCGGTATTCGAAGATCGGCATAGGTCCATTCTTTCCTTTTTCAGCGTTCACTCGATCGCACAACGCTGCCCCCGGCAACGGTCCGCTTTTTCACCCTCTCTCCGGCGGCCTGCGAGAGCACCGCCTCGCTGCGAATCAGGACCTGGCGGCCCAGCTCGCAATCCAGGTGGCGCGCCAGGACCGCGCACTTTGGACGCAGCAGGAAGAAGATGTCCCGCTCGCAGTCGTTGAGCGTCTCGAAGTTGCCCTGGCCCTTGGAGATAATCAGATCGGCCTTCTCGAAGCGTTTGCGAAACGCCTTCGAGCAGATTTCGAGGATCGTGCCGGGCGCATCGGCGCCGTTGTCGATCACCTCGACGAGATCGGTCAAGCCCACCATCTCGGCGTCCGCCAGCAGCACGTCGTTGAGGATGGGTCCGCCTCGCACGACGAAGGTCACCTTCTGGCGCGGCATCTGCTCGATCAGCAGGCGGTCGAAGACGATCTCTCCGGCGTTGTCGCCCAGATAGAGAATGTCCGTCGCCTCGGCGATCGCCACTTTGAACTCGGTCAGAGCGTCGAGGTCCAGCGGGTCGGTCAGCGACCGGGCAATGACGCCCTCGACCACGCTCTCGTCGACCGTCGAGTTGACGCCGAAGTCGATGACGTTGCCCGCAATCGCCAGGCGGACCGCCGTCTCCATGCGGTCGGCCGAACCGGCCACCGTCTCTTCGAGATCATCCACCATTCCCATCGCCAGACGGTTGTACCGCTGCTTCACTTGCACGTACGGATCGGCGATGCCCGTCATCTCTCGAACCATGCGATGCACCTTGCGGGCCATCGCCGGCGGGCTTTCGCGCATGTCCATGTCATGCCAGAGCCCCAGCGCGGCGCGCAGCACCTTCTCGTGCATCCCTTCATCGTCGGTGATCATCCGCACCGAATCGAGAACCTGCCGGATCGCGCAGGGAATACAGTCAAAATACGTTCTCATAGCACCTCACATCCGTACGCCACTCTTCACAACTTCAGACGAGCATTATGCGCGATCCACAGAGAAAAGGAAATGGTCTTCCCCAGAATCGGCTCGCTCGCGGCGCGCTACTTGGCGAACTCGGGCACGGTCAGCAGAACCGACAGCTCCCCGACGCTGATTTTGAACTGGCCCGGCTCGACAACCGGCACGTTGTCGCGTCCGATGAAGGCCAGGTCGTCCCAGCCCAGCTCGAACCGGACGGTGCGCGTCTGCCCGGCCGGAACGTCCACCTTCTCGAAACGCTTGAGCTGCCGGACCGCCGGCGTCACCGACGCGACCAGGTCCGACAGATACAACTGCACCGTCTCCTTGGCCGCGATGTCGCCGGTGTTAATCACTTCGACCGTCACCGCCACGGTCTGTCCCGGCCGCAACTCGCTCCGGTCGGCCTGTAGCGCGCGATAGACCAGGGACGTATACGACAGGCCGTGCCCGAACGGCCATTGCGGATGGAACGGGTTCTCACGAGTCTCTTCGCTGGGCTTGTGGTCGTAGGTCGTGAAGCTGCCGGCGAACCGCGGATAGGTGTACGGCAGCCTGCCGCTCGGATTGACGTCGCCGAACAGGACGTCCGCCACCGCCTGGCCCCCTTCCATGCCGGGACAATACGCCGTCAGGATCGCCTGCGCGTCGTCGGCGATGGTGCGGATCACGCGGGGCCGGCCCTCGACCAGCACCAGCACGATGGGCTTGCCCGTCGTGGCCAGCTCCTCGACGAGCTTCAACTGCGGCTCGCTCATCGTCAGGTCGTCGATGTTGCCGGGCGTTTCGCAGTACGCCGGCTCGCCGATGCAGGCGACGATCGCGTCGACGTTCTGCGCCGCCGCCACCGCGCCGGCGATGTCCTTCTCCTCGTCGAACGTCACGGAGTTGACATACGTGACGTTGTCTTCGCCGATCTTGGCGCGGATCGCTTCGAGAATCGTGTACTTCTCCTGCGGATACAGGGCCTCGTTGTCGCCCTGCCAGGTGAGGGTCCAGCCGCTGTTGAGC
>CAZNSM010000190.1:0-9584 GCA_964575615.1 uncultured Pirellulales bacterium | reverse complement strand
TCGCACGTACAGCACGAGTCGGTCGGCGCCGTTGCCCGTCCAGTTCTGCGCGGTCTCAAACTCGCGCCACGCCTCGGAGTAGAACGGCGAGGTCGTGTTGTCATACTGGAACGGCATCGACTGAGACCCGCCATGAACGATGCTCTTCTCGGCGAACGGAGTCTCGATATAGCCGACCGTCGAGCCGGTGTCGTTGACCCAGCCATCCAGCCAGGTATCGAAGATCGCAGTCCCGGCCTCGATGTCGTCGTTGTAGGTTTCGAACCCGTCGATCGACGCGTATTCCTGGGTCGAGAAATCCCACACGTCGCCGGTCCATGCCGCCACGGCGTCGGCCTCATTAACCTCTACCACCTGCCAATAGTAGGTGCGGCCGAACTCCAGCGCCGGAGCGAAGGTAGCCGAGCTGACCGTACCCGCCAGCGCCAGGGCGTCCGCCTCCGCGCCCAGATACACCTCGTGCGAGGCGGCCTCGCGACCGCTGCGCCAGGCCAGAGCGGTGCCGACGTCGACGCCGGTGGCGCCGTCGGCCGGCTGCGGCTCGCGGGCCTGCGCCGGGATGTACATGAACCGAACTTCACTGAGCCCGAACTGGCCCATCATCCCGTAGCCGCTGTTGACGTTGAGCCGCACGAACTTGACCGGCACGCCGTCGAACGCCACGGCCGTGTTGGCCGCGTAGCTGGCCTTGGCCGTCGCCCGCGCGAATTCGAAGTCGCCCAGCGTCGTCCAATCCGCGCCGTTCTCGGAATACTCGACGGTCACGCCCTTGAGGCCGAAGCCCAGCAGCAACTCGAACTGCACGTTGTAGTTCCACACGAGCATCTCGTGCAGTTTGTAGACGCGATCGAACTCATACTGAATGTACAGAGGCTCGGCGCCGGGCATGGCCAGCCACATATCCGTGGCCTCGGTCGAGTGCTCATCCGCTGCGTTCAGACCGGAGCCGTCGATCGTCTTCTCCGGCCCGCCATCGGCATCATACGTTCCATTGCTGGTCGCGATGATGTTCGCCACCGGATAGGCGAACGGCTCGGCGGTGAAGCTCCAGACATCGCCCTTGAAAATGGTGGTGCTCGGAGCGGCATTGACCTCATCGATCCGCCAGTAGTAGGTCGTGCCGAATTCGAGCAGACCGGGCGGATCATACGTGGCCGCCGCCTGCCCCTGGCTGACGAGCACGCCGAGCGGATTGGAGCGGCTGGCGTCGTTGACGTCGTCGAACGCCGTGCCGAAATACACGTCGTGCGTGGCGGCGAACTTGCCGGCCGTCCAGCTCAGCACCACGTCGCGCGGGACGTCGATGGCGCCGTCTTCCGGCTTGGGACCCTTGGCCAGGGTCGGCGTCGGCGGGATGTGCGTGATGTAGTCGGTCAGATACGTCGGGTTCGTGATGTCGCCGCTGAGCCCCGGACCGGTCCAGCCGAGGTCCATGTTGTCGCCACCGCCGTCTTCCTGGAAGAAGGCCATGACCGCCATGATCTGGCCCTTCTTCAGGTTCATCACCTCGGAATGCTGACTAGGATACTTGTTCCACTCGTCGACCGCGCACCAGCCGTCCACGTAGGCCACTTCCACCGCGTTGGTCATCTCTTCGTCCTGGCTGACGTACAGCATGCCGTAGTCATCGCAGGCATAGTGGAACTGGTAGTCGCCGGTTTCCGGCACGGTCACCCAGCCATAGAATTTGGCCACATAGTTGTCTCTGGAACCGACAAACTCCGATGCGTCCTGGACAACCTCCAGATCCGGCACCGGCACCGGATTGGCCAGGTCTACGAGAAAGTCAATGATGGCCTGACGGCTGGCATTGACATCTGTCCACCACTCCTGCCGCATCATCGTCGCCGAAGCGACGGGCGCCAAGGCCAGGCAGACCAGCGCGATAAACAAAATGCATCGTCTCATTGGTATTCCTCCACAAAGAACCCTGATTACTCCTTCAACGGTTCACCTTACGGCACACGAGCCGTTCTGTCCGACGATCACCTCCTTCCCCGTGTCTTTTCGGCTAAAGAGATTTCGCACTCCATCCGTGGACAGAGTGCCCACGTCTTTTTTCGGACAGCACAGAAACCTTGATCTCCCTTCGGCGGCGCCGGTACAGGCCGGTCGCACCGCCTGGGGCCTCCTCAAATTCCGCCGCGAAGGCATGGGCGCATACGTATAATGCCCACGCCGTGGCAGCTTCGAAGAGCATACACGCTATGGCGCGCCAATGAGAATGTTCGCAGTCGACCGATGCTATTTCTACCAGATTTGGCCGAGGTAAGCAAGAGAATCTGAGGGCAAGACGGCCGAGAAGCTATTTATCAGACGTTCTCTGCCGTCCGCCGTGAGCCGGCTGACCGGGCGTGGGCGACAGGCTGCGAAAAGGGTCCTGCCACGAGGTCTGTCGAGGCAGGACCCTTATGACACGTCTCAGGCGCGGATGTCCTACCGCCCCGTCGGTGTTACTCTGCCGCCGGTCGCCCGAATCCGATGTCGTCGACATAGACGATGCCGGTTCCGCCGGCGGCGGCAGCGGTCTTGCTGCCGACGCCGATCACAAGCTTCTGAACCCGGCCCAGATTCACGCCGGCCAGATCGCTGTACGGAATCGCCCATTCCTGCCACGACGGACGCAGGTTGATCGACGCATCCGCGTTCACCACCGTCGCGGTCTTGCCCGCGGCGTCCTCGATCCGCACGTACATCGGCTCAGCCACCGAGTTGCCCAGAGGCTGGGCCACGCCGATCTCCGCCGTCTGCCAGTTGCCCGTCACGTTGCCGGTCATCGCGACGTTCGAGAACTCCGCCGCCGTGACGATCGCCGCATCGTGGCTGCACACCGCCAGGCCGATATACACGTTGCTGGCCATCGTGATGTCAACCGCCGGGCTGGCGACAACCTCGGTCCAGGTGGAGCCATCCGCCGAGTAGTGGGCGGTGAAGATGTTCCCCGTCCGCGTCAGGCGCACCCACTGCGGAAGCGGGATGTTGGCCACGTCCGTGTTGGCGCTGGCCTGTCCGGCAATCGGACGACGCTGGAACGAAAGACCGTGCGCCGGCTCCGGCGTCAGCGCCGTGAAGGCGTGCTTCGAGCCGGGCTCCAGCGTCTCGCGGATCATCACGCCCGCCTTGGCCCACTCGTTGCTGCGGACCAGACTGTCGACACGGACCGTGATCGATCCGTTGCCGCTGAGGCTCTTGTACGCGAAGCGGAACTGATCGGCCACGTCCCAGATGTCCGTGCCGATGCCGCTCATGATGATCTGGCCGCCGGCGGTCTCCTTGAAGTCGGGCGGGTTGCCACGCACGTGGAGCACGAGGGTGTCGGCGCCGTTGCCGGTCCAGTCCTGCGCGGTCTCGAACTCGCGCCAGGCCTCGGAATAGAACGGCGAGGTCGAGTTGTCGTACGCCAGCGGCATCGACTGCGCGCCGCTGCGCACGATGGTCTTCTCGGCGAACGGCGAATTGATGTAGCCGACCGTCGAGCCGGTGTCGTTGACCCAGCCGTCGAGCCAGGTGTCGAAGATCGTCGTGCCGGCCTCGATGTCGTCGTTATACGTCTCGAACCCGTCGATCAGCGCATACTCCTGCGTCGAGAAGCTCCACAGATCGCCGGCCCATGCCGTTACGGCGTCGGCCTCGTTAACCTCTACCACCTGCCAGTAGTAGCTGCGGCCGAACTCCAGCGCCGGAGCAAAAGTGGCCGAGTCGACCGTACCCGCCAGGGCCAGGGCGTCCGGGTCCGTGCCCAGATACACCTCATGCGAGGCGGCCTCGCGACCGCTGCGCCAGGCCAGAGCGGCGCCGACTTCGACGTCGGTGGCGCCGTCGGCCGGCTGCGGCTCGCGGGCGTGCGCGGGAATGTACATGAAGCGGACTTCGCTGAGCCCGAACTGGCCCATCATGCCCCATCCGCTGTTGACATTGAGGCGCACGTACTTGACGGGCACGCCGTCAAACGGGACGCTCGTGTTGGCGGTGTAGGTCGCCTTGGCCGTGGCCTGTGCAAACTCGAAATCGCCCAACACGGCCCAGTCGGCGCCGTTCTCGGAGTACTCGACGGTCACGCCCTTGAGCCCGAACCCCAGGAGCAGCTCGAACATCACGTTGTAGTTCCACACCTGCATCTGGTGCAGCTTGTAGACGCGATCGAACTCGTATTGAATGTACAGAGGCTCGGCGCCGGGCGTGGCCAGCCACATGTCGGCGCTGTTCGTCGAGGCCTGGTCGGCGGCGTTGATCCCGGAGCCGTCGACGCTCTTCTGCGGCCCGGTGTCGGCATCCGACGTTCCATTGCTGGTCGCAATGATGTTCTGCACGGGATAGGCAAAGGGCTCAGCGGTGAAGCTCCAGACTTCGCCTTTGAAAATGGTGCTGTCCGGCGGCGCGTTGATTTCATCGATGCGCCAATAGTAGGTCACGCCAAAGTCGAGCAAGCCGGGCGGGTCGAACGTCGTGGCGGTCTGGCCCTGGCTGAGCAGCACGCCCATCGGATTGGCCCGGCTGGCGTCGTTGACGTCGTCGAACGCCGTCCCGAAATACACGTCGCGCGTCGTGGTGGTCTCCATCGGGTCCCAGGCGAGGACCACGTCTCTCGGGACGTCGATCGCCTCATCGGCCGGGCGGGGATTGGTAGCCATGTTGCCGCCGTAGCCGGCCATCACGACCAGGATTTCGTCGATGGGCAGCGCCCGGCTGTACAGACGCACATCGTCGAGCAGGCCGTGCAGCATGCGAGTGGTATTCTGCGAGTTGTTGCCGATCCAGAATTCGTAGCTGCTGCTGTCGCCGATCTGGCCGGTGTAGGTCTGCCGGCCGTCTTCGACGCCGTCGATGTGGATGATCGCCGCGGACCCATCGTAGGTGCCGCAATAGTGGTGCCATTCGCCGTCCGTAATGATCGTCGGCGCATCGAAGTAGTTGCCTCCGGTGATGCCCATGTGGGTGGCATTGCCGGTGCCGCCGGACCGGCTGGCTCGATACGCGCCGTCGCCCTTGGACATGAACGCTTCCCACTCGTTTGTGAACGCTTCGACCTGGAACCAGAACGCGATGGTGATCTGGTCGCGGATGTTCAACGAGTCCCCATTGCCGCAGTTGACGTAGTCGTTCCCGTTGAACTCCAGCGCGCCGCCGAGAATCCCGGGGACCCATTGGGGATCGCCGACGAACACGCCGTCGTTGCCGTTGCCGCTGGCATCGTGGGCCACCGTTCCGGTCATTTCATCGAAAGGCCACCAGCCGGCCAGGTCCGGCTGCGGTCCGGCGTCGAACGCCGGCGCCGAGACGGCCGGACTCAGGAGCAAAAGGCAGATCAGGACAATAGATGATCGCTTCAACATGAGACGTCCTCCTACAGACAACGTGAACCGTGTGAATCGTTCCCGGCCACACGCCAAGAACACTCCTTGGCCAGCGTGTCAGGGAGTCCTCCTTCCCCGCACGCGATCCGCCGGCAACGCCGGCGTGAATGTCTTCCTCGACCGCAAGACCGTGAAGTACCTTCCCGCTCACCTCCTTCCTGAAAAGCGCCTGTCCGAGCGCGCGGTAACGGCGCAGAACGACCCGCTATGCAGTGGATGCGCTTCGGCATGCAGCACTATTCCCGGCCATATCCGCTCCTCAGCAGACCCACGTATTCGTGTTTCTAAGGCCAGATGTGGAGGCCAGACCACAGAACCCTTCCGCTCCATTTATACCAGATTCCGGGCCGCCAATTCAACGATAATCCGGCCCCGCCGGCGTCCCGGGCCGGCCACTCGTTTGTAGTGGCGTCGTCAGACGCTATTCCCTACCCCCTGTATGCCCTTACGGGCACACTACGAACCCTGTCGAAACGGGCCTGCCCCGCTGCCTGTCGGGGCAGGCCCTCTGATGCGCTGACGCGGCGGGTGTTCCGCCGTTCTATCCTATGGAGCGGCCGGTCGACCGAACCCGATGTCGTCGACGTAGACCGTGCCGGTCCCGCCGGCGGTCGGAGCGGTCTTGCTGCCGACCCCGACGACCATCTTACTGACCCGGCCGAGGTTCACGCCGGACAGGTCGCTGTACGGGATCGACCATTCCTGCCACGTCGGACGCTGCGTGATGGCGCTGTCGCCGTTCACAACCGTGGCGCTCTTGCCGGCGCTGTCCTCGATCCGCACGTACATCGGCTCCGCCGAGTTGCCGCGAGGCTGGGCGACGCCGATCTCCGCCGTCTGCCAGGCGCCCGTCACGCTGCCGCTCATCGACAGATTCGAGAACTCGGCCGCCGTCACGATCGTGGCGTCGTGGCTGCACACCGCCAGGCCAATGTAGACGTTGGCGGCCATCAGGATCTCCAGCGCCGGACTGACCACGATCTCGGTCCAGGTGGCGCCGTCCGCCGACTGCTGCGCGGTGAACGTGCTGCCCGTGCGGGTCAGCCTCACCCAGCAGGGAATCGCGACGTCGGCGACGTCGGTATTGGCGCTGGCCTGTCCGGCCGTGGGACGACGCTGGAAGGAAACGCCATGGGACGGCTCCGGCGTCACCGCGACGAACGCGTGCTTGGCGCCGGCCTCCAGCGTCTCGCGGATCATCACACCGGCCTTCGCCCACTCATTGCTGCGGACCAGACTGTCGACGCGGACCGTGACCGACCCGTTTCCGCTGAGGCTCTTGTACGCGAAGCGGAACTGGTCCGCCGTGTCCCAGATGTCCGTGCCGACGCCGCTCATGATGACGCCTCCGTCGGCGGTCTCGACGAAGTCCGGTGCGTTGCCGCGCACATAAAGCACCAAGCGATCGGCGCCGTGGCCGCCCCAGTCCTGCGCGGTGTCGAACTGCCGCCAGGCCTCCGAGTAGAACGGCGAACCGCTGTTGTCGTATGCCAGAGGCAACGATTGCCGGCCGCCGTGGATGATGGTCTGCTCGGCAAACGGGGCATTGAGGTAGCCGACGGTCGAACCGGTCTCGTTGACCCAGCCGTCGAGCCAGGTGTCGAAGATCGCGGTCCCGGCTTCGAGGTCGTCGTTGTAGGTCTCGAACCCGTCGATCCACGCATATTCCTGTGTGGAGAAGGTCCACACGTCGCCACCCCAGACCGCTGTGACCTCGGCTTCGTTGACCTCGTCGACCCGCCAGTAATACGTGCTGCCGAATTCCAATGCCGCAGCGAAGCTGGCCGAGTCGACCGTGCCGGCCAGACTCAGGGCCTGCGCGTCCGTGCCCAGATACACGTCATGCGAGACCGCCTCGCGGCCGCTGCGCCATGCCAGGAGCGCGCCGACTTCCACGTCGGCGGCGCCGTCGACCGGCTGCGGTTCCCGCGCGTGGGCCGGGATGAACATAAAGCGGACCTCGCTGAGTCCGAACTGGCCCATCATGCCATAGCCGCTATTGACGTTCAGCCGGACGAACCGGGCCGGAACACCCGCGAAATCGATCGTCGTGTTGGCCGTGTACGTCGCCTTGCCCGTGGCCCGCGCGAACTCGAAATCGCCCAAGGCCGTCCAGTCCGCGCCATTCTCAGAGTATTCGATCGTAGCGTTCTTGATCCCAAAGCCGAGGACCATCTCGAACATGGAGTTGTAGTTCCAGACGAGCATTTCGTGGAGCTTGTAGACGCGATCGAATTCGTACTGGATGTAGAGAGGCTCGGCGCCGGGTGCGGCCGCCCACATGTCTGCGTCCTGGGCCGAGTGCTGTCCGGCGGCGTTGAGGCCCGAGCCGTTGATCGTGTTCTCCGGGCCGCAATCAGGTTCCGAGGCGCCATTGCTGGTGGCGGTGATGCTCGCGACGGGATAGGCCAGCGGTTCGGCGGTGAAGCTCCAGACCGATCCTCGAAAGATCGTGCCGTCCGGCGGGGCATTGACCTCATCGACACGCCAGTAGTAGGTCGTCTCGAAATCGAGCGCGCCCGGCGGGTCGTAGCTGACAGAGGTCTGACCCTGACTGAGAAGCACACCCATCGGGTTGGCTCTGCCGGCCGCGTTCACATCGTCGAACGACGGCCCGAAGTAGACATCGTGTGCCGCGGCGAACTCGCCCGGCCTCCAGCCGAGAACCACGTCGCGCGGAACATCGGTCGCTTCGTCCGCGGGTCGGGGGTCGGAGGCGATCTCGGGCGGCGTCGACACCATCAAGGACGGAATCTCCTCGGCCGCCAGCGCCCGGTTGTAGATCATGATCTCGTCGATCACGCCCATCGCGCCATGCCGTATCGGGATATACGTGATGGTCTCATAGCCGAAACGGAGGTTCGCACTCAGGGCCGGAAAGCCCCCCAGAGTGTCTGCCCGCGCCATCTCTTTGCCATCCATGTACAGGACGGCGGGACCACCGTCAAACTCCCACGTCACCGCGACGTGAAACCACGTGTCGGCGAATATGACGCCGTCGGGGTCGAACTCGATGGCCTGGTAATCGGCATCGCTGGCGTCCTCGAGGTAGAAACCGAAGTAGTCGGGAGTGATGTCGGTATGGTTGGCGCCCTTGGAGATGAAGAAGTAGATGCCGCCCAGGCTGGCATCGAAGAGCCGGTAGTCTTCCGGATCCGAGCCGTCCCAATCGGGCTTGAACCAGAACCCGACGGTGCCGTCTTCGGCCAGGACGTTGGGCACTTCGATGTAGTCGTCGACGCCGTCCAGATACACACCGGTCTTGCTCGCTCCTGCGGTCCAGGCAGCGCCGGCGTTGAGCGTGCCGTCGTTGCCGTTGCGGCTGGAATCGGTTGCTTTGGTTCCGCCTCCCTCATCCAGGCGCCAGTAGGCGGCGAGGGTAGGGTCGTCGGTCTGCGCCTGCGTCGCCACCGTCAGACCGAGCAACAACAGCAGAGGGAACAAATAGAGTCGTCTCGTGCACATCGCTGTCCTCCTTCGAAAGAGATTCACGTGGACCATGCTCCGGCCACACACCGAATACACTCTCTCCACGCCGCGTCGGCGAGCTTGCCCGCTCGCCCGGCGGCACAACAACGGCCGGCTCGACCCCTTCCGGAAGACGCAGGACGTCTCGGGGTCGGGTCCGTTCAGACCCCTGGCGGAAGAGCGATTCTCAGGGCGCGCAGCAAGGGCGCAGGACGACCCGCGATGCAGTGGATGCGTTTCGGCATGCAGCAGCGTTCTCGGCCATGTCCGCTCCTCAGTCTACCCAAGACATCGCGCTTCTAAGGCCAGTTGCCAGTCTCAACCGCAGAACCCTTTGCCCATAGTTATAGCAGATTCCGCGGTCGAAATCCAACAGCAATTTTCAGGCCACGAAATGCGCGGCGGTGTTGGGCGTGGGCAGAACGGAAGCGTCTTGCAGCATGTGGGATGGGCAGGTTTTCCGCCCCTGCTGTCATCTCCCCTTGGCGGCTTGGGTACAGGCAGGTTCACCGCCTCAGGGCCTCTCGATTCCGCCGCGAAAGCGTGGCCGTACGAGGATACGGCCCGCCTATAAGGCAGCTTTCAAGAGCATGCACACATTCGTGTGCCGGTGTGAGCATCCACACCCGATTTCCCATTCTTACCAGATTCGCCCGTGTGGTGCAAGAGAATCTCGCGACAGCCGCCGAAAAAACCGTTCGCCGTGTGCCCGTCAGAGCTTGCCCCGTTCGGTTCCACTCAGGGCAGGCTCTGAGCGAAGCC
>CAZNSM010000189.1:6354-9710 GCA_964575615.1 uncultured Pirellulales bacterium | reverse complement strand
TGACCAGCACCCCCAGCGGATTGCTCCGGCTGGCCGCATCCACATCGGCGAACGACGTCCCAAGATACACATCGTGCGTCGCCGCGAACTGACCGGCCGTCCAGCCCAAGACCACGTCCCGAGGCACGTCGGTCGCCTCGTTCGCCGGCACCGCTCCCGATGCAAGGCCGGTACTGAGGCCGCTCATCACCATCTGAATCTGCCGGTCGGACAAGACAACGTTGTATATCCGCAGGTCGTCCACGGCGCCGTTGAAATACGGATCGGCGTCGTACTGCGACCGGCCGATCCAGTTTTGCGTGGTTTCGCCCAGCGCATTGACCGTGTTGGTGATGTTCGCCAGCGAGCCGACGCTTTCGCCGTCGAGGTACAATTCCATCCTCTTCGCACTGCTGCTGACCGTGATCGTCACGTGATGCCAGCCGAGAGGAAGAAGCCCGCCGCTCGAATCGAACTCGTTCCAGACGCCGTTGTTGACGGTGATGGCGACGCGCATCGCGCTGGACGCCCCGTTGTTGGGGCACAGATAGAGGTAGTTGGCGGTGCCGGAACCGAGGTCTAGGATGCGCTGCCAGTCGCCGCCCTCGCCCGACCAGTTCACCCACAGCGACAGCGTAGCCTCCTCCAGCGTGCTGATCACCGGGCCGATCGGCAACTCGACATAATCGCCGGCGCCATCGAGTTGCAGAGCGCCGTCCAGTTGGCCGGCGATCCATTGCGGATCGCCGAAGATGACGCCGTGGTTGCCGCTGCCGCTGGAGTCCAGGGCGACGGCGCCCGCGCCGTCGTCGAACTTCCACCAACCGACGGGGTCCGGCTCGGCGGCGGTTGCCACATTGGGCGAAATTGCGAGAAACGCCAGAACGCAAAGAATGGGGAGACACAATCTCATGCACATACCAATCCTCCTTATGCTCTGTGGGTATCTTGTACCACATTGCGACCGCGCAGACAAGAGCCGCAGGCCCTGGCACAAGGGAAAAGCGGATTATGGTTAACCGAAATACGGATTCTGGCGAATCTGAGGCGTGTGCGGGATGGGCTTGGGCCTGTGCGGCTGATACAGCATGAGCCTCCGCAGGGGCGAATGATGATTCGCCCCTACCGGCGGGTGTATTTGTCGAACACGCCGATGACGGGCAGGGCATTGCCGTCCTCGTCGAACATGCCGCGACGACCCAGCGGCCCCGCGACGGCGGGCTCCCACCAGAAGACACCTTTGCCCCGGTTGTGCGGCGTGGCCAGAACGAGGCGGTGGACTTCCTCCAGAAATTGCCTCTGCCCTTCGGGCGTTTCGGGGAAGGGCGCGGGCTTGCCTTCGTACTCGGCGGGTCGCCAGTTATAGGCTACCTCCACGAGGATGATGTCCTTGCGATATGTCTCGGCCATGAAGATCAGGTTCTCCCGCAGGTCCAGCAGGCTGCCGTGCCACCAGGGATAGTACGACTGGCCGATCACGTCGTAGGGAACGTCGTAGGAGTGCAGCTTGTCGAAGAAGGCTTTGGTCGTCTTGACGTCGCCGCCGCGGTCGATGTGGATCATGATGAGCGGTCGCGGCCCATCGCCTCGGCCGGCCTCGACGCCGTCGATGCCCGCCTTGAGCAGCTCGGCAAAGTTGGCCCAATTGTCATGGAGCTTGCCGTCGGGCCAGAGCATGCCGGGAGTGACTTCGTTGCCGACCTGGACCATGTCGGGCAGCGCGTTGGCGTCGTGGAAGGCGCTGATCGTGTCGCGCGTGTACTCGAACACCGCCTGGACCAGTTCGGGGTGCGATTTGCCCTCCCAGGCCTTGGGAATAAACTGCTTGCCCGGATCGGCCCACGTGTCGGAGTAGTGATAGTTCAGCAGGAACTCGTAGCCCAGCTTCTTGGCGTCCTGGGCCATCGCGATGGTGTACGCCAGATCGTTGGGCAGACGCGTCGGCGTGTGAAACAGCCTCAGGCGAATCCAGTTGTAGCCGTGGTTCTTGAAGATCTGAAGTCCCGGCTTGCCCTGCCCTTCGTCCTTGAACACCGTGCCGCGATCCTCCGCCTGCTTGAGAAACGAAAGGTCCGCGCCGATGGCGTAGTCCAGAGCATGGGACACACGGGGCAGCAACGTTCCCAGCGCAAGAGACAGCAGAACAAACAGGCACAGCTTACGAAACCGGTTGTCTCCTCGCATGGCGTCAGAACTCCTTTCTCCATTCCGATTGAACTGTCGACTTCGTAGGGGCGAATAATCATTCGCCGCTACCTGCCGGAGGCAGGACGCACCTCCCAGGCGAGGACGCTTCGAGGGGGAATCTCCACGTCGGCGTGGTCGATGGCCTCGATGGCAAGGGGATGGGCGACACATGTGTCGCCCCTACCGGCATTGGGCTGGATGGCAGTAACCGTTAGCGCCTTGGCGATCAGGCCGTAGTCGGCGGGGTCCAGGTCGAGGCGGCCGGTGTAGGGGTCGTCGGAGACGTTGGCGAAGAGCAGCACGAGCTTGTTCTCCTGGGGAATCCGCCAGGCGCCGGTCATGATCGCGTCGGTGGTGACCAGCCACTCGCCACTCCATTGCCAGTCGGCGGTGATGCGCGGGACGGGACCCGCCAGGTGCGGCGGGCGGGCCATGTGGCCTCGGTAGAAGTACTCGCGGAGCCGCCAGCGCAGTTGGATGCAGTCGCGCAGGAACGGCCAACAGTCGGCTCGCTCGATGATCTCCGGTCCGAACCAGCCGATCTGCTCGCCATAGATCAGTTGCTGTGCGGCCTTCATGCGGTTGGCCAGGTCCTGGGTCGGACCACCACGATAGGCCCGTCCGAACATCTGGATGGTCCCGCCATAGACGGCCGAGAACGCCGGAACCATGTCCTGCTGCTGCCAGTGCCAGGTGAGGTAGCCGTCGAGCCATTTGACGTATGGTTCGGCGTTGCACTCCGTGGTAAGCATGCGGTCGGCGGGCTTGGCGGCGCAGATGGCGTCGAGCATCTTCCAGTAGCCTTCGGTCCACCAGTGCCCCCCACCGAGGGCGTGACCGTGCGAGGCATCGAAGCACAGTCGCGGCTGGGCGGCCGCGATCTGGTCGATATACACGCCACTGACGCCGTACTCGTCGAACAGGCGAAGGACGATGTCCCCGACGCGGTCCTGCCAGAGGCTCGTAGTCGGACACATGACCGCCAGCGTGACGCTGTTGCCGTCGGTCTCCTTGCTGCCATAGCTTTCGGTGCACGGCTTGCCGTCTTCGTCCTTCGTCGCAGCCGGCAGAGCCGTCCGGCTGAATGCCCAGTCCTCGGCGCCCTTGTCGCGCGTGTCCCACAGCCGGCCGTTGATGTAGGGCATCGGATAGACGCCGGCGGTCTTCAACTCCGCGACGCCCTCGGCGAA
>CAZNSM010000189.1:4123-6254 GCA_964575615.1 uncultured Pirellulales bacterium | reverse complement strand
CGCCGCGTCGAACCAGTCTCCGCGCAGCAGTTGCCAGCGGGCCTCGCCGGGCAGATCGAAGTTACAGCCTGCCTTGCCCATGTCGGGCACTGGATGGTCGAACGTGAAGAGGACCGCCTGTTTGGCGGGCTGGCCTTCAGCGAAGATGCTCTTGGTCGAGCCGAACGGGTCGTGCATGCCCACGTAGAGTCCGGTCCGACGAGCTTTGTTGTAGGCGGCCATGTACTGCATGCACGTCCAACCGCCGGGATAGGGACCGCCCCGCTTGCCGCCTTTGCTCCACATCTCCGACAGCTCCACGCCGGAGGTGACCTGTGCGAACACCCTGCCGCCTTCGCCGAGGTCGCGCACCGACGCTTGCGGGAACACCACATGCCAGAGGGCCCATCGGGGATTGTCATTCGTGACTTGCAGGTCCCACGTCAGCGCGCTGTCGCCGGCCTCAACTTTGAGTGTCACTTCGACACGGATTCCTTCGAGGCGCTCATCGCTTGGAGCGACGAAGGTGAGCACGTGCGTTCCTATGACGCCGTTGGATGCCACATCGACCTGCTTCCAACCGGAGTCGGCGGTGACGGTGAGCAAGTCCTTCGTCTGCACGTCGCGCAGGACGATGGAGAACAGCGGCGCCGGCTCGGCAGGACACAGCTCCTGGTTCGTGACCAGATCGGCCAGGCCGGCCAGGCGCAGACCCTGCCCCGTCTTCTCCAGGACCATTTGCAGGTCCCCCGCTCTTATCGCGGTCTCCATCGCGACCGCCGGTGAGACGGTAGACACCGCGACGCAGACCCTGTCCGCGACGAAGCTGTGCCACGCGGTGAAGACCAGAAAGGCGGCCGACAGAAATCTTGTATGTGTGCTCACTCGTTTACGCATCTGAATTCCTCCCGATGACTGTACGCTGAGATTGTACCGGCGGCCCAGACTGTCCGCAAGATTCGGATGAACATCGAGTGAACCAGTCCGCCCTTATGGCCACGGCGGCGCAGAAGAAAGGCCGGGGTGTGTGGACCCGGCCTGGTGGAAAGGGATGCACGTTCTGCCAGAATCCTACGATTCTGGGATCAACGCATGTCGACGATCACGGTCTTGTCGCCGGAGCTTTGTACCGGATGGAGATCGAGCCAACGTTGGACTTGAGCTTCACGGTTCCTTCGCCGGCGCCCAGCGTGCCGGCGGCGGTGCTGCCCATCGATATCTGCGGATGGCCCTCGCCCGCCTGCGCCTTGCTGCCCACCTGGATCGGCAGATCGCTCTTGATCGAGCCCATGTTCGTTAGCGCGGTGACGATGGCCGACAGGTCGTCCGGTGCGATGAAATCGACGTTGCCGACGTTGGTCTCCAATTCGATATCGCCTCGCACGTTTTCGGTCTTGATCGCGCCGACGTTCGCTCTGACCTTGATCTGGCCCTGTACATCACGAAGCAGCACGGCGCCGACGTCGGTGGTGAGCTGGAGATTGACGTGGTGCGGAACCGTGATCTCAAAGGCCACGTCGAGGTTGCTCCAATCGCTGTCGTCCGGCTTGACCGGCCGGATGAAGAACCGGGCATCGGTGTTCTCCACCTTCATGGTCACCGTCTTGGCCATCGCCCGGGCCTCTTCCTGCGTGTCGGCTCTGGCCGTGATCCTGATATCGATGCGGCACTCATTCGTCGAGCCACCGCGCACGTTGATCGCACCAACCCGGTTTTCCACGATCACCAGACCCCCATCAACCAGAGGCGACGTGAAGTGCACCGTTTCCTCTGCTTTGGCCCTGCTGTCGTCGTGCTGCACATGGACGTTCACCGGGGGCATATCCGGCATATGAATCTCGGGTATGGGCGGCACATGGACCTGCGGCACGTGCATCGGTGCGCGATGCTCCACCGGGGGAGCCGGCATGGCCGGCATCACGGGCATGGCTGGCATGGGCGGCATCGGCGGTATAGCCACAACACCGTCGGTGCCGGCATCACCACCATAGGCCTTCTCAATTCTGTGGCTGTATATGCTGCTCCACTTCTCCACGTCCTCTTGCCACTTCTGGAACTCTTCGCTGTTCTTCCACTGCTCGACGTTCCTCTGCCAAGCCTGCATCTCCAGGCTCTGCTGCCACTGTTGCATCTGCTCGACCCAGGCCTGCAT
>CAZNSM010000189.1:1678-4023 GCA_964575615.1 uncultured Pirellulales bacterium | reverse complement strand
CCTGCATCTCCAGGCTCTGCTGCCACTGTTGCATCTGCTCGACCCAGGCCTGCATCTCTTCGGCCCACTGCTGATACTCCTCCGTGTCCATATGGGCCTGCATGGCGTGAGCCTGAGCCTCCTTGGCCTTGAGCCGGGCTTTGTCGGCTGCGTCTTTGGCCTTCTCGGCTTCCTTGCCGGCCTCGACACTCTGGGCCTGCGCCTCTTTCGCCTCCCGACGAGCCTGCTCCAACGCCTGGAGCTCCTTCTGGAGCTTCTGTCTTTCGACCTCCAGTTTCTCAAGTCTTGCCTGCAAGTCCGCAAGCTCCTGTGACGACGGGGTTTCTTCCTCGATCTGGTCGGTTGATCTGTTTTCCACGACAGCGGGCGTGTTGTCCTGCCCCTGCGCCATCGGTAGCACGCAGGCAAACATCAGCGCCACTACAGCAAGTACGAATGCACGTTTCATGGTTCTATACCTCCAGGTTGGCTTAGCCAACCAGTCCAGGCGGACTGCTAAACGGTTCGCATCTTCAAACAGACCCAGCAGGCCCAGGCCCGGCTCGGTCGAGCGGGCGAGGAAACGCCGGGCGGTCTCCAGAAGCGTCTGGCGATAAGCGCTCGTCTGCTCACGCAGCAGGTTGGCGACCGTGGCGTCGCACGACAGCTCCCGCAGATGGTGCAGTTGCCGGCGCGCCAGCCAGAGCAAGGGGTTGTACCAGTACACGATCTGCAACAGCATGCAGAGACCGTGCGCGTGCAGATCGCCCCTGCGGATGTGCGCCAGCTCGTGCAGGAGCATGTGCTCGGTGTCCCGTCGGCTCAGCCTGCTCAGATAGCCTTTGGGCATGAGCAGGACCGGCCGGAAGACCCCGAACACCGCGGGCGTCGCCAGTTGCCCGACCTCGATGACCCTGGGAATCTGCCGCAGCCCAAGACGCTCCGCGCAGCCGGCCAGATGGCTGTAGAAGGATTGCGGCAGAGACGTCTCCGCCGCGCGGTTGGTGTGCCGGCCGACTAACGAGTGCAATCTGATCAGCAGCCATGTTCCCAGAATCAGCGTTCCTGCGAGCCATGTCGCCATCGCATGGAACGGCCACGACAATTGCGGATTACGGGTTGCGGATTGCAGATTCAACGGCATGGCAACGGGTAGGGGCGAATAATCATTCGCCCCTACGGGCTTCGTGTCGGCAAGCGCACCATCGTAAAGGCCTTTGCCCTCGACAGAGCCACGCGATTCGACCATGGCGAAGCCGGCGCGCAT
This sequence comes from uncultured Pirellulales bacterium, assembly GCA_964575615.1. Lineage (GTDB taxonomy): Bacteria > Planctomycetota > Phycisphaerae > Sedimentisphaerales > Anaerobacaceae > Anaerobaca. The sequence goes on along the minus strand of CAZNSM010000189.1, from coordinate 2,777 downwards.
GGGGGGCGCCGGCTCCATGACAACGACAGCCGCCGCGTTCTCATGAAGCGCGCGAAGGATGGGGCTTTCGGCGGCAATGGACCTCTCGGAGTCCATCCACCGGGCAGCCTGCTCCACCACCGGGCGCAACTGCGGCACCATGCCGCTCGGCAGCGACAGCGTCGGCGGCAGAACCAGCTTGATGAGTATCAGCGACCACAGCGCATACCGCAACTGCGGCCAGGCCCACCGCCGTATGAGACGGTCAATACAGGCGATCAGAACGATCAATAGACCCACCTGCCAGAACATGGCGGCGGTCCAATCCCACCACAAACGGGCGATGGCATTGACGTACTCGATCATTTGGTCTCTCCCTTGCCTTTGGCCTCATCCTGCATGATCTTCGCCAATTCACGCTTCTGTTTCGGGCTGAGCCGCTCCTCTTCGACAAGGAAGTGGACCAGCGGTCCCATGGCGCCGTCGAAGGCCGTCTCCAGCAACGAACGAAACGCACTGAGCCGGGCCTTGCGCTGCGAGATCAGCGGGTCGTACAAACTCGTGTTGCCCTGCTTGGCCTCACGGACGACCTGCTTATCTACCAGTCGCGTGAGCATGGTCTTTATTGTGGTGTAGGCCCACTTGACCCCCGCCGGCAGCCGCTCCATGACCTCGCGGGCCGTCGCCGGGTGCTTTTCCCACAGTGCCTTCATGATCTGCCATTCTGCTTCGGTCAGCTTCATCGATACTTCTCCTTCTACAGCCGTAGTAGCATTCTACTACATCCGTAGAAGGCGCCAACAGGAAAAATGAAAATTCTTTGAAAAACTTCTTGGCCCGCTCGAAGTGCGCAAGAACAAAGGGCGGCCGCCTCCGCTGGCCGCCCCTGGGATGGTCGTTATCGCTCGGACGAGCTTCTCAGAGGCCGGGGACCGGGATGTTCTCCAGCGCCAGCGGTACCTGCCGCTCAGAGGGGGCCAGGGCGAACGTGTAGCGGATCGTCGTCACGTCGCCGCAGGCGCTGCACCGGCCGCTGCCGGAACTCGTGGCGACCATCAGGCCATCGGACAAATGAGCGCTCGTGCCCGAGCTGGAGCCGGAGCTGCCCGAACTGCTCACA
>CAZNSM010000189.1:0-1578 GCA_964575615.1 uncultured Pirellulales bacterium | reverse complement strand
GGACAAATGAGCGCTCGTGCCCGAGCTGGAGCCGGAGCTGCCCGAACTGCTCACATCCCACACCGACTTGCCCTCCGCGTTGAGCATGTCCATCTTGACCAGCATCGCAGGCGGCGGAACCTCATCGCGGAAGAAATGCCAGAATCCCGTGGAATAGGAAACGAGATTGGGGTCGTAGCTCGCCTCGATGCGGTAGCTGTATCGGCCCTCTCCGACCGTAGCCTCCTGCACGAGGATCTCCAGCCCGGGCATCAGTTCGATCGGGGTTTCATTGGGCTCGAAGGGAACGTCGACCACCTCGAACGCATCGGCCATCAAGACGTCCAGAGACCATTCCACACGGCTCAGCGCCGACGGATAGCCCAGCGCGCGATCAACAGGGAAACTCACGCCAAAATGGAATTCATCGTCTCTTCCAATCACCGCAGACAGGCGTCTGGCGTCCTCGATCGACTGATACGTGCGGCTGAGCGAAGGATCATCGACGGAGTTGTAGATCTCCACGCCGTCCTGGTCCCACACGATGGCCTCCCTTTGTGTCATCTCCACACCGATCAGACCGGTGTAGTCGAGGATCCGAACGCTGCCGGAAATCTGCAATGTGGTCCGGGCGTTCGGGTCGCGGTCGGGTTCTTCGACCGGGTTGTAGAGCTGCGATTGCAGTGTGACCGAGCGCCAGTAGGGCTCGAAGGCCTCGGCCGCATCCGGCGGCTCCTGGGCGGGCAACACCCCCGCCAGCACACCCATGCACAGAATGATGGGAACCACTTTGACAAGTCTTTTGCTTCGCATGGCCTTCCCTCCCGAAAAAACGTCGCCTCGTAACAAGTACATCCCCATGCCCAGTCTACGTCGACTGTGCCTTTGCATCCATCAATCGAGGCCCATCCCGCACCCCTGCGCCCGGGCGAGATGCACCCGTCCCACTCATATCTTAAGTCCCATGTACTCGGCCGGCGTTTCGCGCTTTTGTGCAAAATCCGGCTCAATTCTTCGCATCAATGCAGGAAATCCGCCGCGAACGGTCAATCGAGACAGCTCATCAGGATGAGCATGGCTTTCTACTTTTTTTTCGATCTTTTTAAGAATTGCATCCACACGGAGGCCCGGACGGACGCTTATACTATAGAATAAGGCGGATTCCGGCGCGGGCCGTTGTTTTGGTCCGGGGCGGACGGGGTGGTGAAACCAAACACTGATGATGGCACCTTTGACGATGTAGCGAGGACGTCAGTCAGCCGGACCTGTTCTTGCAGTACGGGGCCCGGCCGGCGCAGGGATGCCCACGCCGGATCCCGTGGGCACGAAAAGCGAAAGGAGTTGGCGAGCTCCGCTTTTGGACGGAAGCACGACCGGCCCATTCGAGAAGGGATGGGGCGGGTGGCGTGGACTCCTGGTGTGAGAAGGAGTGCAGAGCGATGGGCGCGAAAGGGCGAAGCGAGTACGAGCGGGCGTTTACACTGATCGAGCTGCTGGTGGTCATTGCGGTGATTGCGCTGCTGATGGCGATCCTGATCCCGGCACTGCACCGGGCACGGAATCAGGCGAGGGCCGTGGCCTGCCAGTCCAACCTGCGCC
>CAZNSM010000188.1:0-9737 GCA_964575615.1 uncultured Pirellulales bacterium | reverse complement strand
GGCCAGTATGTCGGCACGTACATGACGTGGGGCTCGAACAGTCCCGGCTGGTGGGGCGAAGGCGAGATCAAGTTCTACATGGACGGCGACGACGAGTTCCCCACGATCTGCGGGACCGGGACAGAGGACTACTTCTGCGGCTCGTACGGTTTTATGGCGCCAGGGACTCGCGACTATCAGGAATTCAGTACGGCGTATGCGGGCATGCCCCAGGTGATCCTGTCCGAGAAGCAGCCGCGATTCAGTCTCTACCGCTGGCACATCATGGACCCGATCCGTTTCGAGCGGGACCTGAAAGTGACCATGCAGGCCCTGGGCTGGCAGAGCGAGGGACGATACCTGCCGCTGCAGGATGACATCTCGTCGGTGGTGTACTGGTACCAGACCGAGCCGCACGCCCCATTCCCCAAACTGCCGGCGAAGAAGGAACTGATCATCGTCAAGCCGTAGCGCGGGACCTGCATCTTTTGACTGAAGAGGACGAAATGAGCGATTTGAAGAAGGTCGAACCGGCCTATCAACTGGCACGTGAGCGGTATGCTGAGATCGGCGTCGACACCGACAAGGCGATGGACCGGCTCAGCAAAATCCCGATCTCGCTGCACTGCTGGCAAGGCGACGATGTGGGCGGGTTCGAGAATCCCGAGACCGGTCTCGACGGCGGTCTGGCGGTAACCGGCAACTATCCGGGCAAGGCCCGCACGCCGGACCAGTTGCGCACCGACCTGGAGAAGGCCCTGAGCATGATCCCAGGGAAGCACCGCCTGAACCTTCACGCAATCTATCTCGACACAAACCGCAAGGTCGAACGCAACGAGCTGGAGCCCGGGCACTTCGCCACGTGGGTTCAGTGGGCCAAGGCCAACGGCCTGGGCATGGATTTCAACGGGACCTACTTCTCGCACCCGAAGGCCGACAGTGGGTTTACGCTCTCCAGCGCCGATGACGGCATCCGGCAGTTCTGGATCGAACACGGAATCTGCTGCCGCAAGGTCGGCGCTTACATCGGCAAGGAGCTGGGCACACCCTGCGTGACCAACGTCTGGATTCCCGACGGCTACAAGGACATCCCGGTGGACCGTCTGGCCCCCCGGCAGAGGCTGGCCGACTCGCTCGACAGGATCTTCGCCGAGAAGATCGACAAGGCGGTCCACCTCGACGCGGTCGAATCGAAGCTGTTCGGCATCGGCGCCGAGAGTTACACGGTCGGCTCCCACGAGTTTTACATGGGCTATGCGACGTCGCGACAGGTGCTGCTGTGCCTCGACGCGGGACACTATCACCCCACCGAGGTCATCTCGGACAAGGTTTCGTCCGTGCTGATGTTCGTGCCGGAGTTGCTCCTGCACGTCAGCCGTCCAGTGCGATGGGACAGCGACCATGTGGTCATCCTCGACGATGAGCTGCGAGCCATCGCGCAGGAGCTGGTCCGCAGCGGCAAGCTCGACAAGGTCCACATCGGGTTGGACTTTTTCGACGCCAGCATCAATCGCATCGCCGCCTGGGTCATCGGCACGCGTTGCATGATCAAGGCCCTGCTGATCGCCCTGCTGGAGCCAACCGACACGTTGCGCAAAGCCGAGAAGAGCGGCGACTATACGCTGCGGCTGGCGATGCTCGAAGAGCTCAAGACCTTGCCCTATGGCGCCGTGTGGGACTACTATTGTGCCCGGTCCGATGTGCCGGTCGGCCCCGCCTGGCTGGCGGAGGTCAAGGCCTACGAGAAAAACGTGCTCGCCAAACGAGCGTAGCAGACAAACAAGCTGCGGGAAGGAACAGACGCATGAGCAAAGAACGGCAGTCGCAGCAGACGCAGGCGGGAGATGAATTCGAGCGTGAGCCGGTGCCGCAAAACAGGCTGCTCGGCTTCAAGAGCTTCATCGGCATGTACGCAGGCGAGCACTGCGCCGGCACGGAACTGATGATCGGGCCGCTGTTCGTGGCCGCCGGCGTCAGCGCGTTCGATCTCGTGGTCGGACTGATCGCGGGCAACGTGCTGGCCGTGTTGAGCTGGATGTTCCTGTGCGCTCCGATCGCCACGCGGGCAAGACTGACGCTCTACTACCAACTGGAGAAGATCTGCGGGCGGCAGCTCGTAACCCTGTACAACCTCGCCAACGGCGTGATGTTCTGCTTCCTGGCGGGCGCGATGGTGACGGTGTCGGCCACAGCGCTGGGTGTCTGGTTCAAGTTCCCGATGCCGGAGTTGAGCGACAAGTATCCCAACAGCATCGGATGGGTGATCGCGGTGCTGGCGTGCGGCGCGATGATCTCCATCGTAGCCGCCTACGGCTACGAGATCGTGTCCAAGGTCGCCAATATCGCGGCCCCCTGGATGGTGCTCGTATTCATCGCCTTCGGGCTGGTCGGCCTGAAGCAGTTCATCGACGCGACCGGCTCAGAGGTCAACAACCTCACGGACGTCTGGACGCTCGCCAAAACGCACATCTGGGAGGGAGGCGCCCCACATCCGGGACGGGTCAAGTTCACCCTCTGGCACGTGATGTTCTTCGCGTGGTTCTGCAACATGGCGATGCACATCGGGATGAGCGATCTTTCAGTGCTCCGTTTCGCGAAGAAATCCTGGTACGCCGTGGCCAGCGGGACCGGCATGTTCCTCGGGCACTTCCTGGCCTGGCTGGCGGCGGCCATTCTTTATGCGTTCCAGATGCACGCCGAGCCGGGCAACACGAAGGTGCTTCCGGGTCCGCTCGCCTATCAGGCCGCCGGCCTGACCGGCCTGCTCTGCGTGATCATCGCCGGCTGGACCACGGCCAATCCGACCATCTACCGCGCCGGCCTGGCGTTTCAGGCGATCGTTCCCAGGTCCTCGCGTTTCCGCGTGACGTTGATCACAGGCGCCATCGCGACCATCGCGGCCATGTTCCCGGCGCTGGCGATGAGACTGTTGGACTTCGTGGCCCTGTACGGCCTGGTCCTGATGCCGATGGGCGCGGTTGTCTTCGTGGACTTCTGGCTGATCCCCAAGCTCGGCCTGCGGGGCTCCTACGCCGAATTCAGTGGCCGTCACTTCAACTGGGCCGCCTTCGCCGCCTGGATTGTGACCCTGGCGGTCTGTCTGGCCATCGTCTTCATCGTCGGCAACTGGACGCTGTATTTCGTTGCCCTGCCCGGCTGGTTTATCGCGTCGGTCGTATACATCGTTCTGAGCCGGTTCTACCAGAAACAGGTCCGCCCCGCCGCGGCGCTGTAAGGAGAAGTCCCCATGCGTTCGATCCTGATAATCGTCTCTCTTGTTTCGCTGATCGCCCTGATCCTGCCCTCGATCCTGTTTCTGGCCGGCCGGATGGACCTGGACAAAGCGAAGTGGATCATGATCCTGGCGACCATCATCTGGTTCGTCACCGCCACCGGCTGGATGTGGAAAGAGCCGGGCAAGACGCAGAACGGCAAGGCTGTCGTTCCGTAATACGCAGAGGTGGTCTCCGGAAAGGGGGCGTGTGGTATGGAGTCGAGAAGAGAGTTCTTGCGCCGTTTGGGCATCAGCGCGGTCGGTATCGCCCTGGGCGGCTGTGCGGCGAATCGATCCTTCACAAACCGGCGTGAGCCCAATATCGTCTTCATCCTGCTGGACGACATGGGCTGGTCCGACCTGCCGTGTTACGGCAATGCATTCCACGAGACGCCGCATATCGACCGCCTCGCGAAACAGGGCATGCGCTTCACCGATGCCTATGCCGCCTGTCCGGTGTGCTCGCCGACAAGGGCCAGCATCATGGCCGGCCAGTATCCTGCCCGCGTCGGGGTCACGGACTTCATCCCAGGGCACTGGCGGCCTTACGAGAAGCTGCGCGTGCCGACGAACCGCACGCAATACCTGCCGCTCGAAATCGTCACCGTCGCCGAAGCGCTTCAGGGGGCCGGATACGTCACGGGCCACGTCGGCAAGTGGCATCTGGGTGGGGCCGACCATGAGCCGCAGATGCAGGGCTTCGATTTCGTTCGCCTGAGCGGACTGAATCGCACCGACAAGCAGGTCACGGCGTTCACCGACAGCGCGATCGAATTCATCGAGACCCACAGCGACGGGCCGTTCTTCCTGCACCTCGCTCACCACACTGTCCACATCCCGCTCGAGGCGCCGGCCGATCTGGTCGAGAAGTATGAGAACAAACCCAAACCGGCCGCCGGCGTCAACAACCCGGTCTACGCCGCGATGATCGAGCACGTGGACGCCAATATCGGGCGCATCCTCGCCAGGCTCGACGAACTGGATCTGTCCGACAACACCATCGTCATCTTCTTCTCCGACAACGGCGGTTTGCGGCAGATGTACACCGGCGAAGGCCCGATCGTGACGACGAACGCCCCGCTGCGGGGCGAAAAGGGGACGCTGTACGAAGGGGGCATCCGCGTGCCGTTGATCGTGCGCTGGCCGGGCATCGTCCGGTCAAGAGGCTTGTGCAGCACCCCGGTGACGAGCGTGGACTTCTACCCGACCCTGCTGGAAATCGCCGGGGCCGCCGCCCCGGCCGGACAGGTGCTCGATGGCCAAAGCCTCATCCCTCTGCTGCGACAGAAAGACCCGTTCGAAGACCGCGCCCTCTACTGGCACTATCCCCACTACCATCATTCGACACCCGCCGGCGCAGTCCGCGAAGGCGACTGGAAGCTGATCGAGTCCTTCGAGACCGGCGCCACGCAACTGTACAATCTGCGAGACGATCCCGGCGAGCAGACCGATCTGTCCGTTGTCTCTCCACGCACAGCGTTGGAGCTCCAGATCAAGCTGGCCCAATGGCGACGGTCCGTCGGCGCGGCGATGCCACAGATCAACCCCTTCTTCGACCCCGCCCGACGCCACGAATGGGGCGCCCACCCCGATCGGCAGTAGCCTGCGACGTCGGCGTGTGTGTGAAAATATCCTGGCAGCCGTGTGGCAGCCTCAAAGCGTAGTGCAATGTAGCTTTGGGGATGGCGATTCTGGTTGGCACGTGCGGTGCGCACGGCCCTTGCGAATACCACCATCCCCAAGCTCTTCGAGCTTGAGGCTGCCACACAAGGCTTTCTACGCCTGAATGGGCTTGCCGTGAAATCTGCACAGACACTTCGGCGACGCACCCGGAACACCGTAGACACGAGCGAAGCAATGTGCTAATAATGACCCCTTCGCAACGGTTCTTAACTCTCGGATTCAGGAAACCAACTCGGATGGACAAGGCATTAGCAGACCTGATCAAGATATCGACGACCACAGGCAAGGACCCCGAACTGGTTCTGGGCGGCGGCGGCAACACCTCAGTCAAGACGGCCGACGGCAGGTACATGTACATCAAGGCCAGCGGCACCGCGCTAAAGGATATGAGCGCCGAACGCGGCTGGCGGCGATTGCGCATCGAATCGGTGCTGTCGATTCTCAGCGATAAGACTCTCGGCAAGATGGACGCGATCCGGCGGGAAACCGAGGTCGTCAACCGCCTGCTGCTGTCCTGTGACGACAACGTCACGGGCGGCGCGCGTCCTTCGGTCGAGGCCCATCTGCACGCCCTGCTCGACACCCACGTGATCCATCTGCATCCGCTCGTGGTGGCGGCCTACGTCAGCGCCCGGAAGGGACGGGCGGCGCTCGAGAAGGTGTTTGCCGACGAACGAATCACCCCCCTGTGGGTGCCCTACACCGATCCGGGCTACATGCTGGCCAGGAAGATCGCCAGACTCGTAGCGGAATACGAGCAGGAACACGGGCGCAAGCCCAGCGTCCTGTTCCTGGAGAAGCACGGCCTGTTCGTCACCGCCGGCAGCGCTGACGCCGCGATACGGCTCGTCAAGCGGGTCATCACCCTCTGTACGAACGGGCTGAAACCGCTCAAGGTTGGCAAGGTCGCGCTCGCTTCGGCGGCCAGCATCGCCGGAGCGAAACTGGCAATCCGAAAGGCGGTCTTCGAAGCCACCGGCCAATACCTGCCGGTCAGCTACTATCCAACTCATGAAGCCGTTGCCGCGTTCGTGGCCCACCGCAAGGCGGCCAAACTGCTGGCAACGCCCGCATTGAATCCGGACGAACTGGTCTACGCCAACGGTTCGGCGATGTGGGTGGAAGCAGTTCGCGCCGAGGCGATTGCCCGGCGGATTCGGTCGCTGACCCAGCGCGGGCAGAAAACCCCGGCGGCGTTCGTCGTCAAGGGTCTGGGGCTGTTCGTCGCGGCCGAGAAGAACGTGGCCGGACTGATCGCGGACATTACCGACACGAGCCTGAAGGTGCGCATGCACACGGCCCGGATGGGCGGCGTCCTCGCGCTGACTGCCCGCGAACAGAACTTCATCAACAACTGGGAGTCGGAAGCGTTCCGCAAGAAGCTCGTCAGCGGCGAGGGACCGGGCGAATTGCTCAATCGCATCGCGATCGTGACCGGGGCCGGCAGCGGACTGGGCCGGAGCATTGCCGTCGGCCTGGCGCGAGCGGGAGCTATGGTCGCGCTGGCCGACCTCGACGAAGAGGCCGCCCTGCAAACCGCCCAGAGGATCGCCGCCGAACGGCCGACGAGCCAGACGATGGTCGTCCCCTGCGATGTCACCAGCGAGGCCGGCGTGCAGAAGGCGTTCGAGGCGCTGCTGGCTCACTGGGGCGGCCTGGACATCGTGGTCAACGCCGCGGGACTGGCCCCGCCTTACGCGCTGGTGGACATGCCGGTGGACAAGTGGCGGATGGCCCTGGAAGTCAACCTGACCGGGTACTTCCTCATGGCCCGTCAGGCCGCACGCATCCTGATCGAGCAGGGGATCGGAGGCAGCATCATCAATCTCAGCTCCAAGTCGGGCCTCGACGCCAGCAGGAACAACTCTGCCTACAACGCGACGAAGGCCGGCGAATTGCATCTGGCCCGAGGCTGGGCCCTCGAACTGGGAGAGCACGGCATTCGCGTCAACTGCGTCGCGCCGGGGAACGTGTTCGAAGGCTCCAAAATCTGGAACCCCGAATACATCAAGGTTTGCGCGAGAAAATATGGGATCAAACCCGAAGAAGTCATCCCCTACTACGTCGGCAAGACGGCGCTGAAGCGGGAGATCAAGGGCCAGGACATCGCCGACGCCATCGTGTTCCTCTGTTCGGACAAGGCACGCGCGATTACGGGGCAGGTTCTTGTCGCCGACGCCGGCCAGGTCATGGTCAGGTAGGATCCCGGATCAGGAGTTCTGCGCTTCGCGAACGGTGCGCGCCATCGGCGCTGCGCCGTGCCACGTCCGAAAAGAACTGCCCTTCCCGCCCATTTTGCCAAGTTTTCTCTTGACATTGTTGCCGGGAGCGTGTAAGAAGGTGGCGAAAACTCACATGGTCCTCACGTATGGAGGAGGCCATTCCTGATCGCCTTGGCGGATTTGGCCGCAGGACCGTGTGTTCAAGGAGGAGAGCCTCTGGTTGGAGGCAGAGGCATGATCGCACACGCGAAATGCTTATGGACAGCAGCACTGTCGGCGCTGGGGTCCGCACCGCTTGCGATGCGGACGGTAGACCCAGGCTCTTTCGGTGCTCCGTGCAAGGACAATGAAAGGGCGAGGACGACCCCACAAGGCGGCCGTTTCACCTCGCGTCGGGATTCCGGCCAATCGTTGCCGGAACGCTACAAGACGCGTGCTTCCAACCCCAGTCCTTCGTCGCCCGGACTCTGCGCCGTCGCTCCCCTTGGGAATCGATCTCCCGCTGCGAGGGCAGACCGCCGATCCCTTGAAGCTACGCATTCGGAATCGGTCGCTCATCACGCGCGTCGGGCTCGTGGAAAACGATTACCTCGCTCTCTCTCTTACTTATCTCTCACTCTCTGTTGCGCAGCCCTTCGCACAGGGTGGCTGGAGGGCTGCGCGACACCTTCGTCGCCGTCCCGTGAGATGGACGCGCCGGCGATGGACAAACGGATCGATGGCGGCAGAGACAACACGTGGCGGCCCGAAAAGGTGCAGACGCCCCACCGCCGGTCACTGTCGATGAACTGTGCTGATTTCTTATTTCCATAGCCCCGCACCGTGGCAATCCAGGGGCCCACAGAGCGTGCTCCCACACGACGTGGGAGCGCCTTCTGAGGACCTCGCCTCTTGTAGACGATGGCCTTCGTGGCCTCTGGGTTGCCCTTTTCTTTTTCCTCCACGAGCGTCCTGCGGCACACATGCTCCCGCAGTGTCTCAAAGCCAGTGACGCAACAGGTAGGCCATGTATTGAAGCGCCTTCTGCCACCAGGGACGTCGACGATGCGTCCCAAGAGCAACCTCCTGGCAACAGGCGATATCGGCGAGCGTCCGGTCCCGCAGTCGGATCGCGGCATCCGCATCGGCGACCACCGCCACACTTTCCAGTTGGTGCAGCAGGCTGCGGCGGTCGAAATTGTAGCTGCCGACAATCAACCACGCGTCGTCGATGACGGCGGTCTTGGCGTGCAACACGCTGAGGGGCCACTCGAACAGGCGCACCCCACCCTTGAGAAGCCGATCGTACAGCCAGCGCGCGGCCCAGGTCACGATGGGCACGTCGCTGCGGGCGCCAACCACGACACCGACAAACACGCCGCGTCGGGCCGCTCTGACCAGCGCCCGGCGAACCGCCCGGCTGGGAATGAAATAGGCGTTTTCGATCAGAACGTAACGCTGCGCGCCGCAGATGGCCCGAACATAAGCGCGGTGAATCTGTCGACGACGACGTAAGATCTCGTTACCGACGATACTCACCGGAATCGCCACTTCCTCGCCCAGGCGGCCGGATGGTCGATCCTTGCGATCGGCCAGGGCCATCATCCGCCGCCGAACGCTCGACTTGAGTCGATGTCTGCGCTTCAGCGTCTTGTCGTAGGGCGTGGCTCGCCGCCACCCGTAGTGGAAAAGATCAAGCATCTCGGCGGCCACTTCCGCACCGTCCAGGCGAACCTGTGTGTCGCGCCATTCCGGACCGCCGTCGAGTGCGCCTTTGTATTCGTCGCCGATGTTCAGGCCGCCGGTAAAGGAGACCTGGTCGTCACCAATGAGAATCTTTCGATGGTCGCGGTGACTGACCGCCCAGATCGAGCGGCGCCACACCAACGGGTTATAGGCCCGCACGGATGCGCCGGCATCGAGGAGTTCGCGAATGAACGGTCCGGGCAGCGTGAGCGACCCAAACCAGTCATACAGCAGGCGAACGCGGACTCCGCGCCGCGCCGCGCGGATCAGCGCCTGCTGAAAGGCCCGGCCCGTCTCATCGGCCCGCAGGATATACGTCTCCAGTTCGACGTGATCGGCAGCCGAATCGATGGCGCCGAGCATCTCCGGGTACGCCTCCGAGGCCCCGAGCAACACGCGCACCCCTGTGGCCGAGACAAATCGCATGTCTCGCCGGCCATAGCGCCGCACGACTCGACGCTCCGCCGACCTTGGCGCAGGGGAACCGGAAACCACCTGCCGCCGGATTTCCTGCATCCGCTCAGACGCCAGGCCTTGCTCGCAATCGCCCCCCGTTGCCATCGGACCTCCTCACTTGCGGTAGAGCTCCGGATCGGTCAGGACACGGAAGAACTCCTTGCGGCACTCCGTCAGATCCGTCTGAGCCTTCGGAATCTCCAGCACATCCCCCGGCTGTCCTTCGGCTACCTCGACGAAATCGGTAGCCGGACCGCGCCACACCGCCTCGCGCACCTTCACGTCTTTCCAGCATTTCGGATGGTACAGCCAGACGAGCGGCGCGCCGTCGCCCAACTGATTCGCCCGGCCCAGGTCCGTGCGGATGAATCGCTTCATATCCTGCGTAAACGGATTGT
>CAZNSM010000187.1:4836-9770 GCA_964575615.1 uncultured Pirellulales bacterium | reverse complement strand
GTCGATACGAACTCGGTCAAGGCCGAGTACCGCGACGGCGTGCTGCGCGTGTACATGGAGAAGGCCGAAGAGGCGAAGGCCAAGAAGATCAAGATTGCATCGTAAGAGGACCCAACGGCGACGACAGGACCGTTATCGTTTGATGGGAGGTTGAGAGCTATGGCACCGAATCAGCAGGAGATTACCCGGCCGCAGCAGGCGGCGGTGACGCGAAGAGAAGAGCAGACGCAACAGTATTTCGTGCCCCCGGTGGACACCAGCGAAACGCCGGACGGATTGATTCTGCGCTACGATATGCCCGGCGTCCGGAAAGAGAACGCCGACATCACCGTCGACAAAGGCACGCTGATCGTCACAGGCAAGGTCGAACCCGAGGAGTCCGGGACACCGGTCTACCGGGAGACGCGAATCGGCGATTATCGGCGTGAGTTCACGCTGCCCAACGACGTCGACGCCGGCCACATCAGCGCTGAGATGAACGCAGGTGTGCTGACCGTCCGCATCAACAAGCCGGAAGAGGCCAAACCGAAACGCATCGAAATCCGCGGCAGTTGACCGTCATAAAGACCCCTTCAGAGCAGTTCCCCATGAGGCGGCACCGGATCGCAGGTGCCGCCGTTGTCTTGCGCGCCAGACGCAAGGCGGGTCAATTCTCGGCGACGTAAAATGTTTGTGGATAAGGTGTTGCGACTGTTTGCGAGCGGGCCGGCGGCGGCGGCAGGGGTTTTTGTGGAAACGCGCCCGCAAGCATCCTATAATAAGCCGGTAAAGTGACAAGGCGGGAAGGGTCCGTTTTGTATGATCGGTCGGCGTGACCGGCCGAGAGCGTGGAGAGTCCAGATCATGATCCAGGAAATCAAAGGCCAGATCACAGCCGGCAAGGGCAGGTATGGCATCGTCGTCAGCCGGTTCAACGAGTTCATCACGTCGAAGCTTCTCGGCGGGGCCATCGATTGCCTCCAGCGTCACGGCGCCTCCGACGAGCAGATCTCGGTGGTCTGGGTTCCGGGCGCCTGCGAGATCACCGTCGCGGCCAAGAAGCTGGCCGACAGCGGCAAGTTCGCCGCGGTGATCTGCCTGGGCGCCGTCATCCGGGGTCAGACCGGACACTACGAAGCGGTCTTCCAGCAGGTCGTTCGGGGCATCGGGCAGATCAACTACGACACGTCGGTCCCGACAGTCTTCGGCGTGCTGACCTGCGAAACGCTCGAACAGGCGGTCGAGAGGGCCGGCACCAAGCTGGGCAACGCCGGCGCCAGCGCCGCCATGACCGCCATGGAAATGACCAGCGTCATGGAGCAGATCTAGTCGCGGCAACCGCACTTTTGTGCAAGGACGCTCGCATCGGGATGCATATTGACAAACGAACACGGGCCAGAGAGCTGGCGATCCAGGCGCTCTATCAGTTGGACGTTCAGGGGGGCGAGTTGCTCCCGCGTCTGATGGGCGAGTTCTTCACCGTCAACGAGCCGGACGAGCGCACCCGCAAACTGGCGTGGGAATGGACCCAAGGGACGTGGGAGCACGTCGAGGTGTGCGACGAGCTGATCGTCAGCGCGACCATCCGCTGGCAGTTCTCGCGTCTTTCGCCCGTGGACAAGAGCATCCTCCGCCTGGCGGTCTATCAGTTGAAGTGCTGCAGCGACATCCCGCCCAAGGTGGTGATCAACGAGGCCATCGAGCTGGCCAAGAAGTACAGTACCGAGAAGTCGGGCCCGTTCGTCAACGGCGTGCTCGACGCGGTTTTGAAGAAACTCAACACGAACCCGCAGCGCATGGAAGACAAGCCGAGGTCGGCACGTTGAGAACGATTGCAGTGTTGAATCAGAAGGGCGGCGTGGGCAAGACGACCACGACCGCGAACACCGCGGCGGCCCTGGCGGCTCTGGGGCAGAGGGTCGTGGTCATCGATCTCGATCCGCAGGCGCACCTGACGATCCATCTGGGCATCGAGCCTCAGGCGGTGCGTCCCGGCTCGTACGAAGTGCTGATGCAGTCCGCCGAGTTCGAGCAGAGCCTCATGATGGTCCGCTCCAATCTCTGGCTGCTGGGCGCCAATATCGATCTGGTCGGCGCCGAGACCGAACTGGTCAGCGTGGTCGGCCGGGAGATCATCCTTCGCGAGGCGATGCAGGCCAGCCAGGACCGGTTCGACTTCTGCCTGATCGACTGCGCGCCGTCGCTGGGGCTGCTCTCGCTCAACGCGCTGGCGGCGTCTCAGGAGGTGCTGATCCCGCTCCAGCCGCACTTCCTGGCGCTTCAGGGCTTCGGCAAACTGCTCCAGACGGTCGATCTGGTCAACCGGCGGATCAATCGCGACCTGAAGGTCAGCGGCGTGCTGCTGTGCATGTTCGACACGCGCGCGTCGCTGCCGAACGAGGTGCGTGCGGACATCGAGCGGTTCCTCGAGAACGCGCGCGGCTCGGCGTGCGCGTGGGCCGATGCGCGGCTGGTGCCGACGTTCATCCGGCGCAATATCAAGCTGGCCGAGGCGCCCAGCTATGGCCAGACCATCTTCGAGTATGACCCCACCTGCAACGGCGCCGAGGACTACCGGCGCGTCGCACGGTTCTTCCTGGGCGTCGAGTCCGAGGCGGAAGTCGGCGCCGAGTCGCAAGCGGCGCAGGAACCGGCGCCCGAGGTCGAGCCCGCCGCCCGGGTTGCTCCGGCGGAAGCCGCGCGCGTCGAGTGGGAACCCAAGGCGGCCACGGTTGACCCGGAGGCCGGCCTGACCTCCGATGAGATGGACGGTTTGCTCGGGGAGGTCGAAGAGCCGGTTTCGCTTGACGCCGACGCGAACCCTTCCGACGACGTCGAGGCTATCGTCGAGTCGGAGCTTCAGTCCTGGTCCGGCGGGGGACATGAAACGCCGCCATCGGCACCGGCCGACTCCGAATACGTGGAACCATCCCCATCCCGATCTGCATCGGGATCGGACTTGAGGCTGCCACCCGCCGAATCCGAGCTGCCGGTTCAGGCCGAAGACGACAGCGCGATGGAGTCGCAGGCCGAAGGCTCCGAATCGGCGCCGATCGAGATTCGCGAGATCCATCCGCCGCTGGCGCGACGGTACAGCCCGCCCCCGCTGAAGAGCTATCCGATCCCCCCGCCCCGCCGGTCGCAGGAATCGCACGCCGGCAGCGACGCTCCGAACGAGCCGGTGCCACCTGCGTCGGACGGAGCCGGCAGCTCGCAGTGACGAGTGCCACGCTGCAATTCTACTGGCCGAGGAAGCCGGAGACCTTCATCCAGTTCTGGCAGAGGGTCGGCCAGGCGGAGGTGCCTTCGATCTTCTGGCCCAGCCCGAAGCCGTGCGGGCCTTTGGCGAACAGGTGCATCTCGACGGGCACTCTGGCCTTTCGCATGGCGAGGTAGAAGTAGACGCTGTTCTCGGCCGGCACGGCCGTATCCTCCCAGGTGTGGATCAGGAAGCACGGCGGGGTCTGCGCGGTCACCTGCCGTTCGTTGGAGAATTTCTCGATCAGCTCTTTGCCGGCGTCGGCTCCGAGAAGGTTCTGGCGCGAGCCAACGTGCGTGAACGGTTCGACGAAGGAGATCACCGGGTAAATCAGCACGCCGAAGTCGGGCCGGGCGCCGGCTTGGTCGATCTCGTCGCGCGGGTCATACACTTTGTCGTCGAAGTGCGTCACGGCGGTCGACGCCAGATGCCCGCCCGCGGAGAAGCCCAGAACGCCGATGCGATCGGGCTTCACATCCCACCGATCTGCGCCGCTGCGCACTGTGCGAATCGCCCGCTGGACATCCTGGAGCGGAGCGGGGTGGCCGTAGCCGGCGCCGCTGTTGCGGTGGCGGTACTGGAGGATGAAGCCCGCGACGCCGAAGGAGTTCAGCCACTGGGCGATCTGATGTCCTTCGTGGTCCATCGCCAGATGGCCGTATCCGCCGCCGGGGCAGATCACGATGGCCGCGCCGGTCGCCTTGTCCTTGTCCGGCAGATAGATCGTCAGTTTGGGGATGTCGCCGTCGGCGGCGCCCTTGGCGCCGGGCGCTCCGGCGGGCCAGAGCACCTCGACCGTCGGCTCGGCGGCGAGAGTGGCAGCCGGTGTCGTAGCCAGCAGCAGGGCGAGCAAACTGAAACCGATGATCGTTCGAGTGGGACTGTTCATGGCAGGTCCTCCTATTTCAGGCGTTCGGGATCGTTCAGATGTTCTGCGATGTAGTTGAGGAACTTCGCAGCGTACAGGCCGTCGGCGATGCGATGATCGACCGCCAGCGACAGGCTCATCTGCTTGCGAACCTCGTAATGGCCGTTCGCCGGGACGATGCTGTGCAGCACCTTGCCCACGGCGAGGATGGTACTGGCCGCCGGCGGCACGATGCCGACGAACGTATCGATGTCGTAGGCGCCGAGATTGCTCATCGCGATCGTCTCGCCTTCGATCTCTTCGAGGCTCAGCCGGTTGCTTCGCGCGTCTTGCGTCAGCGTCCGCTCGGCGTCGGCGATCTGGGCGAGCGTCTTGCGGTCGGCGTTTTTGACCACGGGCACCACCAGACCCTGGGGGCTGTTGACCGCGAAGCCGACGTTGATCTCGTTGGGGATGTCGATCATCGCCGAATCGAGAGAGGCGTCGTCGTTCCGCAGCCGGCCCAGCACCAGCGGATACTGCCGGGCCGCCAGGGCCAATGCGTGGATCAGAAACGAGTTGCTGGTGATCTTGACGCCGTGGAGTTTGCTCAGCGCGTGGCGCTGCGCCAGCAGCTCCGTGACGTCGGCCTTGCGCTCGAGGTAGAAGCAGGGCTTGGTGCGCTTGGACGCCAGCATCCGTTTGCCGATGAGCTTCTGGATCCGCGTCAGCGGGACGTACGTCTTCAATGAGCTTTCCAATCGCACCTCGAACAGCGGGCATACACGCACGAAACCATCTTCACATGGCCGTTATCATAGCTTGCCCGCTCGGTTTTGCAAGGGCAGC
>CAZNSM010000187.1:3290-4736 GCA_964575615.1 uncultured Pirellulales bacterium | reverse complement strand
GCTTTGAGGCTGCCACCCGTCGTGATCAAATACGGCGAACTATAGCTCGGCCAGGTACAGGACCTCGCCGGCGGACAGGGCCCGGTCGTAGATGCGGACGTCGTCCATCTTCCCGGGCATTTCGCGGTCAATCGTTCCGCTGTCGCTCCAGGCGCCGAGGGTCCCGCCCAAAGTCAAGTTGGTCAGCGGCGCGCCGATGGCGCGGTAGTCCTCCTGTTGGCCGTTCATGTAGATGACGATTTCGGTCGGCGAGACCGTCAGGGCGATGTGGGTCCATACGTTGACGGGGACGATGGTCGTGCCGTCGAGGTCGCCGGTTCCGAGGCCGTTGATGCCGACGTTCAGGACGCCGTTGTGGAACTTGAAGTGCACGCCTCCGGCGCTCCAGCCGTCGCTGTTCAGCCCGCCGGAATACGCGATCGAGGTCACAGATGTGCTGGGGTTGACCCACATCGCGTAGCTGAACGTGCTGAACGTCGCAGACGGACCGCCGATCCGCGGCACCGTCACCGCGTCCTCCACGCCGTCCAGGACCAACTGTCCATTCAACGTTTGGGCGTCGCCGAGCAGCGTGCCGTTGTAGCCGTTGCCGGAGCTATCGGCGGCGCCGTTGTCGAAGGTGTACCAGGCCAGCAGGCCGGTCGTGCCGGGGTCTTCCGGCGTCGGCAGGGGCGGCGCCGATCGATACAGCCGGATGTCGTCAACGTACACAAGGCCGGAACCGCCGCCGTCGACGCCGACGCTCAGGCTCGTGACATTGCGCAGGTTCCCGCCCACCGAAGCCAGATCGATGTTCCACTGCTTCCAGACCGGCCGGGTCAGGACGTTGGCCGCGCCGGGATAGACGATCTTGGCGCCGTTGATCTCCACGTAGAATTGCCCGCCGGTGTTTTCGGAATCGCCGCGGAAGAACAGAACGAGACTCTGGATGCCCGCCCGGGTCCAATCCTGTCCGTCGAGTTCCAGGTCCGCCACCGACGTTGCGGCCGAGGTGTTGTCGAACAGCAGCGGCATGGACTGCGCCCCGCCGTGCACGATGGTGCGCTCGGTGAACGGAGCGTCCAGATAGCCGACCTGCGAGCCGTTCGAGTCGTCCTCGTAGCCGTCGATCCAGGTTTGGAAGATCGCCTTGCCGGCGTCGATGTCGTTGGTGTAGCTCTCGAAGTCGTCCACGACGAAGCACTCCAGCGTGGAGAAGCTCCAGACCTCGCCCTCCCACCTCGCGGGGTCGGCGGCCTCGTTGACCTCATCGATCCTCCAGTAGTAGGTGGTGCCCAGGTCGAGCGTGCCGGGGTCGTACTGCGTCTCGGTGACGGCGTCGACCACGGCGAGCGCCGCCGGATCGGTGCCGAGGAAGACCTCATGCGAGGCGGCGTCGCGTCCACCGCGCCAATCGAGAATCGTCTCGACCGGGACATCGGTTGCGCCGGGAGCCGGCTGCGGCTC
>CAZNSM010000187.1:0-3190 GCA_964575615.1 uncultured Pirellulales bacterium | reverse complement strand
TTGTAGATGCGGATGTCGTCCAGCATGCCGCCCATCGGCTCGGTCAGGCCGCCGTTATTGCCCATGCGATAGATCGTGTCGGGATAGGCGTTGAGGTCGCCGGTCGCGTTGGCGGTCGCCACGATCTGCCCGTCGAGGTACAGTCGAATCTGGGCGCCGTCGTAGACGCCGGCCATGTGGTGCCATCGTTGGGCCTTGACGGTTCCGGTCGGCGCCATGGCGAACGACTCCGCATTGCTCTTCAGCGACAGCCAGCACCGTCCTCGCCCGTTGGACAGGATGTGCAGGCCATACGAGAAGTACGGGCTGGTGTGGATCGTGTTGTTGAACACCTTGGCCAGGATGATCTGGACGACGCTGACGTCGTCGAAATAGACCCAGGCGGTCAGCGTGATGGCGCTGCCGGTGACATTCAGCGATTCCGATGGAGCGGCCTCGAGATAGTCGTCCCCTCCGTCGATCTGGACGGCGCCGCGCAGAGTGCCGGTGACCCATTGCGGGCCGCCGTACAGCGTGGCGTCGTTGCCGTTTCCCGAGGAGTCGGCCGCGACGCTGCCGGAAGTCTCGTCGAATCTCCACCAGCCTACGAGGCTCGGGTCTGCCGCCCCGGCGACGCTCGCCAGGCCCAGGCCCGCGACACAGGCCACAAGGACTACGCTACGAAGTCTCTGATGCATGACAATCCTCCTTCACAGAAATTCCAAGACGATGATTCTTGCGCTTTCGTGTGATTCGACCGATGCAGATCGGTCGAGGGAATGCCGTTGGGTCTGGTGCATTGCCGGCGCATACCGATGGTGCGGCCGGATGCTGCGTCGGATTCTGTCACCCACGACCGACTCACTGAAGAACTCCGCGTCACTGCCTCTGCTTGCGGGGTGTTGCCCCAACCTCCTTCATTCCCTCACGGATCCGGAAGGAAATACCCGTGAGGATGCCTCCAGGCCCTCAATTCTACCCATGCCGGCCTGTCGAATGCAACACAATTTGTCACACGCCCGGCATTGATCGCTCACAGGCAAGGGCGACGTCCCGATGCATGTCGGGATCACCCCTACAGGTTCAACCTCGCCCTCCTCGGCGCAAGGCGGCTCCGCTCGGCATGACAAGTGAAAAGGTCGCCAGGAAGACAGGTCACACCGTCAACGCCGATCGCACCTGCGCCCTAATAGCGGCGGGGGGTGGCGTGGCGGGGGTGCTGGTGGTTGACGAAGAAGTAGCGCAGGGCGTTGCCCGAAGGGGAGTGAGATATGGCGAGTCCTATTGTTGAATCGCGTCTGTTTGGCCCAAGCCTGTGTATCTCTAACGGAATCTCTCCGTGTATTTCCATTCGACAGGGCGCCTAAGTCCGATCTGCCGTAACACTTCCTCTAGCGAGACGCCTTGTCCAGCCCTGCCCAGCCAACCGAGCGTCCTGAAGACAGCTCCGTCAGCAGTACATACGACCCACGGCTCGGGTGAGTTGCACAAGAATGCTAAGGTCTCTTTCTCTCCATCATGGACGGTGGGACCATACAAGGGACCGAGTCTGTCGTGAAACTGTTTGACCGCAGCGAGCTCCACCTCCTCGACGCGCACACGACCTTCACTCATGTCGTTGTTCAAGTCGATGGGGATATCCCGCAATTCCTGGCTAGCCCACTTGGCTTCGTCCATCACAGTTCTGCAAATGGTGACGTCGCATCGATTGATGAATTCACCCCAGAGGTTCAGCTCAAACAGCTTAATGATCGGTCCGGCATCAAGCAACAGGAATTGCCACTTCGTCATCCTTCAGGCCTCCCTCGTCCATCACGTATTCCTGTGCCTTCTTGTAGCTGAGTCCCATGTATTTGGCGAATTGGAGCAGGGACAGCCTTCCATCGTTGAGTGCCCTGATCGCAAGACTGCAATAGCGTTCCGGCAAACGATCCGGTTGATCTGTTTGTCGCGGTGGCCGCGTGATTCTGATCCGCCGTGCCTGCTCAACGTACTTTTGGATATCTTCGACTGGAGTATTGTACAGATACACCAGCTGCCAGAGCAGGGCCTCCAATGACACCGCAAACTCCCGCGCAATCTCGTCCAACGCCTCCATGTTGATCTTGCCCCCGGCGCCGACAGATTGCTCTATTCGCGACTTGACGGAGTCGGTGGGCAGAAGCAGTCGGCTGGCGAACGCGTTCGCCAGTTTCTCCTCGTGTTCTTCGGGCTCACCGCTGGCGCAGTTGGTGTCTCTGAAGACGCTCCAGGTGAGGAGATGGAAGAGCTCATGAGCCAGATCGAAGTTGCGCCGCCACAACTTGTTCGTCGAGTTGAGGAGAACGGCAGGGCCCCAGGTTCGCGACCACGTGGAGATCGCGCTACCCGGGAAATCCAGGTGGAATATCTTCACCCCGAACTTCTCCTCCAAGACCTGTTTGAGCGATGCGCTCGGTATGTCGCCGAGCAGATATTTCCTTCCGAACTCGTCTGCCAGCAAGCTGGCATCTCTGAATGTGAACGCGTCTCGTTTGGCGCCAGGCAGGTGCCAGGTGACATTCCTCTGCTGGCCGTAGAGCATTTCGAGCCTGTGGTATTGCTCACAGAGTTGGCGGAATTGGCCTTGGACCTCCTTGGTCTGGTCCTCCGCTTCGGGAGGATCGCGCCAGAGCATGGTGCTTTCAACCGGCCCTTCTTCGCTCAGGAAGAACTCCAGTGGCCTTCTGTAGAGTTCGGCCAACCGGCTCAATTGGGAGAACCGCGGTTCTCTCTTGTCGTTCTCGAACTCAGAAAGCGAGGACTGTCCGATATTGGTGGCTGCGGAAACCTTGTCCAGGGTGTAACCTATAGCGGTGCGCGCATGGCGCAGTCTTTCCCCGATTCGCATGATTCACCTCCTTCAGTCTTATAGAAGTATACGTCAATATATCGGCAGAGTGCAAGAGAATTCTTCTGAATTCCAGAAGATTCCTTCACGTGTCGTCTCCATGGCCCCTGCCGGTCAATACCGGCGGGTGGTGGCTTGGCGGGGGTGCTGGACGTTGACGAAGAAGTAGCGCAGGGCGTCGATGGGGTGGTCGTGGACGCCGTCTTTGAGCGGCAACTCGCCGGAGGCGGCGGGACCGGCGTCGGGGTAGTGGTAGCACTGCAACGCCTCGATCAGGCGGCAGCAGCGGGGTGAGACCAGCAGCGAGCTGCGGCCGTCGCCGGAGCGGATGGCCCGGCGGAT
>CAZNSM010000186.1:0-9853 GCA_964575615.1 uncultured Pirellulales bacterium | reverse complement strand
TTTCAGAACAATAAGGTCAAGCATCACCGTCCATGCCCTCACGCCAGGAGACGTCACCGGCGTGAAAAAGGTGATCGCGCACGGCGATATTGTGTTGACACCGAACGCGAAACCACGATAAAGAGAGGGAAGATGTAGGGGACACAGACAATGGGGCACCGCGATTCATCATGGCGAGCCACCTCACTCGGTTATGGGGCATGGCTTCTCGTTTCGGGAAAGCACAATGGATGGTCGCCAGAGTTCCACGGATAGGATTCCCGCTCGTGCCGACGATCTGACCGCTTCGGCGGCCAGCGACCAGCGACACGGGCAACAAGCAGGCCCAAGGCGAGCGAGCCAAGCGCCACGGACGGAGGCCTGCCTTCGGGGCATCTACCGCTCGACCACGATCGGTATCGGTCTGGTGACCAACCGCATCATGCAGGATGTCAACGATCGGCTGTGCGAAATGGTCGGCTACTCCCTGGAGGAACTCCTCGGGAAAGACGCCCGCATGTTGTACCTCAATGACGACGATTACGACCACGTCGGCCGGCAGGCGTATCGGCCGGTCGCCGAGTGCGGCACCGTCGAAACGCGATGGCGGCGCAAAGACGGCGGCATCATCTACGTCCTGCTGACGTCCACTCCGTTGGACCCCGACGATCTGTCCGAGGGGGTCCTGTTCACCGTGCTGGACATCACCGCGCGCAAGGCGGCGGAAGAGGAGCTGCAAAGCCTCTTCGATCTTTCCCTGGATATGGTGTGCATCGCGGACATCCATACGGCCACCTTCGTCAAGGTCAATCCGGCGTTCGAGCGGACGTTAGGATACACGCAAGAGGAGTTGCGGAACCGGTCGTTTCTCGATCTTATCCACCCCGACGATGTCGCTCAGACAAGAGCCGTCATCGAGGAGAAACTGCAAAACGGCCAGATGGTCATCAATTTTGAGAACCGCTACCGACACAAAGATGGATCCTACCGCTGGCTCAGTTGGATGTCGCACCCGATGCCGGAGCGCGGCGTGACGTATGCCGTGGCACGCGATGTCACGGAACAGATGCAGCAGGACATGATGCTGCGGACAAGCGAACAACGATACCGTACTCTCTTTGAAGCCGCCAACGACGGGATCTTCATTCTGCGAGACGGCAGATTCGCGGAATGCAACTCGACCATCCTGGCCATGTTCGGATGCACGCCGGAGCAGATCCTCGGTCGGCGGCCCGAAGACGTGTCGCCCCGCGTGCAGCCGGATGGGTGCGAATCCGCCAGCAAAGCCACCGAGTATGTTGCCGCAGCCTTCGATGGAACCCCCCAGCGATTCGAATGGCAACACCTGCGCCACGATGGAACCCCCTTCCACACGGAGGTGAGCCTCAACGCCGTCCATTTGCCCGCCGGACTCTGTGTTCAGGCCATCGTCCGAGATGTGACGGATCGCAAAAAGGCCGAGGAAGTCCTCCGAGAGAGCGAAGCCATCCTCAATGAAACGGGAATGATCGCACGCATCGGAGGCTGGAAGCATGACCTGGCGAGCGGAAAGGCAACCTGGACCCGAGCCCTGTACGACATCATCGAGATCGAGCCGGGACACCCTGTGCCGGGAGTCGACGAGCACCTGGACTACTACCGTCCGGAAGACCGTCGTCGTCTGGAAGAGGCCTATCGCCGAGCCATTGAACGCGGAGAGCCCTTCGACCTCGAACTCCAGGCCCACACCGCCAAGGGCCGGCCACTGTGCTGTCGCGTGCTGGGCCGGCCTGTGATGCGCGACGGCAAGTGCGTGGAGATGAGGGGGACGTTTCAGGATATCACCGAATACCACAAAGCCCGGCAGGAGATCGAGAGCGTGGCGCGATTCCCCTCGGAGAACCCGTGGCCCGTCATGAGAATCGATCACGCCGGCACGATACTCTACGCCAATCCCGCCAGCGGCCCGCTGCTCACCGAGATGGATACCGCCGTGGGCCGGCGCGCCCCCGCGTCGTGGTGCGAAGCGATCCGGCGCGTCCACGCCTCCAACTCGGCCGAACATCTGGAGGTTGACCTCCAGGGTGCGACGCTGGCTTTCGAGATCGTGCCGATTCCGAATGCGGCCCACGTGAACGTCTACGGCACGGACATCACCAGGCATCGACGCGCCGAAGAGCAACTGCGCCGCGAACGGGATCGGAGTCAGACGTATCTGGACGTCGCAGGCGTCATGTTCGTCGCGCTGGATTCGAGCGGCCGAGTCAGCCTGGTCAACCGGAAGGGTTGCGAGATTCTCGGGTACGACGAGCGTGAAATCCTTGGGATGGACTGGTTCGCCAACTTCGTTCCGGAGCGCATGCGCCAGGACGTGTGGACCATCTTCGATAAACTCCTGCAAGGACAGACGAGCCTCGCCGAGTATGCGGAGACGCCGGTCACAGTCCGAGACCGTTCGGAGCGAATCATCGCCTGGCACAACACCGTGCTGACCGATGAGGCAGGAAGGATTGTCGGCACGTTGAGTTCGGGAGAGGATATCACACAGCGCAAGCGAACCGAGCAGGAACTCCGGGAACGGCAGGAGAACGAAAAACAGAAGATCGAAGCCGAGCTGGCGAGAGTCCGCGACGAACTGGTTCGCAAGACCCGCCTGGCGGCGCTGGGCCAGGTCTCCGGGAGCATCGCTCATGACTTGCGCAATCCGCTCGGCGCGGTCCGCAATGCGAGCTATCTGCTGCGGCGCCGCCTGCCGGCGGACCAGGCGCCTCTGCTCGGCCACATCACGATCATCGAGCAGGAAGTGATCAAGGCGGATCGAATCATCACGAACCTCCTGAACATTACGCGCGCCCGATCACCGAACAAGGAGCCCGTCGACGTGGGCGCCATTGCGCGAGCCGTCTGGAAACGCTGTGTCTATCCGGAAGGCGTGCGATTCCGGATCGAACTGCCCGAGGAGCCCTTCATCGTCCAGGCGGACCAGGGCCAGTTGTCGCAGGTCCTCTCAAATCTCATCGGCAATGCCGCCGATGCTCTCGAAGGAGAGGGCGACTGCGTCCTGGAAACCGCGCGGGAATCCGGGTTCGACGTGCTGATTGTGCGCGACACGGGCCCGGGCTGGTCTCCCGAGGTGCGTGAGAGGTTGTTCGAGCCCCTCGTCACCACCAAGACCTCGGGGACGGGGCTTGGGCTGGCCATCTGTCGCCAGATCATCGAGAGCCACGGTGGAACCATTGAAGCGATCGATGGGATCCCGCACGGTGCGGCCGTCCGTATTCGACTGCCTCGATGACACGTGCTCCGGAGAGAGTTGAGGATTGTCCATGCAGAACCATAAGACAACCGCAACCGACCGCAAAGTGCTGATCGTCGACGACGAAGCGAACATGCGAAAGACACTGGCCGAGATTCTCCGGGACGAAGGGTACCAAGTCACCACAGCCGGCAGCGGAGAAGAGGCGGTCGGCTTGTGTCGGACGAATCGCTTTGAGGCGATCCTGATGGACGTTCGCATGCCGGGCATTGACGGTGTCGAGGCCTTTCGCCAGATTCGCCGGGATCAGGAAGACGCTCGCGTCATCCTCATGAGCGCCTATAGCATCGAGGCCCTGAAAGAGAGCGCTCTCGATGACGGCGCCATCGCCTTTCTCCCCAAGCCGCTTGACCTCGATCGAGTCATCAACCTCGTCGCGGAAGCCACGGACACCGCCATTCTCGTCGTCGAGCATGAAGAGGAAACCGCCGCTGTTCTCCAGAAGGGTCTGCGGGAACAAGGGTACCGGGTGACCATCGCCCGGAGCCCCGAGGACGCATTGAAGCTGGTCGAACAGATTCAGTTCGATCTGATCTTCCTCGAAGCGAGTCTTCCGGCCATGAACGGGCTCGATCTGTACCTGGCCATCCGCCGGATCACGCCGAGCGTGGTGGCCATCATGATCGCCGGGCTCGACGATGAGTTCGCAACCATTGCGAAGGAGGCCGTGCAACAGAATGCGTATGCGATCGTCAGGAAACCGTTGGAGATTGACTTGATTCTGGATATGCTCTGTCGCATCATGGGAAGGCGGATCTCCGGAGATCACCGCAAACCGCCTATGCCCGGCGCCCGGTGACGATAGGGTGTGTTGGGAGGATACGCCGATGGCCCAATGCCCTGCGCAAGAGACCTATCACCGCGTGCTCGTCGTCGAAGACGACGACGCCCAGCGATGGACTCTGACGGAAATCCTCGAACAGGAAGGGCTGGATGTTACCGCGTGCGCCAGCGGCACGGAGGCCCTGGAGCATCTCCATCGCGACGACATCCGGGTGGTGGTGCTGGACCTGCGGCTGCCCGACCTGACGGGCGTCCAACTGCTCAACCGGCTCGGGGATCGGGCAGACAACACAAGCATCATCATCAACACCGGCCACAGCTCCTACGAGTCCGCCAAGGACGCCGTGAACCTCGGGGCGTTCGCGTACGTTGAGAAGGCCGGCGACCCCGAAGAGCTGCTGCGCTACGTCCATCGCGCCATGGCCTTCCAACTCCGCCGGCGAGCCGAGCAGCTCGAGGCGGCGGTCGCAGAGAGCGCCGATGAACTGAAAGAGGCCAACCAGGCCCTGAGGCAGGAGATCGCCGAACGCAAGGAAGCGGAGGTGGCGGTGCGCGAGAGCGAGACGCGTTTCCGAGAGCTGGTGGAACTCCTGCCGCAAACCGTCATCGAGACGGACAGTTCCGGGCACATCACGTTCGTCAACCACTTCGGCCAGGACTCGTTCGGCGCCGGAATTCGTGAACTGGCCGAACTTCAGGTCCTCGACCTGTTTGCCCCGGAGGATCGGGAGCGGCTCACGCGAAACATCCAGAAACGCCTGACCGGCAAGCGCTTCGACGATCACGAGTACCTGGCGCTGCGCGCCGATGGAACCACCTTTCCCGTACTGTTGTACAGTTCCCGCATCGTCCGAGGCGGCGGGCCGGCGGGCCTGCGCTGCATCGCTGTCGATATCTCGGATCGACGGGCCGCCGAGACGGCGCTCCAGCAGAGCAAGGCCAAGCTGGAGAGCATCTTCGAATCCTCGCCCGACGCCATCACCGTAACAGATCTGGATCTGCGGATCGAAGACTGCAATCCGGCCATGCTGCGCATGTTCGCTTTGCCGTCCAAGGATCGGATCCTCGGAACGAGCACCTTCGACTTCATCGCCCGCCAGGACCATGAACGGGCCCGCGAGACGGTCGCACAAGTCCAGCACGACGGTTCGGTCCAGAACATCGCGATGACCCTCGTTCGCAGAGACGGGTCTGAGTTTCCGTCGGAAATCTCGGCGAGTCTGATGAGACAGGCTTCCGGCCAGCCTCTGGGCATCGTCATTATCACCAGTGACATCACCGACCGCAAGCAGGCCGAAGACGCGCGGCGCGAAAGCGAGCGCAAGCTCTCCACTCTGATGGCCAACCTTCCGGGGATGGCCTACCGATGCCTGGCCGACGACAGTTGGACCATGCTGTTTGTCAGCCAGGGCTGCACGGCCCTGACGGGCTATGCCAGCGAAGACCTGATCGGCAACCGAACCATCTCATACGACCAGATCGTCCACCCGGACGATCGTCAAGGCGTTCACGACCAGATCCATCAGGCGCTGCAGGCCGGCACGGCGTTCGAGATCGAGTACCGCATCGTCACGGCGGACGGCCGGGACCGATGGGTCTGGGAGCGGGGGCGCCAAGTCGATGGAGCCTCCGGCAATGCCGGCGTGCTCGAGGGCTTCATCCTGGACGTGTCGGAACGCAAGGAGGCGGAGGAAGCCCTGCGAACGGTCTCGCGGCAGTGGCAGACCACGTTCGATTCGGTGTCGGACGTCATGTGGCTGCTCGACGGCCGATCGCGGATTCAGCGATGCAATCGCGCCACAACCGAGCTGTTCGGCCCCGATCTCGACCGGATTCTCGGGCACCACTGCTGGGAGGTCGTCCACGGGACCAGCGGCCCCATCGAAGAGTGTCCCATCGTTCGAATGCAGCAAACACGGCACCGGGAGAGCATGTCGTTGCGCGTCGGAGATCGGTGGTACGAGATCACGGTCGACCCGATCCTCGGTCCATCGGGCGCTCTGGAGGGCACTGTGCACATCATGAGCGACATCACAGAATGGAAGGAGGCCAACGAGGAACTGCTGGCGTACCAGAAGAAGCTGAAGTCCATCGCCTCCGAGCTGGCCTTGACAGAGGAACGGGAACGACGCCGCATTGCGGCGGACCTGCACGATCACGCCTGCCAGTCTCTGGCCCTGTCGAAGATGCGGCTCCAGGAGATGCTGGAGCACGCGGATCCCACCTCTACGCGAGCCCTGCGCAGCATCTGCGACACGCTCAACGCCACCATCGAGAGCGTACGGGAATTGACGTTTGACCTCAGTTCTCCGACCCTGTACAAGTTCGGACTCGAAGCGGCACTGGAGGAGCTGCTCGAGGACAAGCTCCGCGGCGAACACCACATTCAGTACCGCTTCTCGGACGACCACGCGCCCAAACCTCTGTCACAGGACGTGCTCGTCTTGCTGTTTCAGTCCGTCCGCGAACTGCTGATCAACGTCATCAAGCACGCCCAAGCCCACGAGGTGATCCTTGACATCCGGCGCCAGATCGACTGTATTAGGGTCACCGTAGCCGACGACGGGGCGGGGTTCGACGTCGATGAGGTTCTCTCGTCTCCCTCCCGGGGTCGCAGTGTGGGGCTGTTCAACATTCGCGAGCGGCTGGACTATATCGGGGGCACGCTCGACATCGATTCCGAGCCGGGCCGGGGAAGCCGGTTCGTACTGGTCGCCCCGCTGAAGACCGAAGTGCATGCTACGAAGGAGAGCCATGATGGCGGTGAGGATTCTGCTCGTTGACGATCATCAGGTCTTGCGCGAAGGGCTCCGTTCGCTTCTGGAGCAACAGTCCAACATGGAGGTGGTGGGAGAAGCGAGCGACGGCATGATGGCCCTGCGGCTGGTCCGGGAACTCCGCCCCGACCTGGTGATCATGGATGTGAACATGGAGGGCATGGACGGGATCGATGCGACGCGGATGATCAATCGCGAGTATCCCGACACGAAAGTGCTGGCCCTGTCGATGTTCCTCCGGAAGACCTTCATTTCAGAGATGTTCAAGAGCGGCGCCGCCGGCTACCTGCTCAAGGACAACGCGTTTTCCGAGATCGTCGAGGCCATTAAGACGATCCTCAGCGGCGAGAAATACGTCTGCGCCAAGGTGGCGGCCCTGCTGGTGGACGAGTACGTGCAGGAGGGCCAGGATCCCCACGCCAAGGAACGCCTGACCAAACGAGAGATTGAGGTGATCCGAATGCTGGCCGACGGCAAGACCTCCAAGGAGATCGCCCTGATCACCGAAACCAGCGTCAAGACCGTGGACGCCTGCCGGCGGCGCATCATGCAGAAACTGACCATCACGAGCATCGCCGAACTGGTGAAATACGCTATTCGGGAAGGGCTGACGACGGTAGACCAGTAGCCTTGGCAAAGGTCGGCGCTATCCACAACGGCGGGTCGTGCATCCGGGTTCCGCCCTATTCCCAAGAGCCACAGACTGCCTCCAATTAGCCAAAAACCGTTCCACTAAAGCATTTTGTCCGTTGCGCCAACTCCCCGATCCTTCGAAAATGCGTGTGAATGGAATCACATGGCTCGCCGAGGGATTGACGGTCGCAACCGAGAGTTGGGGGGGCCAACTATCGGGGGAATTTGACGCATGCGAATTGTGCTTGTTGCCGAGGACCGCATTCTGTGCGACGGCTTCCGGGCCCTGTTGGGTCAGGATTCGATGATGGAAGTCATCGGAGAGGCCAACAGCGGCCCGGAAGCCGTCGAACTGGTGCAGAGTCTGCGGCCGGAAGCGGTGCTCATTGACATGGGTGCCTGGACCTCGGCGAACATGGACATGATACGCCGCATCTCCCAGACGCATCCGCAGGGCAGGATCATAGCCCTCTCCCCCTTCCGAAACCAAGCCTTCGTCGCCGAAGCGTTTCGCGCCGGAATCCACGGATATGTCGTCAAGCAGAACGGCTTCGACGAACTGCTCCGCGCGATCAACACGGTGCGGTCCGGCTCAACGTACTTGTGCCGCGGTGTCAGAGAACTCCTTCTGCCGCAGTACGCGCAGTCCCGAAACACCGCACGGGAACCCTCCGATGCCCGTCTGACCGAACGAGAATCGGCTGTTCTCCAACTCACGGCGGAAGGACGGACGTCCAAGGAGATTGCCCTCATGCTCGAGGTCAGTTCGAAGACGATCGACGCCTGCCGTCGCCATCTCATGCGAAAACTCGAAGTGGACAGCATGGCGGGCCTCATCAAGCGAGCCCTGGCGATGGGAGTCACCACCCTCACCTCCTGATCGCCGCCGCACCCCAGTCCAGCAGTCCTCGCGCATTTCTCCTGTGTCATCACATGCCCTCTTCCCGGACGTGCCGACCTTGTTCCCTCCTCATATAGGCGGCTTCTTTCCCCTGCCGCCCCCAGAAATTCCCTGGCTATCACAGCTTTTTTGCCTGCCCCCTGTTAGCCAATGGCTAATCATGCCCCCCATCCCAGTAACCGATACCAGTTCCACCTGAGAGGTCCATGCGTCGGGACCGATCTGGCAACGACCGGGCACACAACGTGATCTCTATGGATCAGCAGCTCTACGGCTGTAATGAAAGGAGTGACTATCATGACCAGTACGTGCAAACAATGGGCCTGCGTTCTTCTCCTCGTTGGAGCGGGACTCGTCTCGGCGGCCGAACCGCCCTCGGCCCCTTCCGCGACCTCCCCTGAATCGGTGGCGCCGAAGAGCGAGAGTCAAACGCTCCTCGAAAGCCTGCCGGCGTGGCTGCGCAACATGAAGATCTCGGGCGACTTCCGCTATCGGCATGAGCGGGCGGACGACGAAACCAAGACGACGGAACGCGATCGTCATCGCATTCGGGCCCGCCTGATCGTGTCCAGCAAGGTCAACGATCAGATCGACGCCACCGTGGGTCTGGCCAGCGGCACAGATGAGAGCCCCACCAATACCAACCAGGATTTGAAAGGCGGTTTCTCGAGCAAGGATCTCTGGCTGGATCTGGCCTTCGTCAACTACCATCCCGCTCGCGTCGAAGGGCTCGACGTGTTCGCCGGCAAGATCCGGAACCTCTACTACTCCCCCGGCAACAGCGATCTGTTGTTCGACACGGACGTCAACCCCGAGGGCATTGCCGCCACGTATGACAAGGACCTCAACGACACCATAAACGTCTTTGGCACGTTCGGCGGCTACTATGTCGAGGAGCGGAGCACGGACGTGGACACGGGCCTGTGGGGCATCCAGGGCGGTTTGACCTGGAAGATCCCACAAGTTGAAGGCATGAGCGTTACCGCCGGCGGCGGGTACTTCGACTACGGCAATCTTCAGGGCCAGGCGGCCCTGGGCGACGATCCAACAGATTTCAGCGGCAATCGCAGCGTCGATGGAGTGTATGAGAGCGACTTCAACATCCTTCAGGGATTCGCTCAGGTGGGCTTCCAGATCGCCGGCCGGCCCTGCAAGGTGTTTGCCGACGTGCTCGTCAACAACGGCGCCGAGTCCGGCGAGGACACCGGCTATCTGGTCGGGGCCAGCATAGGCAAGTGCAAGGCCCCGGGCAGTTGGGCCTTCGCCTATAACTACCGGGACCTCGAAGCGGACTGCGAGGTGGGTGCCTTGAGCGACTCCACCTTCGCCGGCGGCGGCACCGGTATCCGGGGGCACAAACTCTCGCTGGCCTATCAGGTGGCGAAAAGCTGCTCTTTCGGCGTCAACTACATGATCGGAAAGCAAGTCCAGGAAGACACGACGGATTACGACGTCCTCCTGGCCGAGTTCAACTTCAAGTTCTAG
>CAZNSM010000185.1:0-9858 GCA_964575615.1 uncultured Pirellulales bacterium | reverse complement strand
ATCGGAGCCCACAAAGGGTCGATACGGTAACTGCGCGACCGACGCCGCTGTGCAGGTTCGACAGTGCGATTCCGGCGCAGCACAAGACTCTGAGCTTTGGGGCGGCAACGTGATATGACAACGTGCTGTGTGGTACACCGACTGATCGCCGGTTGGCTCTTGTTGGGGGCCTGCGCAACCCAAGCCGCAGCGCCCGAAGACGAGAACGGCTTGTTCGACATGTCTCTCGAAGACCTCATGACCGTGGAAATCGATACGGTGTACGGCGCTTCCAAGTACACCCAGAAGGTCTCCGAGGCCCCATCGTCGGTCACGATCATCACCGCCGATGAGATCCGCAAGTACGGCTATCGCACCCTGGCCGAGGTCCTGCGCAGCGTTCCGGGCTTTTACGTCAACAACGACCGCAATTATGACTATCTCGGCGTCCGCGGCTTTCGCCGGCCGGGCGACTACGACACACGCACTCTGTTGCTGATCGACGGATACCGGATCAACGAGAACATCGGGGATTCGCCCGTGTTCGGAATGCAGCTCGCGGTCGACGTGGACCTGATCGAGCGGGTCGAGATCATTCGTGGTCCGGGTTCTTCCCTGTACGGCAGCAACGCGCTATTGGCGGTGGTCAACGTGATCACCAAGGATGGCAAGACCCTCGATGGTCTTGAAGTGTCCGGGGAGGTCGGCAGCTACGACACACAAAAGGGCCGCATCAGCTACGGCGAGGTCTTCGACAATGGATTGAACCTCCTCGTCTCGGCCACGAAGGGCGGCGGCGACGGACCCCAGTTGTACTTCGAGGAGTTCAACGATCCCGCCACGGCCGACGGGCTCGTAAAGAACGACGACAGTGATTTCCACAACCTGTTCCTCCGGGCCTCATTTGGCGATTTCGGTCTGATCGCCGCACACACCGCCGCCGAGAAAGGGATTCCCACCGCGCCGTGGGGCACCGTCTTCGGCGACCGTCGGACGCGCGTATACGACGACACAACGCTTGTCGGACTGAGCTACGAACGCGAGATATCCGACAAGCTCTCCGTCAAGGCACAGACCGCGTACCACCATTACAATTACGACGGACGTTACGTATACGATTACTCCGAGGACGAGACCCCGTACATCGTCGTGAACAAAGACTTCTACAAGGGCCGCTGGTGGGACAGCGAGCTCCAGGTCACGGCCCGGCCCTTTGAAAGGCACATCCTGACGGCCGGCGGCGAGTTCCGCTACAACATCCGGCAGGACCAGGCGAACTGGGATGAAGAGGTGTATCTCGATGACTCGCGCCACAGCAAGAACTGGGGCCTCTACATCCAGGACGAATTCCGTGTGCTGGACGATGTGACTCTCGTCGCCGGCGTGCGCTACGACCATTACGACACGTTCGGCGGCAGCACGAATCCCCGTCTGGCGATGATCTACGACGTCTCGGAAGAAACCACGCTCAAGCTGCTGTACGGCCGGGCCTTCCGTGCCCCCAACGCCTACGAGCTCTACTACCACGATGGAGGCGTTTCCCAGAAAGCTCCGCTGGATCTCGATTCCGAGACCATCGATACGTACGAGATCGTGCTGGAACGCGCCTTCACATCGCATCTCAGTGCGACCGTGAGCGGTTTCTACTACGTCATGGACGACCTGATCGGCCAGTACACCGACCCGAACGACGGTCTGCTCGTGTTCAGGAATATCGACGAGGTCGAAGCCCGGGGCGTGGAATTGGCGCTGAGCGGACGATGGGAGAACGGTCTCCGCGCGCGGACGAGCTACTCCTACGTCGAAGCCGAAGACCGAGCCACCGACGAACGACTGGCCAATTCGCCCCGGCACCTGGCTAAGCTCAACCTGATTGTACCGGTGCTGAAGGACACACTCTTTGCGGGCCTGGAAGTCCAGTACAACGGCAAGTCCAGGACGCTGGCAGGCGACCATGCGGACGATTTCTTCCTGACAAATCTAGCGATGACGTACACCAGTCCGTCGAAGCGATTGGAGATCGCCGCCGGACTGTACAACCTCTTCGACGTCGACTACGCCTATCCGGGGTCCGGCGAACACGTGCAGGACCAGATCGAGCAGGACGGGCGGACGTTCCGCATCAAGCTGACGTACCGCTTCTGAGACGCCGCCGACCCGTGACGCCCGAGAGGACAGACAGATGACGAAAACCGTGTTGGGACGACCGATGAGAACGCCATGAGAATCCGAGGTTTCATCTTGTGGCTCCTGGCAGCGTGTGCGCTGGTCTGCGGCGCATCGCTCGCGGTCCGCGCGGATTCGCCGGCAACCCAGGAATACCAGCTCAAGGCGGCGTTCCTCTATAACTTCATCCTGTTCGTAGACAACAAACGGTTCGAGCCGCTGACCGCAGAAGCAAAAAGGAACGATCCCAACCAGCCCCTGATCATCGGCATTCTCGGCAGGGACCCTTTCGGCGATGCGTTCGCGCCCCTCAAAAACAGGCTGGTCCGGGATCGTCCTGTGGTGATCCGACGGTTCGACGGTCTTGGCGCCTTCGCGGACGCCGATGGACACTTGCCCAATCGACACCCGCAGTTCGAGCGGATTCAGGACTGCCACGTGTTGTTCATCTGCCGATCCGAGGCCGAACACCTCGCGGCGCTCCTGGCGCCCCTCCGCAGACACAGCGTGCTGACGGTCGCCGATGTCCCCGGATTTCTGGAGGCCGGCGGGATCGTCAATTTCCTGATCGAGGACAAGAAGGTCTGCTTCGAAATCAACACGGCCCCGGCGCGGCGTGCCAGGCTGCAGATCCGATCCCAAATGCTCCGACTGGCCAGGCGCATCGTCAAGACCGATGCCCTGGAAGAACCAAACGACGAGGGAGACCATGACGAAAACTGAGAAAGGCCCTGGCGAAGGTGTGGCACAATCATGGGCGCGAGGTTTGTCGCTCCGCCACAAGCTCATTGCGGTCACCATGATGACGAGCGTGGGCGCCCTCCTGCTGGCCGGCGCCGTGTTCACGGCGTGGGAATGGACCAGCCTGCGGCGCGCGATGGTCCGCGACCTGTCCACTCATGCCGAGATCCTGGCGGATAGCTGCAAGGCCGCGCTGGCGTTCGAGGATACCGCCGACGCCAATGAGATCGTCGGCGCGATAAAGTCAATTCCCTCCATCCAAACGACCTGTCTGTTCACCCGCACGGGCCGGCTTCTGGCGGTGTACCGGCGCGACCCTGCGGTCGCCGTCCCACGCCCCGAGCAACTGCCCGACCGCTACGTGTTTCGAGACGGACTGCTGGTCGTAGCGAAACGGATCCGGCTCGATGACGAACACGTCGGCACGATCGGCCTTATCAGCGATCTCGGCCCCGTGCATGCGCAGCTCCGGCGTGGCATCATCGTCATGGCCGGCATCATCCTGGTCGGCTCTCTGGGGGCGTATCTGCTCAGCTCCCGACTTCAGGAGGCCATCTCGTCGCCCATTCTATCGCTGGCCTGCCTGGCCAACTTCGTGTCGGAGAAGAAGCAGTACACCGTTCGCGCCGAGCCCCACGGAGCCGATGAAGTGGGGCTGCTGGTCCAGGCGTTCAACGAGATGCTCGAACAGATTCAGCAGCGCGATTCCGCCCTGGTCCAGGCCAACGAGCAACTGGAGGCACGCGTGGCGGAGCGCACGATGGAGCTGACGACGGCCAACGAGAAGCTCCTCCGCGAGGTCGCCTTCCGAAAGCGGGCCGAACAAGTGCTCAAACAACGGGCCGAGCGGATCGTGCACCATCAGAGAACGCTTGTCAAGCTGAGCAAGCACAACAACAAAGACCTCGTGTCCGTGATTCGCACGACCACGGAGGAGGCGGCCGCAACGCTCGGCATCGACCGTGTCTCGGTCTGGTTCCTCGACGACGGTCAGATGTACCTCGTCTGCGAGGACCTGTTCCGCAGGGACGACAGCACCCACAAGACGGGACACCGGATCGCGACAGGCGACTACGCAAGCTATTTCCAGGCCATCGAGAACAGTCGCATCGTGGCCGTCAACGACGTCCGGCAGGATCCGCGGACGCGCGAGCTCCTCGACAGTTATCTGGAACCCCTGGGCATCCGCTCTCTGATGGACGTTCCCATTCGCCTGCATGGCAAGACCCTCGGCGTGGTCTGTTACGAACACGTCGGGGCGCCGCGCGAGTGGTCCCTGGAGGAACAGGATTTTGCGGCGTCCCTGGCCGATATGATCGCGCTTCAGATGGAAGCCAACGAGCGGCGCAAGGCGGAGCGCGCCCTGGCCAGTGTCAACGAGCACCTCGCCGAGACGGTCCGCGAACTACGACGCTCCAACAAAGAACTTCAGGATTTCGCCTATGTCACCGCGCACGACCTCAAGGCGCCCCTGCGCGGCATCGGCACACTGGCCGACTGGATCACCAGCGATTATGCCGACAAGCTCGACGCGCAGGGCCAGGAGCAACTGCACCTGCTCAAGGGCCGCGTCTCGCGGATGAGCGAGCTGATCGACAGCATCCTGCACTACTCGGAGATTGGAAGGACCGCCAAGTGTCTCGAACGCGTGGATCTCCGCGTGCTGGTTCCGGAGGTCATCGCCCAGGTGGCGCCGCCGGCGACCATCCGGGTCACGATCGAGGACACCCTGCCGATCGTGGTCTCCGAGAGGGTCCGGCTGATCCAGGTCTTTCAGAATCTGATCAGCAACGCAGTCAAGTACATGGACAAGCCGCAGGGAACCATTCGCATCGGCTGTTCCGAGCAGGAGCAATACTGGACCTTCAGCGTCGCTGACAACGGGCCGGGCATTGACCAGAAGTACTTCGGGAAGATCTTCGAGATGTTCCAGACGCTCGCCCGCCGCGATGAGCTGGAGAGCACCGGAATCGGGCTGGCCGTGGTCAAGAAGATCGTCGAACTGCACGGAGGCACCGTGTGGGTCGAATCCACCGTCGGCGAGGGCTCGACCTTCTTCTTCACCTTGCCGAAACTGAACGTCGCGTCCGCGCAGAGTTCGAGGTCGATGAATGTGCAGAATTGACC
Source organism: uncultured Pirellulales bacterium (assembly GCA_964575615.1). Lineage (GTDB taxonomy): Bacteria > Planctomycetota > Phycisphaerae > Sedimentisphaerales > Anaerobacaceae > Anaerobaca. Next base: position 4,845 of record CAZNSM010000185.1, on the reverse strand, counting down.
ACCGCCGAGGTCGAAGGGCACGGCCCCACGCGGGGGCGACGATATAGGGTCGGATCCCGGCGCTCCGCAGGATCCGAGAACAAGAAGGACTTGAGACTATGGCCAATACGACGCGTACATCCAGTCTCCGACGCAGGATCACAGTCGTGTTCATTCTGGCCATCGCGCTGGTCGCGATCTCGACCGTGGCCGCGTCATATTTCCTCTTCGGCGCCGCCCTCGCCCAGGAGGGACTGACCGAAGAGACGGCCCGGCATGTTGCCCGGCACGTCTGGCGCATCCAGGCGGGGTTGGCCCTCGCCACCGTGCCGATAGCGGCCCTCGCGGCCGTTTGGCTGGCCCGCACGATCACACGACCTCTTCAACGTCTTCTGGCGGCAGCGGTGCAGATCGGGGCCGGCCGGCTCGATACCCACATTGCCGTCGCCGCCGACGATGAAATCGCCCGATTGGCGACCGCGTTTAACGACATGGCGCGCAAACTCAGAGAGTCGCGCGATCAGCTTGAATCGACCGTTCGGGAGCGTACGGCCGAGCTGACACAGAGAAATGACGAATTGCAGACGCAGGTCGTTGAACGCTGGCGCGCGGAAGAGGACCTCAAGGAATCGCTGTCCCTGCTCGAAGCCACGCTGGAATCGACCGCCGACGGCATTCTCGTCGTCGATGGTCTGGGCAAGATCAAGAACTTCAATGAGCCGTTCAAACAACTGTGGCGCCTGCCTGACGCGGTCCTCCAGACGCGTGACGACGATGCGGCCCTGGCGGCGGCCGCGCCGCTATTGATGGACCCCGAAGCGTTCGTGGCCCGGGTCCGAGGGCTCTACAGCCGGCCGGAGGAGGAAGGCAACGGCACGCTCCACTTCAAAGACGGCCGAGTGGTCGAGTACTACTCCAAGCCGCAGTCGGTGGGAGATCGAATCACCGGACGTGTCTGGAGCTTCCGCGATGTCACCGAGGCGTTCCGCAGCCGACAGAGACAGACGCAACTCCTGCATCAGGTGGCGGACATCAACGAAGAGCTCTCGCATTTCGCTTACGTCGTCTCGCACGATCTGAAGGCGCCGCTGCGGGGCATCAAGATGCTCACGGAGTGGTTGTGCACCGACTACCGCGACCGACTCGGAGACCAGGCCCGAGAAAACCTCGACCTGCTCCAGAGCCGCGTGCAGAGGATGCACGATCTGATCGACGGGATTCTTCATTACTCCCGCGTCGGACGCATCAAGGAAGACATGGTCTCGGTAGACCTGAACGCCCTGCTGCCCGGCATCATCGACCTGATCGCGCCGCCCGCGCATATCACCATCCGCGTCGACGGCCGGCTGCCGGTGATCGAGTGCGAGAAGACCCGGATCACCCAGGTCTTCCAGAACCTGCTGAGCAACGCGGTCAAGTACATGGACAAGCCGGCAGGCACGGTGGTCGTCGCCTGCTCCGAAGATGCCGAGGCCTGGACCTTCAGCGTCAGCGACAACGGGCCGGGGATCGAAGAGAAGTACTACGACAAAATCTTCAAGATTTTCCAGACGCTGGCGCCGCGCGACCAGTTCGAGAGCACGGGCGTCGGACTGGCTTTGGTCAAGAAGATCGTGGAATACTGTGGCGGCCGGATCTGGGTCGTCTCCGAGGTCGGCAAAGGAAGCACGTTCTTCTTCACCTTCCCCAAGCACCACACTCCGGCGACCGAACCGGCCGCCGGAGAGCTCGAATCGTGCCGTTAGAAACTCGCAGGAATTCGTCGATTGACGGAGAAGGCCGTGAACAAGAGGAATCACACACTCAAGAGACTATGCCTGGCGGCCCTTGTGCTGTCGGGCATCGGCTGGGGGGCCGGCCGATTGTACGCCAAGCGCACCGACATCGACATGCGCCAGCGCCTGTTGAGGCACGTGGTCGGCATCGCGCGCACCTTCGGCCCGGAACGGGTCAAGGAGCTGTCGTTCACCGACGCCGATCTCGGCGCGCCCGCCTTCGAGTACATCCGGCGGCAGATGATCGCCTTCGGCCAACACCTGCCCCAGCGAGGCATCTACAGCATGGCGATGCGCGACGGGACACTGGTCTTCGGACCGGAGAGCTACCGCCCGGACGACCCGATGGCCAGTCCGCCGGGGACGGTGTATGAACGGCCCTCTCCCGCAGACATTGCGATCTTCACCACCGGCAAGCCGGTGACCGTCGGACCGACAACCGATGAGTACGGCACCTTCGTTTTCGCTCTGGCGCCGGTCCTCGATCCGGACACGGGCCAGGTGCTCATGGTCGTCGGGATGGACATCACAGCCGACGACTGGCACGCCACCACAGCCCGGGCCGGCCGCAAAGCGGCAGCCGGCGCAATGGCCGCGGGGCTGGCGATGCTGGGCGGCGCGACGGCGGTCTTCCGATGGCGACGCCGGATGACCTCGGACGGTCTGAGTCTGACGACAGCGACAGCGCATGACGCCGACCACGATCATGGCGATTCCGGCGCGCACCGATATACCAGCACCGGCTTGCTGCTCGGCTTGGGAGCCTTGGCCGTGCTCTTCCTGGTGGTAGTGCTCCTTCAGAGCTGGCACTGGACCCATGCCCAGATTGACCACAGCGCAAACCAGCAGGCCCGCCTGGCGGTCGAGTTCGACGCGGCGCTGCGAGACTACATAAGCCGGCACATTCGACCGGAGATGGAGAAGCGCGCCGAGTCCGGAGAATTCTCCCCTGAAACGATGTCCACCTCGTTCATCTCCCGAAGCATTTTCGACGAGGTCCAGAAGGCCTTTCCTGACAGCATTCTGCGTTTCGCTTCGACGAATCCGCGCAATCCCGCCAACCGAGCCACGCCTTCAGAGGAGGCGCTGATTCGATACTTCGAGCAACATCCGGAAACCCACATGTGGTCGGGCACGATGCCATTCTTCGAAGGCGGGCAGGAACACTCCGTCCATGCGATCGCCCGTCGATTCGATTCGTCGTGCCTTCAATGTCACGGCCGACCGGAGGATGCCCCGGCCGCTCTGGTGGAACGCTATGGCGACAGCGCAGGTTTCGGTCGCTCCGTCGGCGAAGTTTCGCTCGATCTGGCGGCCATACCGGTGGGCGCAGCCTATGCCCAGGCGAGTGCGAGAATCTGGCGTTATATGCTGGCCTCGTGCGGCCTGTGCATCCTGCTCCTGGTCGGGATCGCTTTACTCATCCGCACCGATGTCTGCCAACGACGCCGATCTGAAATGTCGCTGCGCGCCGGCAGGCAGCGACTGGCGTGCATCGTGCAACAGTCTCCCATTGCCACGTTCCTGATCGATGCGAACCGCTGCGTCACCCACTGGAATCGGGCGCTCGAACGGCTCACAGGAATCACCGCCGACGAGGTCATCGGAACGCGCCAACACTGGCGAGCCTTCTACGCCTCGGAGAGACCCTGCCTGGCCGACCTGCTCGTCAACGGAGCGGTCGATGCGATTGCCCAGTGGTACCCGGATGACTTCCACAAGTCCGAACTGATCGATGAAGCATACGAGGCCAGCGCGTACTTCCCGGACATCGGCCAGGGCGGGCGCTGGCTCCACTTCACCGCGGCCGTCATCCGCGACGACCAGGACCGCATCGTGGGGGCCATGGAGACGTTCGAAGACATCACCGAGCGCAAACGGGCGGAAGAGGAACTGCACAGAAACGAGGCCTTCATCAGGGCGGTGCTCGACAACATCCCCATCGGCGTGGCCGTCAACTCAATTGACCCGGCGGTGCGATTCGAGTACATGAACGACAACTTTCCCCGGTTCTATCGGACCACCCGGGAGGCACTGGCCGGCCCGGACCGGTTCTGGGAGGCCGTCTACGAGGACCCCGAACTCCGCAACGAGATGCGACGCCGAGTCCTCGAAGATTGCGCCAGCGGCAACCCGGAACGAATGCACTGGGACGATATCCCGATCACCCGCGAAGGTCAGGAGACGACCTTCGTCAGCACCAAGAACGCGATCCTGCCGGGCCGACCCCTGATGATCTCCATCGTGTGGGATGTGACCAAACGCAACAGAGCCGAGAACCGGTTGAAGGAATCCCTCTCCCTGCTGAAAGCGACGCTCGAATCGACAGCGGACGGCATCCTCGTCGTGGACGGCCGGGGCAAGATCAAAAACTATAACGAGCAGTTCCGGGAACTCTGGCGGCTGCCGGCCGACGTCCTCGAGACGATGGACGACCAGCGTGTCCTGGCCGCTGTGTTACCTCAGTTGAAGGACCCCGATACGTTTGTGACCACCCTGAGAGCACTGTACCGCCGGCCGGAGCAGGAAGGCCACGGGACCCTCCACTTCAAAGACGGGCGAGTCGTCGAGTATTGCCTCAAACCCCAGTTGCTGGGCGAACGAATCGTCGGATTGGTTTGGAGCTTCCGGGACGTCACGAAGACGTACCATGCGCAGCAGGAACAGGACAAGTTCCTGCACCAAGTGGCGGCTATCAACGAGGAACTCTCGCATTTCGCTTATGTCGTCTCACACGATCTGAAGGCCCCCCTGCGCGGCATCAAGATGCTCACCGAGTGGCTGTGCGCCGACTGCGGCAATCAGCTTGGGGACGAGGCCAGGGAGAACCTCGGTCTGCTTCAGAACCGGGTCGACCGCATGCACAATCTGATCGAAGGCGTGCTTCAGTACTCGCGCATCGGCCGCATCACCGAGGACGTGGTCTCGGTGGACCTGAACACCCTGCTGCCCGAGATCATCGATACGATCGCGCCGCCGGCGCATATCGCCGTCCGCGTCGAGGGCCGGCTGCCGGTGATCGAGTGCGAGAAGACTCGGATCACCCAGGTCTTCCAGAACCTGCTGAGCAACGCCGTCAAGTACATGGACA
>CAZNSM010000184.1:0-9863 GCA_964575615.1 uncultured Pirellulales bacterium | reverse complement strand
CTGCACAGCGGCGTCGGTCGCGCAGTTACCGTATCGACCCTTTGTGGGCTCCGATGGAGTGTCATATGGCCTATTGCAGGGGGCGCGACGCGCATCGGCGTTGCGCCGTCCCGCGCATCTCGGGCTTGGTGCGGCGGCGATAGGCGCGCCGGGGCCGCCGCCTGGTCCGGCGGTTGTCCGGCGCTGTCCGCCGGCCGGAGAAAGGGGCGATAATCCCGAGCCTCCCAGGGATGGGAATCGGCATCCCGCGACTCGGATCGGACAGCCGAGGGATTTCACGCCGCTCGGGATGGACGCTCGGCGTCGGGTCTTCTATATTCGTCCGGGCCGCACAGCAGGCCGCGACAGAATCTTCCAAGAGACGGCCTTTGCAGGGCGCGAGCGCCCCGTGGTCCGAAATCTCATCGGGATATCGGACCTTGGCCCGCCTGCGATCCGCTGCGCGTCTGTCGCACTTGCGGCGCGACACAGCCGCTTGCATGGTAGACCGAGCGGAGCATGCTTTCACCTTGACAGGTTGCCTATCCTTGGCATACTATCGCGGCTACCGTTCGCAGACGGCGCCGGTGCGTCGCAGGCCGGATGTCCGGGCGGTCGGTGCGTGGTGCCGTCGAAAGCCGAGGGAGAGGAGTGCACTGAGTTTGATCTTATGTCGCGAGGAATCGCCATTCTGGGATCGACCGGGTCCATCGGTCGAAATGCGCTGCGGGTCATTGACGCGCTCGGTCCGGGCTATGAGGTCGTCGGTCTCAGCGCTCATCGGAGCATCGATCTTCTCGCCGAGCAGGTTCGGCGTTACCGCCCGGCGCTGGTCGCTGTCTCAAACGACGATTACGCCGAGCGGTTTGCCGCGCTGCTGGATGGATGGGACGCCAGGATTCTGGCAGGGTCCGAGAGTCTGGTCGAGATGGCGAAGTCGGACGGCGTTGACACCGTTCTGACGGCGGTGGTGGGCGCCGCCGGCTTGCCGTCGGTCCTGGCGGCGGCGCGGTGCGGCAAGCGGCTGGCGATCGCCAACAAAGAGCCGCTCGTCGTCGCCGGAGAGCTGCTGACGCGGATCGCCAGAGAGAACGGCAGCCTGCTGTTGCCGGTGGACAGCGAGCATTCGGCGGTGTTCCAGGCCATGCAATCGGGCAAGTCGTCGGAGATCCGCCGGATCCTGCTGACCGGCTCCGGGGGGCCGTTTCGCGGCGCCTCGCCCCAGGACCTCGAGCAGGTGACGCGCGAACAGGCGCTGTCGCATCCGGTCTGGCGGATGGGGCCGAAGATCACGATCGACTCGGCCACGATGATGAACAAGGCCCTGGAGGTAATCGAGGCGCGATGGCTGTTCGATGTGCCGGTCGACAAGATCGAGGTGTTGATCCACCCGGAATCGATCGTCCATTCGCTGGTGGAATTCGTGGACGGTTCGGTGGTGGCCCAGTTGGGCGAGCCGGACATGTGCCTGCCGATCCAGTATGCGTTGACGTATCCCAAGCGGGTCGCCGGGATTTCCAGGCCGCTACGGCTCGAAGAGATCGGCAAGCTTCATTTCCAGCGGCCGGAACCCGGGACGTTTCGGGCCCTGACGCTGGCCTATGAGGTGTCGCGCATGGGCGGCACGGCGCCGGCGGTGTTCAACGCGGCCAACGAGGCCGCGGTCGAGGCGTTCCTGGCCGGACGAATCCGGTTCGTTCAGATCATGGAGCTGATCGAGCGCTGTCTGGACGCCCACGAGGTCAGCCGTGCGACCTCGCTCGACGAGCTGCTCGAAGCCGATGCCTGGGCCCGGGCCCAGGTCCGAGGTCGATTGGGCCGCGAAATGCACGATGCCCCGCGCCACGTGCGGTGACGCCGGGACCATTCAGTCTGGAAGGACGGCCGTTGCCGGCTATCCGCTTTGTATCGGAGTTGCTTGATGTCGAAGAAGGGAAGCTCATCGAACAAGATTCTCGGCGCCGTCTTCTGGCTGGCCGTCCTGGCGGTGGTGGTCTATCTGATCGTGCGCTACGCCACGGTTTCCGGCAATCTGGCTCTGGTGATGATCGGGTTTGGCTCGGTCGTTCTGGTCCATGAATTCGGGCACTTCATCGTGGCCAAGCTGGCCGGGATCAAGGTCGAGGCCTTTTCGATCTTCATGCCGCCGACGCTGCTGGGCATCCAGCGAACGCCGTCGGGACTGAAGCTTCGGGTCCTTCCGAGCTTCATTGCCGATGAGCAAGAGGATGCGCCTGGCGAGGGCGGGGGCGACACGGCGCCGTCGGACCCGGCGAGCGAGGCCGGAACGGAATACCGCGTCGGTCTCATTCCGTTCGGCGGCTACGTCAAACTGCTGGGCCAGGAGGACGTCGGGCCGGTCAAGCAAATCAGCGATCCACGGTCGTTCTCCAACAAGTCGCTGGGCGCGCGGATCGCGGTGGTGGCGGCGGGGGTGACGTTCAACATCATCAGCGCCGCGATCCTGCTGATGGTCGTATTCCTCATCGGGATCGATTTCCCTCCGCCCGTGGTGGGCGGGGTCGTGCCCGGCTCCTCGGCCGAGAAGGCGGGCCTGCAAAGCGGCGACGAAGTCATCGAAATCGCCGGCCAGAGCGAGGGCCTCGAATTCAGCAGTCTGATTCTGGCCGCGGCGCTGTCGGGGCGCGACGAAGCGGTGCCGGTCGTGGTGCGACGTCGAGACGGCTCGACACAGAGCATGGATTTGCTCGCTTCAGAACAGCCGAACGACCAGCAGATCCGGGAGTTCGGCATTCTTGCGCCGATGAGCCTGACGCTCGCGGAGCTGACCGATCCTGCCGTGCTGGAGCAGGAAACCGGGCTGCTGCCCGGCGACCGGGTCGTTGCCGTCGATGGCAATGCCATCGAGCACCACTGGGCGTATGAAGAGGCGGTCCAGAGGACCTTCGCGCCTCGTGTGACGATCGCCGCCGAGCGTCCGAGCGCGGGCGGCGGTGTCGATCGCATCGGGACGGAGCTGGCGCTGGCCTGGCTGCCCAGCCGGGAGGCCGTCCCGTCCGACGCCACCCTGTGCCACATCTACTCGATGGTGCCGCGTCTTCGTGTGAGGGAAGCCCCGCAGCCGGGACCGGGCGGCCAGGAGGCCCTTCGCACGGGCGACATCATCGTCGCGGCGGCGGACGTGCAGCATCCAACCTATGCGGAGCTGCGCGAGATCACCGCCGCACACGAGGGCAAGCCGCTGGCGATCCAGGTCGTGCGCGCCGACGCCAACGGTGTCGAGCGAACCACTGAGGTGACCGTCACGCCCAAAAAGGAGCGCGGCAGCGACCGGGTGGTGATCGGTTTCCTGCCCGAGCTGGATGCCGAACACGCGGTGGTGGCCAAGACCGTGTCCGTCGAGGGGGGCGTGCCCCGGCTGGACATCCCCCGCGGTGCGACCATTACGTCCGTCAACGGCAAGCCGGTGACGAGCTTTTACGACATCGTGGCGGAAACCAGGCAATGGGACGGCCAGCCGGTGAAGCTCGAATACCGTCTGGACGGCCAGGCCTCCGGCGGGGTCACGCTGGCGAACCCGGCGGCCGAGGCCGCCATCGCCGTCGTGTCCACGACGGCCGTGCAACTGCCTTTCAAACCGATGGAGCGTCTCTACAAGGCCAGGACCCCCATCGAGGCGATCAAGATGGGATATCGCCGGACCGTGATGTTCGTCGCGATGACCTACGTCACGCTCAAGCAGTTGATCGCCGGACTGCTCAGTCCGAAGCTCCTGATGGGACCGGTCGGCATCATGGTCTCCAGCTACCAGATCGTGGCGCGCGAGCCGCTGGTCTACTATGCCTACTTCCTCGGCCTGATCGGCGCCAGCATCGCGGTGCTGAACCTCATGCCCATGCCGCCCTTCGACGGCGGGCTGATCGTCCTGATGCTGGTCGAGAAGATCAAGGGATCGCCCCTGAGCGAGAAGGCCCAGGGGGTGCTCGCCTACGCCGGCTGGGTCATCGTGGGTACGCTGCTGATCTACGTGACATTCAACGATGTGCTGCGCACGGTGCGCGGTTTTTTTAGTTGAAGGGCCTGGTCTGCCGATAGAAACTGCGTGTGCCGTGTGATGTGTGCAACCGGAAAAGGGATTTGAAGGTTCAACCATGCCAGTGGACAAACACGTCGGTGAGACGCTCCGCCGCAGCGACAGACAACTCTACGAAATCATCGAGTCGATCTTTCCGGCCGCGCCGAGCAGCGCCGCCTATCATCGCGGACTGCCGGAGGCCCTGGCCCAGGCGGATGCGGAGGTCTACCGGCTGATCGAGGCCGAGCACAATCGCCTCCAAAGCACGCTGCAACTGATCGCCGCCGAGAACCAGTGCTCCCGCGCCGTGCTGGCGGCCCTGGGTTCCGTCGTCCAGAACAAGACGACCGAAGGGTTCGTCGGCTCGCGTTTCCACGGGGGCTGCGAGGTCGTCGACAGCCTGGAGACCCTGGCGGTGACGCGGGCCAAGGCCGCCTTCGGCGCCCGGTACGCCAACGTGCAGCCGCACTCGGGCACCGGCGCCAATCAGATCGTCCTGACCGCCATCCTCGAAAGCGGCGACCGCATCCTGAGCCTCGCCATGGACCAGGGCGGCCACGTCTCGCACGGCGCCAACGTCGCGTTCGCCGGCCGGTTCTTCGAGGTCGAGCAGTACCGCGTGGACCCGAAGTCCTTCCTGCTCGACTACGAGGCGGTCCGCCAGCAGGCGCTGCGGTTCCGGCCCAAGCTGATCATCTGCGGCGCCAGCGCCTATTCAAGGACCATCGACTTCGCGGCGTACCGTCGGATCGCCGACGAGGTCGGCGCCTATCTCATGGCGGACATCTCGCATATCTCCGGATTGATCGCGGCCGGCGTGCATCCGTCGCCGGTCGATCACGCGCACTTCACCACGACCAGCACCTACAAGCCGGGCGGACCCCGGGGCGGCCTGATCCTCATGGGCAGGGATTTCGACGCCCCGATCGAGGTCGGCGGCAGGTCCATGCCGCTCTGGGAGCGGATCGAGAAGACGACGTTCCCCGGGTTCCAGGGGACGCCGTACTTGAACAACATCGCCGCCAAGGCGGTGTTCTTCCGGGAGATGCTCTCGGCCGAGTACAAGGCCCGGCAGTTCAAGATCGTGGAGAATGCCCGGTCCCTCGCCCGCGCCTTCGACCGGCTCGGCTACGACATCCTCACCGGCGGCACCGACAACCACATGTTCTGCATCAACGTCGGCCACTTCCGCGAGGGTCTGACCGGCGCGATCGCCCAGCACTGCCTCGAAGAGTGCGGCATCATCGTGAACATGAATCGCCTGCCCTACGACCCGCACAGTCCCCGCGTCACCAGCGGGATGCGCCTGGGCACGCCCATCGTCACGAAGAACGGCATGGGCCCGATGCAGATGGAAGCCATCGCCGGCTTGGTCGACGGCGTCCTGACCCAGGTCGAACCGCTCGGAGGCCGGGAATACCGTCTCGACGACCGCCTCCGCCTCGAAACCAAATGCCAGGTCCAGGACCTCTGCGCCCGCTTCCCTCTGCGCTGATTGAGAATGCGGATCGGCCCCGCGGTCAGATCGCGGGTATGACATTGTCGGGTACGGGTGTTCGCGGTTCCGCCCGCCTCGGACAGAAAATCGTTGCAGCATAGGTCCCTAAGCTCGCCAGCAGGATCACGACGGCGCGAATCAGAGTGATGTAGCTGACCTTATCGGTCGAGGTACTGAAGCACCCGCAACTGATGTCCAGACCTCGATAGAGTGCCGAACCCAGGACGAATGCGAACATGGCCGCCATGCCCGCACTGGCCAGCAGCGCACCGCTGACGAAAATGCCGCCCACGAGGCAGACGCCGACCAGCAGTTCCAGCCAGGGCAGCATCATGGCCACCAACAGGCCCAGCTTGGGACCGATCAGTTCGTAGCTGTAGACGCTGGAGAGAAAATCGTACGGCTGACGAATCTTGGGCAGCGCGCTCCACAGGAACATGCACCCCAGCGTCACCCGTGCGACAAACGTCAAGCCGGTGATCCACGTCGGAAGATCCTTGCGTAGCGATGTCATGACTTGGACTCCTTCTCCCGGTGATTCCTGGCAGTCCATTCACGCCAGCCTCCTCTGAAAATGGAGACGTTCGAGTAGCCGTCATCCTTGAGCTTGACCGCCACCTTCTCAGCGTGTTGGCAATCCGCACTCTGGCAGTAGACCACGAGCTTGGCATTTTTGGCCACGTTCGCCAGCGTCTCGCGTCGTTCCTTGTCGGAAGCATTCACCGGGACGTTCACCGACCCCTTCAGATGCGCCGCTTCGAAATCGCGCTTGTATCTGGCATCGACAAGTACGGCGCCGTCCGCCCCAAGTAGCCTCTTCACAGTGTCCGCGTCGACCTTCGAAATGAAATCTCCGGCGTGTGCCCTTTGGATCGACTCCGTGGCCCCGGCATGGGTCAGGAACCCCGCGTCGACAGCGAAATGGTATCCAAACGCAAAGACCGATGCCACCATGCCAAGCATCGCGCCTTGACCGACGGAGAGTCCAAGCCTGCGTTTCCAGGATGCGAACAGGTCGTTGTGTACGCGCCTGTGAGCGAAACGGAGGAATCCCACCCCCGCTATTGCCACTGCGGCCAGCAGGGCAAACCGCTCTCGTGCCGGCGCAAGGACCTTGGCCAAGTCGATTGGATTGCGACTGACGATCAAGGCATTGCCATCCCATCGTGACGCCAATTCACGAAATGGGACCAGGCGAACAACAAGCTCAGGCGGATTGAACAGCTTGACTCCCGATTCCTCCACTCCAAGAGACAACTCGTAGTGGTCATATTTCTCCGATGTCGATCCCCGTTTCACATGCAAGAGAAGGGGGAGAGAGCATGATCGAAGCGATCTTGGTGTCAACCTCCCGATGGCAAGAGCATGAAGACCGTTCTCTTCGGCTGCTCTTCGAAGCTCTGCCAGACTGCTCCCTCTGCTGCTCCCGATGTATTGCGGCTTCACAAGATTCACCGGGTCGATACTGACGCCGAGCGCTTTCATAGCAGCATATAGGCAGTATACTCCACAATAGCTCGGGTGTGCTTGCGTTGTCTTGACTGGTGAAATGCTGGAATCCCTCGATTTCCCTGCTGCCCCCTCCATCGTGTCGGGGCCCACGAGAGAGCATAGGATCACCAAGGCTGAAAGGGTTACTCTATGGAGCGATCCTTCGAATTTGCGCATCTCTCTTTCTCCTTCCTGCTTTAATCACCACCAAGCCGCACAGAGCGCTGGGCAACAAGACAATGCAGATCAACCCCTTTAGGCCGATCCCCGATGTCGATGCTACGGGTGACCGCGAGTCCGCATGGTCTGTCGAGATAGGGGCTTGGCTGGATGTCTGCACGATTTCCCCTGTGGCTGGAGAGGAGAAAAGCTGCTGTTCGCCAGATTGGGCCAGTTGGTCGAACTGTTCGGTAGCTGCGGAGTCGGCGAACACCTTGTCAAAATCTTCGAACCAGAGGCTGTTCATGTCGGTGACAATCTGACCATTGCTCCAGATATATCGAATGCCGGGAGCTTCGGCGAGGTGAATAGGGGTGCCCTCCGGGAGGTCGATCTGAAACGCGCCCATGGCCTCGAAGTCCGGGTCGAGCTGAACATTACTGCGTTTGACCCTGACTGACGTGGTCTTGACTTCTCCTGTTGCACGGATGGACTCATGAGTATAGCGACCACCAACGGGGACAAAGACACCATCGATCTCGGCCAGATCAGTTGTATCTACGGTTATCGTCCACGATGAAAGACCGATGTCGGCGAGCGGCCTACCGGGCGCAATGAAATCCGTGCTATCCTTCTGGATGACGTATTTCATAGCGGTGAAACCCTTGTCGGGAGCAATCCACGCAGTGACCCTTCCATATGGGGGTAGCGTGCCCTTCAGCATATAGCAGGGCACGTCGCCGATCTGATCCGAGCTCACCTGAAGATCCTTGGCACCGGCGAGTGCATCGGCAATATGATCCGTTCCGTTTCCGACAGAGAAGGCGCCTTCTAAGAAGTCTCCCGACGTCAGTGTATCGTGGTTGTGCTCAAAGTTGTCCGCGTAGTCCTGACGTTGCACGGTCGCTGTGTAGCGAGTCCCGCCTGCAAACATCGAAGCTCCCAAGTGGCATTCGCCATTGACGAGGTTAATCCCTATGTACGTCTTCTCACGGCTGAAATCTGCCTCTGTCAACTCTTCGCCATCGCCAAGCGTGCCCGTGCGTCCCAAGAGGCAATCGTGCCGGATCGTTTCAGCTCGATCACCGTCTCGACGGTAGACCATCTTCTGCCTGCGATGACCAGGATTGCTTCCTCCAGCAATGAGTGTTTCACTATCTACATCCATTGCCATCGTCTCGGTCCAGTCCGAGGATTTCTTGAATCGCCCGAGGATGTCAATTGGGTCCGGAGATGATTCGGACCTGGCCGTCGAATACCACGACGATGCCAGCAGAACGAGTCCGCTAAGGAAGTGCATACGATGCGACACGTTGATCACAGGCATTCGTCTTCTCCTCATTGTCTCTCGGCCCCGAAGACTGCCAGCAATAGGTTCCTAGGCAAGAGCCAGTGTGTCTTGTCCGCGCGGAGGGACGAGACACACTGGTTGTCTGGCGCGCACTCAGGAACAATTGTTACCTACGCTACATGTTTGTCCGGTTTCCTCGTCACAGTACAATGCTCCCGTGCAATACGTGTGGTCCGTCGTGCTGCCACTCCCTTCCCCGCCAGCCCGACACTTGTACGTCGTGCATGACTTGCCCTTGGGTGCGTCGCTAGATGTTTTACAGCACGTATCCTGCTTACTCCAGTTGCATCCGCAGCTACTGCTACCTACAAGGACTGCCCCATCAATCTCTCCCGGCACCGCACTGAGCCAGGCGCACAGGAGAGCCACTACGAGTGAACCAATTATAAATGTTGCCTTGCCTGTCCTCGATCTTCTCCTTGCTGTCATCCACACATTGTTCCACAAGTTTCATCTAGCAGTTACCTGTTCCTGTGTTTCTGCGACTCCAGTCAAGCATCCATGGCCACCACCCCCTTTCAGTAAGGCGTCTGGGATAGCGTTGATGTTGACGCGAAGATCCGGACTTTTCTCTGTTTTCGGACGATCCCGGCGTGCTGGGCCCCGATCGCGTTGATAGCCGGCCCGGGACGTCTGTGGCGGTTGCGACATCTCCGTCAATGGCCCCCGCCGTGAGGTCTCCAAGCAGCCTTCGTTGGCCGAGACTCGTCTGATATTCCGTTGCTACTGCATCGGAGCCACGGATGCCCTGCCAAGGCTGCCCACGACGGCTTCGACTCTCCCAATGAGAGATCCGGGCAAAACATTAAAGGGATTCTCGTAAGTCTTTGAAGATGCTGCACTTTTGCCCGACCAGGGGCGGAACCGCGTCACCGAACAGCATGCGGCTCCGCTAACGGTCGGTCGCGATTCTCAATCCACGCAGCCGAAGCGCTTATCACTCAAGAGAACGTATGTGGAGGAGCTATTGTTGATAGGTAGCTGCGTCGGGCGCATAAAAGAAGGCCATAAGTTGGCGGCTTATGGCCTGTTGGCTTGTAACCGGTAGTTTTGTTCTTTGTCATGCTATGGCATGGTGTTGCATCGGTTCGGGGCCGCCAGAGGCGGGGGTCGGATGTGCCAGGCCGCAGTCCAGTCTCTGCGGGAAGGGTTGGGTGTTCTGGTTGTAGGTTGGCTAATGCATTGGTTGATTTCGCACGTTCGGTCCGCCGATTGCGGACAGATGCACAGCCCCAAGAACAACCACAGCACTTCAGCGACAAACATCCTTGTCTTCATGTGTACATCCCCACAGTGTCGTGTCTTGTATCGGCCGGCGGCCGGATTTTTCCTTAGTCGATTCCGATGAC
>CAZNSM010000183.1:0-10051 GCA_964575615.1 uncultured Pirellulales bacterium | reverse complement strand
TCGAGGCCGACGCGCCCCAGGCACATCAGCGAGACGATCAGGAGCATGACCGCCGCTCCGATGAAGTACTTGGTCTTGTTCGCCCAGGCCATCGACCGCGCCACACTCGACGGCAGGAGGTTGCTCTCGATGCGCGCCATACCCAGTCCCTGGAGGCCGAGGCCGTAGACGACCCCGAAGTCCGCCACGCTTTCGTGGAATTTGGCGCTGGAAAGCCCCGGCGCGATGACCGCCTTCTTGAAGGCTTCCGGCTTCTCGACCGGGATTTGGACGGTCTGCTGGAGATATTTCGTCAGGCCGCGAAGCCGCGTGCCGCCGCCCATGGCGATGACGCGGGTGAGCTTCACGTCGGGATTGGAACTGGTGTAGAACCCCAGCGACCGCTGCACTTCGGCGGCCCAGTCGGTGAACACCGGACGCATCGCCTGGAAGATCTGGCGGGCGTACCGGCTGACCGGCGCGGTCCGCTTGAGCTTCTCGGCCTTCTCCGGGCTCAGCCGGAACGTCTCGGCGATCGCCTGCGTGAACGCGTTGCCGCCCATCAGAATGCAACGCTGCCAGACGTTCGACTTCGTGCACACCACAAGATCGGTGCTGTCGGCCCCGACGTTGACGATCACCGTCGCCCGATTGTCCGACCGAACCAGATCGGGCCGGTCGAACAGAAGGTAGTTGTACAGCGCCATCGGCGCCATCTGAACGTAGCTGACCTGGAGGTCCTCCCGCTCGAAGTGCTCCATCTCCGCTTCCACCACTTCGTTCTTGACCGCGAAGATGCCCACCTTCTGCTCCGGACTGTCCGGCTCCGTCATCATGACATAATCCCATTGCACTTCGCTCATGTCGAACGGGATCTGCTGGGCGGCCTCGAACTTGACGATCTCCGGCAGGCGTTTCTGCTCGACGGGGGGGAGCGTCACGAAGCGGGCGAAGCTGTTCTGGCTCGGCACCGAGACGATCAGCGGGTCATAGCTGACGTCGTTGCGCTGGGCGAACTGCCGCAGCGTAATCGCGATCAGCTCGTCCCGCTCGGCGGCACTGATGCCGCTGCTCGACAGGATCTTGCCGTGAGGAATATGATCGAAGCCGATGACCTGGACCATGTCCCCGACCGCCGCAAGGTGCAGGGCCTTCAGAGACGTGTTGCCCAAGTCAACCGCCCAAATCGCATCCGATGCTGCTGCCATAACGAACCTCCCGCTTATCGGCCTGCGTACCGCCAGTTAGTCTTGTAAACAGCTCTCAACAGTCTTACCATTGTACCACATCATGGACAGATTTTCCATCTTGACACTCGGCTGCAAGGTAAACCAGTACGAAAGCCAGCAAATTCGCGAGCTTCTCGAACGGCTCGGTCTTGCTCCGGCCGATGTCACACACTTACCGGACCTTGTCGTCATCAACACCTGCTGCGTGACGCACACCGCTTCGGCCAAGAGCCGGCACCTGCTGCATCACGCGCTGCGTCATGGGCCGAAAGCCGTCGTCGTCTGCGGCTGCCTGCCCGTTGCCCCTTGCGATGAACTCCAACCTGCCGAGGAGAACGTCCATGTTGTGAAGGATCGATCCGATCTTGCTTCCACGCTGCAACGCCTGATCGAGACCTTTCGAACCACCCCAGATGCAGAGAACCTCGGGCCATCCTCCAGGAACACGCCCATTAGACCAGAAAACGGCCCCAAAGTCAAGCGCAAAAACGACTTATGTCCGCCTCCGGAATGGCTGCCCCTTTCCCGCTTTTGCGGCCAGACCCGGGCCTTCCTCAAGATCCAGGACGGCTGCGACGGGTTCTGCACCTACTGCATTATACCCGCTACGCGCCCAAAGGTTCGCAGCAATGCGCCCGATAACGTGCTGGCCGAGGCCCAGGCCCTCGTGGCCGCCGGACACAAGGAGATCGTAGTAACCGGCGTAAACATCGGCGCTTACGGCCAAGCTACGGTCCGCTGGAGGCACTGGCCGACCCAGGAGAATGACCATCTGCCGGCGCTTCTCGATCGGCTGGCCCGGATCGACGGTCTGGCGCGAATCCGCGTCAGTTCGCTCGACCCAGCCGACGTTACGGCCCGCCTGCTGGAGGTATTCGCCCGGCACCGTAAAATCATGCCGCACCTGCACTTGTCGCTCCAATCGGGCTCCGATCGCGTCCTGCATCGGATGTGCCGGCCGTACAGCGCTGGCGATTTCGTCGCGAAGGTCGAGCTGGCCAACAGCATCCTCGAGCGCCCGGCCATCACGACCGATATTATCGTCGGTTTCCCCAGTGAGACGGACGCCGACTTCCGTGAGACGCTCGAATTGGCCGAGCGGGTGGGCTTCGCCAAGATGCACGTCTTCGCCTTCTCGGCTCGAAAGGGCACTGCCGCCGCCAGGATGCCCGAAAAGGTCCCGTCTGAAGTTAAGAAAGAGCGATCGCAAGTCCTTCGCGATCTCGACCGGACTCTCCAGAGCCGATTCCGCCGCCAGTTCCTCGGCCAGACCGCCCAAGTCCTCATCGAGAGCACCGGCAGCCGCCCGAGCGGCAGGGCCGAACGCTACTTCACGGTCCACCTGTCGGCGGACGGGTCTGGCGGAACCGGACAGGTCCACACGAACGACCTCGTCGCTGTCCGGCTCGTCGAAGACACCGACGACGCCCTCCTCGGCGTCCCGACATAGCCGCCAGCCCATCAACGCCGCCACCAACAGTCCAGATGCGCCCCCGACCCGCCCGTTTCACACCCAGCGCCGCCATTCCCCGTCCAAAACGAAAAAACCCGCCGTCGCTCGCATGCTGCATCGTTGGCCGGGCGACTGGCGGGAGCACCGGCCCAGCGCCTCCAACTGCAATCCATCACACGGCTGCGATGGAGGCTCCGAAAAACACCGGCTCCCTTTAATTCCCCCCCTTGGTAATTGGAGAGGTGCTCCGGACTATCCCCCGGCAGGATTCCTGCAATATTTCCAGTGAATTCCTTATTGTCGAGCGGTCGAAATAGGAGTATAGGGTAGTTTTGCGCCTGGCAATCACCTGTGTAGAGGACTTGATATTGTATACACGGTTGGGTATACTCTGGGCATAGGAGGAGATAGATAATTGGTCGGAAACGTCCGCGAAATTCCTCCCCCTGTCTTGCTGTCAGCGATCGTCTGTGACACCGTTATTTTGGATGCGCTGACCGGCAAGGGGACTGTGGTAGGCATTTTCGACACGATTAATGCCCTGAGGTTTCCTGCGCGCCATGAGGTACTGTTCGTTTTCTGTCAACTGACAAATGGTCGGGGACAAGTGCCCATACGCGTTCGCATTGTAGATCTCGAAAATGACGAGGCGTTAATCCACGAAGCCGAGGTCCTTGGCCAATTCGAAGATGTTAGACACGTGGCTAACATGATTGTTCGAATAGGTGGCTTAACGTTTCCTCATCCTGGCGAGTACAGGATGCAAGTCTACGCTGGAACAGACTTTCTTGGAGAGCGTAGAATCCTGTGCAAAGAGTTACCTGCTGAGACGGGAGGTGTTCAATGACAACCGCAATTGCCGGCGGCACCTTGGAGTTGGGTATTCAGCCGTTGGCTATGCCGCTCGTTCCCCCGAGCTCCAGGACTTCACTCGCTTCTTCGTTCGAAGAAATAGAGGGGCTGTGCAGCGATAGACCCATTGCGGCAGGTTTGGTGTGGTTGTCCACGATCCACTGCTCGGGTCGGCAATTTCCGTTGAATAAGCCCATTCCTGTGCGTGAGGCTTTCGCGGGCGGCGTGTGGACATATCGATTTGACCCCATCGACATCTTGGCGTATGGAGCCACGAGAGAAGATGCTATCGAAGCCTTCTGCGAAGAGTTCGCATGTTGCTGGGATCACATCGCATGTGAGAAAGACGATAATCTCACCGCTGATGCGCTGGGCCTGAAACACACGATGTTGAATCTTACAAAGGGCGAGACCGGGTCCCCTGAATGAGCGCAATCAAAACCAGAGACATTCGCAAAGCCCTCACCAATAAGGGCTTTCAGATTGTCGATTGCAGGCATCATGAAATGCTCTGGTTCTTTGCCTGCGGCAAGAAAACAAGTATAAGAACTCGACTGAGTCATGGGTCCGACGAGTACGGCGATGGTCTTCTCGGGCTGATGGCGAAGCAATTGAAGCTTGCCAGATATGATCTGGACAGGTTGATTGAGTGCTCTCTAACCGAAGCAGCTTACACCGAGCATTTGGTCAACAACGGCCACGTCTGCCTAGCGCATTGACACACTCCTACTCGCTAAACCCAGCTATCGGTTTCAACGTGAATCACCACCACCGGGGGTCGCCCGGGGTCGCATCTCCAATTGCCAATGATCCTGTAATCGCGTGGAGCACACATCGGAATTCGGTGTCTGTCTTCCAGCGGCGTTTGGCCCGCCGGTATTCGCTACCGAAAGGGAAAAAACCCGTCGCGGCTCGTGTGCTCCGGACAACCTTAATCCTTCCCAATCGCCCGTCCCCATCGCGGCCTCGCCGGATCATCCGCTTGCCTGCCCATCCCATCGGGCCTATAATGGACCTGTGGCACCGGCAGAGGGCGCTGCGGGCCCGGGGTTTTCACGGCATGAGGATGCGATCGAAGGCAGAAAACATGGACACAGAGACCATTACCATTCGCGTCAGTCGGGAAGCGGCCCGCGTCTACAACAGCGCGACGACCGAACAACAGCGCAAGCTCGAAGTCTTGCTGAGCCTGCGACTGACCGAGGTGTCGCGCGCCACCCGGCCGTTGGAGGACATCATGGACGAGATCAGCCGCAACGCACAGAAACGCGGCCTCACGCCCGAAGTCCTGGAATCACTGCTCGATGAGTGACCCGCGGTACGTCTTCGACACGGACACCCTTGTCGCCGTCCGGCTCGTCGAAGACACCGACGACGCCCTCCTCGGCGTCCCGACATAGCCGCCGGCCCATCAACGCCGCCACCAACAGTCCAGATGCGCTTCCGACCCGCCCGTTTCACACACATCGCCCGCATTTCCCGTCGAAAGCAGAAAAGCCGTCGTGGCTTGTATGCTGCATCGTTGGGCGGGCGACTGGTAGAGGTGACCACCCCGCGCCGCGGACTCCAATCCGCCATCCGCCCCCGAGGAAGCCCCCAAAAAAGTACCTGGCCTCTTCGATTCGCCCGGGGTCGGGCCCGGGGTCTGAGCGTCGGTTCCCGTTTGCGTCGGGCGGCGGTCGCCGGAGGGCCGCTAGTCTTGAGTTTTGCGTTCTGAGTGTTGAGGTGTGGGGACTGAGGCAGCACGACCTCGCTACACTGACTGGAGCCGGCCCAACGTAATCGCCTGACGCCCCGAAACGGGGTGACGTCGAATAGATGTTTGGAAATCCCGCGCAAAATCCCGCTACCGTCTTGACAACCGCTTGCTCATAGACGTCCCCGTATTTCCTGGGCTGATTTCTCCCTTGAATTGCCATCCCCGCCTGCGATATGATCGCGGCATGGCTATGAGATTACAATTCCGATCAGCGGTTCTTTGTTCTTGGTTACTGGTCGCCGTTGGGGCGTTCGCCGGGGAGCGGGTCGCGCTGTGGCCGGAAGGGAAGATCCCGGATTTCCAGACCGGTCAGATCGCGGCAACCACCCAGGAGGTGAAGGCTCCAGGATTCAAGGCGGCCGACCATGCGATGCCGTATCTCGACTGGTACGACGCGCCGGCGGAGAAAAACGGCGGATGCATGTTGCTCATTTCCGGCGGCGGCTATTACAGTTGCTGCGACGGGGTGTGGATTGACCGGGTCGCGAAGAAGTTCACCGAACTCGGGTTCGTTTGCGCGAGCCTCACCTACCGTACGCCGCGTCCGCAAGGGTTGCCGATCTACCAGAGCGCGTGGGAGGATGGGCAACGCGCCGTCCGTATCGTCCGCAACGACGCGAAGAAGCGCGGGTTCGACCCGGAGAAGATCGGCGCGTTCGGGTTCTCCGCGGGTTCGCACCTGACAGTCTTGCTCGCGACGAGCGCGCTCACACCGGCGTACGGGCCGGTCGACGAACTCGACCAGCTTCCCTGCCACGTCAACTGGGCGGTGCCGATCTACACCGCCTACGCGCTCACGGACGGACTTACCGGCCCTAACACTCGCGAGGGCGACGCGATCGACGTAAAGCTCTCGGACGTGTTCAAGTTCGACGAGAAGACGTGTTCGATGGCGCTCTTCCACGGCGGGGCAGACATCTATTCGCCGAACGGCTCCACGCAGATCTACCGCCAGCTCCGCAGGATGAAAATCCCGGCCGAGATCCATCTCTTCGCAGACCGTCCCCACGGTTTCATGGGCGACTCGAGCAAGGGCGAGAACGGCACGGCTTACGACCACTGGCTCGACCGTATGGCCGAGTACTTCCGCCAGATGAATTTTGACGGGCGTCTCGGCGAGGAAGAAGATCTGATGTCCCGCTATCCGAACGACGATGCTCGCGGCGAATACCGCAAGGAGGCCCTCTGGCCGGAAGGCAAGATGCCGGAGGTGCAGACGAACCAGTGCGTGCCTTATCTCGAGTGGCACATGCCGAAGCAACTCAAGACGAAGGCGATCCAGATCATCTACTCGGGCGGCAGCTACATGGGCAACGATCCGGACGGATTC
This sequence comes from uncultured Pirellulales bacterium, assembly GCA_964575615.1. GTDB lineage: Bacteria > Planctomycetota > Phycisphaerae > Sedimentisphaerales > Anaerobacaceae > Anaerobaca. The sequence goes on along the minus strand of CAZNSM010000183.1, from coordinate 3,449 downwards.
GAAGTCGCGCCGGCGCGGCGTTACCTGAACGAAAAGGGCATGACGGTTGTGACGATGAAATACCGCACGCCGCGTCCGCCGGGCGGGCTGGCCAAGCACACGACGGGGTGGCAGGACCTGCAGCGCGCCGTCCGAATCGTCCGCAGTCAGGCCGCGGCGAGGGGGCTCGATCCCAACCGCATCGGCATCATGGGCTCCTCGGCCGGCGGACATCTGACACTCATGGGCGCGACCAGTTCGAAACGCCGTTCCTACTGGCCGATCGACGACCTTGACAAGCTTCCCTGCAACGTGCAGTGGGCGGTCGCAATCTATCCGGCGTACGCGCTCACGGACGGCGCAGACGCCCCGAATGCGAAGGGCGGCAACGAGGACGACGCGAGGCTCGTCCCTGAGTTCTCGTTCGACCTCGCGACCTGTCCGATCCTGTTCATCCACGGCGATGCGGACGGTTGGGCGGCGATGAATTCCGTGAAATGCTGGGAGCAGCTTCGCCGGATGGGAATCCAGTCCGACCTCCACACGCTCGTCGGACGCAATCACTGCTTCCAGAGGACGGCCGCTCCGGGCACGGGCAGCTATACCTGGATGGGGCGCATTTGGGAATTCATGAACCACAAGGGTTTCAACAAGTAAAGAAGCAAACAAGGCAGTATCAGGATCTTGGAGACAGGCAATCAATCGCAGCCCAGTACAACGGCAAACGCAAACTCGAACCAAGTACTACGGTAATCCGGGGACACCACACTCAATTGCAGGGCGAAATGGGTAAGGTGTCTCCCCGCGTTATCTGGCGTTATCTGGGGACACCATACTCGGTTATCTGGGGACACCATACTCAATTCAGAAGCGAAATAGGTAAACCGTCCCCGGAATTTCACCCGGAATTTCCCAGACTACGGTTGATCGATCAGAGCAGACTCTTGCGATTGCTCAACGAATATTGCCCCCGGTCAGCGGAACCAGGCCGAATACAGGGACACCACAGAATGGCGGTCCGTTAAGGGAGGCGATAGGGGAGGCAACAGGGGGCACATCGCCAATTACCAATTATAGGATTGACGCGAGCCTCCGAGGTTGGAATCCGGGGACAGTACAGGCAGCAGGGGAGTTCGTATCTCGTATCGGGTATCTCGCATTTCGAGTCCGAGTGCCGCGAATGTGCTACCTGGGGATGGCAGGTAGTGGTTTGCGGAGTCCTCATCGGCTTGGCCAAGCCACCTGGAGTCGGGTGGCGGCGGATTTCAGGGCGCGGTCGCGTGTCCAGAGGCTCAGGCCGGAGAGCCTGGCACAAGCGAGCAGGTGCACATCGACGTAGCCCAGGCCGAGGCCCATCAGGTGGTTCGATTCGATGAAATCCAAGGCTTCTTCATGGGTAGCGAAAGGACAGGTGCACAGCGTCCCGAGCAGTTCGAGGATCTCGCGACGGTTCTTCAGATTGCCGCACGCCAATTCGCCCAGGACGAACGGATGGCAGACGACCGTTCCGGCGTGGAGCTGTGCGACCAACTCCGGCAAGCCCCGCCGGAGGTGATCCACCCAGATGGAGGTATCGACAAGGACCATCGAGCTACCCGCACGCCCGGCGACGGCGCGGGCGACGCAGTCGCTTTTCGCTGCCGCCGAGCTTCGCCAGACGCTCAGCGCTCTTCTGGGCGATCAGGGCTTCCAGGCCCATCCGGACCAGCGAGGTCCGTTCCTCGACGCCCGTCAGTTCCGACGCCCGCGCGACCAGTTCGTCATCCACGTTCAGAGTCGTTCTCATGTCGTATGCTCCTGATGCATCATCCGTGCATCAGTATATGCATCGATTGATGCCTCTGTCAAGAGAATCAAAGGGACCAGGTACGAATGGCATGAAGACAAGCGGCGGGGTTTGCCGTGTGCGCCAGGGGGCGAGGCATGCCTCGCCCCTACCGGAGCCATCCGGGCTACGTTGCGAGTGGATTTCGTTTTCTTACACGGATACCAGAACGGAATCCAAGCCCCCAATGCTGAGGGGGATCTTCCTGTCTTGCACCTGCAACTGGACATCCTCGTTCGTCTCTGCGAGATTCCACAGGAAGACTTTTCCGGCGGTCGGGTACCAGGCACAGACAATGGGTTTGTCGTCGGTTACGTAGGGGACGTTCAAGCCACCGGCCACCATTTCCGCCTTCAATTTCCACAGGGCGTCCAAGGTATCCGGGATCGCGCGAATCGGCTTCGGAATGTCTTTGAGCCCCGTGCGGCAGAAGCAGTTCCCTTTCGCCTGGCAATAGCGTGCATCCTGATCGGAAAGGAACGTCCAGCCATCCGCGGAAAGCGTATCGACGACCTCAAAAGGAATGCCGCTTGCCAGGAAGATACTGAAGGGGTTGTCATTCCCGACGTAGCGTGAGGCTTCGCCCCAGTAGTGTTTGAAGGGCCCTCGCGGCGTATGGCCTTTGATCGCCTCGTGGAAAGCCGCCTGTTTTCTCATCGCCGGGGCGAGCGTTTCCCAGTGGGTCTCGGGGAAGGGAGTCATCCCGGACATGTACATCGTATTCCGCACGTCGCAGATCGTCGAGACCGCCAGCTTGGCGGCCATGTTCTTCGCGCTCAGTTGGTCCGCGGGGAAGGCCGTCGTTTCGCTGTAGGCCAGAGCCGGTTGGGCACAGCGCCGATGAAAGAGGCAACTGAAGAGTTCTCCGGTCTTGCCGGACAGACGTCCAAAGTCCTGGTCATTGAACATCATCTCGCCCACCCGGAAGGGCGCATCCGCATAATCCGCCAGGCGAATCCCCGCCTTCTCGGCGCCCAAATACATGATCATATTCCCCAGGGCCACCTCCGGCGCAACGGCTTGCTGTGCCTTGAAGCACGCCGTCAATTGGTCACACGTATGGTCCACCCAGCACCGCAGGATAGGGGAGAAGTTCCGCGCTTTCACATCCGCCAACAGTTCTTCCCAACGCGATTTCGAAAAACCATGTTTCTCCAGAAACTGTTTCTTGTGCCAATCGCAGAAACAGCCCCCGATTACGCCCGGCCCCTGCGCGAGGCGGAAATCGTCATCGAGGAAGATCGTTCGTGGCTTCAGTGCTCGAATCCTTCGAATGGCGTCGACATTCTCCTGCGTGGCGGGAGGGTGCAGCGAAGTGCCGCAGTACCTTGTGCCATCCGGCCTCTCCGCCATCCGCCAACGCGTCGGCGGTGCAAGCGGCGTCGCACCTGTGGCGTCGCCCAGCGCATCGCCCGGATGCCCCAGCGGCACGTTGATGATATTCCAGCCCAGCCCTTTCGCCTCCACCATGGCGATTACCGGTTTGAGGTCTTCCGGCTTCTCATACCAATGCCCAAAGAAATACGACGCCAGCCAGACATCACTCACGCCTGCCTCTCGTACGAGATCGAGCAGTTCAGGGCGTTCGGCAATGACCTTGGAAGCCAGGCAGCAATGAAAACGCCGGGCGCCCTGTGCGGCCAGT
>CAZNSM010000182.1:8701-10056 GCA_964575615.1 uncultured Pirellulales bacterium | reverse complement strand
TCGGACTGGAGAAGCCGGTCGAGGATGCGGCGGGCATCGAGTTCTGGGGGGGCACGTTCCTCTGTGATCCGTTCGGCGTGGTGGTCGCCGAGGCGGGGCCGGCGGCCGAGGAAGTGCTGATCGCCGAAGTGGACCGGGCCCGGATCGAGGACGTGCGGCGGAACTGGCCCTTCCTGCGGGACCGGCGGATCGACGCCTACAGCCGCATCACCGAGAGGTTCACCGACGAGTCATGAAGACGCAGAACCACGACACGCCGGCCGCCGGCGGGTTCGCCATGCCCGCGGAATGGGAAAGGCATGAGGCGACCTGGCTCGGCTGGCCGCACAATCGCACCGACTGGCCCGGCAAGATCGCGCCGATCCACTGGGTCTACGGCGAGATCGTCCGCAAGATCGCTCCGGGCGAGATCGTGCGCATCCTCGTCGACTCCGAGCCGCACGAAAAGCAGGTCCGCCGGATTCTGACGCGAGTGGGCGTCGACCTGGGCCGCATCGAATTCTTTCGCTTCCCGACCAATCGCGGCTGGACGCGCGACTTCGGCCCGATCTTCGTTCGCCGCCATGAGCCGCCGCAGGAGGTGGCGATCGCGAGGTTTCGTTTCAACGCGTGGGCCAAGTACCCCGATTGGGATCTCGATTGCCGGATCGCCGAGCGGGTCGCCAAGGCGAGGGGCCGGCGGATTTTCCACGTGCGATACGCAGGCGAGGACGTCGTGCTCGAAGGCGGTGCGATTGACGTCAACGGTCGCGGCACGCTGCTGACGACCGAGGAGTGTCTGCTGGACGACAAGGTGCAGGTCCGCAACCCGAAGCTCAGTCGCAGCGACATTGAGCGGGTCTGCCGGGACTATCTCGGCGCCGGTCACGTGCTCTGGCTGGCGCGTGGGATCGTCGGCGACGATACACACGGTCACGTCGACGACGTGTGCCGCTTCGTCGCGCCCGGGACGGTGGTGTTGTGCCAGGAGCCGAACGCCGCCGACGAGAACCATCGGATTCTCGAAGAGAATCGCGAGCGGCTCGAAGGATACCGGCTTGCAGACGGCTCGCGAGTCGAGATCGTGCGCCTGCCGATGCCCGAGCCGCTGTATCTGGATGGCCAGCGCCTGCCCGCCAGCTACGCGAATTTCTATATCGCCAACAGCGCGGTCCTGGTGCCGACGTTCAACGACTCGAACGATCGCGTCGCACTGGGCATCCTCGCCGAGTTGTTCGCCGACCGGCCGGTCGTGGGCATCCACGCGGTCGATCTGGTCTGGGGTCTCGGCACCCTCCACTGCCTGACCCAGCAGGAACCCGCCGTCTGACAGGTGACGACCGCCAGTCTGCCATCCCCAAACGCCAGGGCGTTTG
>CAZNSM010000182.1:0-8601 GCA_964575615.1 uncultured Pirellulales bacterium | reverse complement strand
GCCGTCTGACAGGTGACGACCGCCAGTCTGCCATCCCCAAACGCCAGGGCGTTTGAGGCTGCCACCCGACGCTGCCACGCGGGCCTGCGAATCGTGACGCTGAGATGGTTGGCATAGCGATTGTCCATCGGTATAATCAGCGCACCATGACGAGTCCGGAGATGCGTGTGTGAATGCGCGGCAAGTCCAGATCGAAATCTTCAAGAAGATGACGCCGGCGGAAAAGCTCAGGCTGTCCATGAGTCTGTACTGGTCGGCCCGCCGGCTCAAGGCCTCCTGGCTGCGTCAGCAACACCCGGACTGGACCGAAGAACAGGTCCAGAACAAAGTCACGGAGATCTTCCGGAATGCCCGAACCTGAGTTGTTCCTCGTCTTTGTCGAGCCATCGAGGCGTGCGGCCATTGCTTGTGGGGCAGACGTCGTGCGCTTGGCGAAGAGAGTACTGGCAAGTTGTGGGAGAGCACGATGAGTGACGGTCACTATCGGGTTCATATTGTCGTGGACTCCCAGTATGGGGAACGACTCCGTGAGTTCCCAGTTGACGAACCGGTTTGGGTGATTGATTCGGATTGCAATCATCCTGTGATTGAGGCGTTGTGGCGCGAGCGTGAGGGCGCGCGCGGACATGGCGGTCTTACATCGTTCAAGTACGACCCACGTACTGGTCCGGAGGACTGGCTTATTTCGCACCTGTCGGTCATAGACCTTCACCATGGCGAGTTCTCGCACGACCCTCCGTGGTCGATCCTCAACGTGGTTGGGGTCGAATGGTCGGACGCTATCCGGGAGGAATTCGCCATGTTTGGAGTAGACCAGTTCGAGACGACAGAGGATGGTTTTGTGGCGATGAGGACGCCGGGCAAGGCATAGTGTCACAGGCTTGCGACCGTCTAGATCGGCCATAATGCCCACAGCGAAAGAAGGGGCCTCATGAAGCGTTTTCATGCTGTTTGCGTGGTTGTGGTGACGACGAGCATTGTCCTCTCCGGGGTTGATGCGGCCGAGGCGGTGCGGTGGGACTTGTCGGCGTTGTCGGCGCCGCCGGAATATGTGATCCTGCGAAAACTCCAGTTCTACCAGGAAGGTGGCAGCGACAAGCACTTGATCGACATCCAAAACATGCTGGAGATGTCCGCCTCCAGCATCGACCGAGGCGAACTGGAGGCCAGAATCTTGCAGCTTGGGCTGTCCACGGTCTGGAAGAAGCTGTCTGAGCGGTAGCGGGACGATCGAAATCTCCGAGACACGGAAAGGAAGCAAGTCGTGAAATACAGCCGGTGGAGTGGCGTTTTCGTGCTATTGGCGATTGCCGGAGCGGATGCGGCGGGAGCGGTGCGGTGGAACATGGCGGCGTTGTCGGAGGCGCCGCGGGTTTGGGCGGATCCGAATCGGAGTGTCGAGGGGGTCCAGGCGATCTTCTACGAAGGGCTTCCCTGGAAGGGGCAGCCGACGCGGGTGTTTGCGTACTATGGGCTGCCCGAGGTCTCGGAGGGGCAGAAGGTTCCGGCGATGGTGCTGGTGCACGGGGGTGGGGGCTCGGCGTTCATTCCGTGGGTCCGGCTGTGGATCGAGCGGGGGTACGCCGCGATAGCGATGGACACCTGCGGCTGCATCAGCAGCGGCGGATACCGGAACCATCCGCGTCACGAGAACGGCGGCCCGCCCGGCTGGGGCGGCTTCGATCAGCTCGACTGGCCCATCGAGGACCAGTGGACGTACCACGCGGTGGCCGACGCGATCCTGGCCCACTCGCTGATCCGTTCGATGCCCGAGGTGGACCCTGAGCGGACGGGCGTCACCGGGATTTCGTGGGGCGGGTACCTGACCTGCATCGTCGCAGGCGTGGACAGCCGGTTCAAGTTCGCCGCGCCGGTCTATGGCTGTGGCTTCCTGGGCGACAACTCGGTCTGGCTCGACACGTTCAAGAATCTCGGACCCGAGAAAGCCAAGCTCTGGCTCGAACAATGGGATCCGTCGCAATACCTGCCCGAGGCGCGGATGCCGATGCTGTGGGTCACCGGCACGAACGATTTTGCCTACCCGATGGACTCGCTCCAGAAATCGTATCGCCGGCCGCAATCGGCAAGGACGCTGTGCCTGCGCGTGCGAATGCCGCACGGACACGGCGGCGCCGGCGAGAATCCCGAAGAGATTCGCGCCATGGCCGATGCCGTCCTCAAAGGCGGTGCGCCGCTGGCTCAGGTCACCAGCGCCGGCCGGCGCGGCCGCGACGTATGGGCAACCTTCAAGAGCGAGGTCCCAGTCGTCAAGGCCGAACTGAACTATACGACCGATACCGGCAAGTGGCAGGACCGCAACTGGCAGACCGTCGAAGCGGCTCTCGACGCCGACGCCGGAAAGGCCTCCGCCGCCTTGCCGGAAGGCGTCACGGTTTACTACCTCAACCTGATCGACGAGCGAAACCTTGTGGTCAGCAGCGAGCACGAAGAGATGGCGCCGGCATCCCCGTAGGGGCGAATCATCATTCGCCCCCACCACTGTTTTGAGGAAATGCGATATGAGAACAAACGTCCTTTCGTGTATTGTGATTCTGCTTCTGACCTCGAGCGTGCTGTCCGCGCAGGACGTGGTTCTCTCCGCGGGCGCGCCTTCTGCGGCCGGTATGGATGAAACCATCCTCGCCGCGGCGGTCCACATGTACGAGACGGCTGTCCGACAAGACCGGGTGCGCAGCGTCGTCCTCCTGGTCGCCCGCGATGGGAAGGTGGTTTTGCACGAAGCGCTCGGCTGGAAGGACAAGGAGCAGGGCATTCCCCTCGCGAAAGACGCGATGTTTCGCATGGCCTCGAACACCAAGCCCGTCATTGCGACGGGCATCAGCATCCTGGTCGAGGAGGGCAAGCTGAACTACCGCGACCTCGTTCGCCGGCACATCGCGGCGTTCGACAACTACCGCTCCGGCGGCATCAGCATCCATCATCTGCTCACGCACACCAGCGGCTTTCGCATCGAGCCGATCTTCTTCGATCCGTTGATGGAGAAATCACCCGAGCATCCCGATGCGCCGAGCCTTCAGCTTGAAGTCGCCCGCTTCGGCGAGGTGGGCGCGACCGAGCCGCCCGGGACGACGTACGCCTATAGCAATCCCGGCTACAACACGATGGGCGCGCTTGTCGAAGTGGCCTCCGGTCAGCCGTTGGACGTGTTCCTGCGGGAGCGCATCTATGCACCGCTGGGGATGATAGACAGCTATCACCACGAGGTCGCGGACAAGCTGGATGGCAAGCTTGATCGCATGTCGGTGGTCTACGACCTGAAAGAGGACGGCCGGTGGGAGGCGCGCTGGCGGCCGGGCGCGCCGCCGCAGTATCCGTTCGTGCGAGCCTCCGGCGGCATGATCTCGACCACCATGGATTATGCAATCTTCTGCCAGATGTTCCTCAACGGGGGCGTCTACAACGGTACGCGCATCTTGAAAGAGGAGACCGTCGCCGCGATGACGTCACCGCAGACCGCTTCCATATACACGGCTGAACAACGTGAACGCCGCGACAGCTACTACGGATATGGCTGGAACGTCTCGCGGGATGACATATTCTCGCACGGTGGATCGGACGGCACGGCCGCATGGGTCGTTCCCGACCGGAAGCTCATCGTCTTAACCTTTACGCAAAGTCCGGGCAAGTACACCGGCCGTCTCGGCGCTCGCTTCCTGAAACTGGTCCAGGCGTCCATCTGCGACTGAACGGGCGCGGCCTGTAACAGAGCAGAGCATCACATCTCGAAACCATCCCCATCCCGATGGACATCGGGATGAGGCTGCTACCCGAATGTATACATCGTCACGCGTTTTTGGGCATGATCGCCCAGGCGACCAGATAGGTCAGGCCGACCGGGACGATGGCGGTGGCGATGCAGAGGAACACGACGATCAGCCGGACCAGGGTCGGGTCAATGTCGTAGGTCTCGCCGATCCCGCCGCATACCCCGAAGATTTTCTTGTCCGTCCTGGAAAGATGCAGTCGTTTCATCCGTACCCTTTCGCGTCTGTCGATTGCCTGTCCACAGACCTATACGTCGTTGACATCCTCAGGTTTCGACGTTTTTGGCCCTCCCCGTCCCGGCCAGACGGGCCAGTCGTCCGGGCCATTCCAGGTGTGCTCTCCGTTCTCATCCTTGCCGTTCGGTCCCGTGCTGTATAGCCGAAAGCCCTCTTGGGTCTTCTCGTACATGTACGAGCCGCCATTTTGTGGATCCACCAGGACCAGAGGATCGACGCGCGATACGATCTCGTTGAGTCGGTCGGGCCAACGCCCGGTTCGATCCTTGAATCGGCGTAGCTCGATGAGAATATTGACGGCGCGCCGCTCGCACAGCACGCGGTGATACAATTCGCCGATGCGATCGGCGTGCCATTCGTTCGCCCCGTAGCGGACCGATCTGTACCACTGGTACAGGCGGAAATCGGGCCGCCTGCGGTCTTCCAGACCGCGAGCGAAAACACTTCGCACGCGGCTGATGTCCCGGCGGAGGGCTTTCCAATGGTCCACCAGATCACTGTTTTCCACAGTCAACGGGCCCAATTCCCGCTCTATGGCTGGGTCGGTCACCACGAATTCGATCAGGTGATGCAGTCCTATCGCCTCACATCCGATGCCCGTCAGGACGAGGTATGCTGCTGGCTGCGCCTGGAAATGTCGACCCATCGAGACGATCGCCTCGTATTTCGCCAATCCGTCGGCAATCCGGCCTTCGGCCATGTCGTTGTTGGCGTCACGGCGCAGAAGATGCGCATACTGGCGGATCGCGCCCAGTGGCACGTCGAACAGGCCCATGCGACCCACCGCCGGCAGCAGGGGAAAGCAACAAGCCGGCTTTGCAGCCGCCTCCATGAGCCGGTCGATGCGATGCCGATGCGTATCGAGCCACTGCCTCAGTTCGGGGTATTCTGCAGAGGTCCAAGGCGTCCGCAGGGTGAGATCTTCGTCGTTCGGATCGAGCAATCCCTTTGGCAGTTCCAACTCGACGAGCTTCCTGTCGCTCATTCGATGCTCATACAGCGACACCGGGTTCATGGTTGCCTCCATAAGGGGCACCAGCACGGCATTCAGCTTGCCGGCGGTGGGCGGGACCTCCTCGCCCCGGAGCAGTTCGGCATAGATCAACGCGGCGTTGTCCTCGTCGGCTACGGTCCACGCTTCATCGATCGCGGCCAGTTCCTCCTCTGTCGTGGGAAGCAGGGCATTGACCGTCAGTGCCAGTGCCGCGACGATGATGACCGCAAACGCGACTCGCCTACGCCATGGCCGCCGGACATTTCTCGATTGTAGTCTATTGTGCTCCATTGCTTCGAACTCCAAAGTACGCTCCAACGCGGACGCGTGGGAAGCAAATCCCTTCAGCCAGAAGTGCCCAATCTACGGAGCGTTGGCATCAGCTTGTGGACGTGCGATATAGCGCTCGCCATAGATGGGCTTGAGTTCGTTCATGATGGCGTTGTTCCCCTGGCTGCTGGGAGGCGCCGGTGCGGGAGGGGTCCAAATGGGCCAGTCGTCGCCGCCTTCGGATTCACCCCGGCCTTGCTCATCGATCTTGTTCGCACCTGTGGAATACAACTTGAAGGCTCCCTTCGTCCGCCGATAGACAAAAGGTCCTTCGTTCAGTGGATCGGTCAGGATCGGCTCGGGCAGTGATGCGGCAATCTCGTCCAGACTCTCGGGCCAATGACCGATTTCGGTGTGATAGCGTTTCAGGGCGATGATGATGCGAAGCCCACGGGCCAGGGCCATGGTTCGAAAATAGTTCTGGGCAGCCTTGTCCTCCGATGTGGATTTGTCGAGCAGTCCGCCTGTGGCCTTGTTGAACCGGTACGCGTAGAAGCGATACTTCAGACGTTCCGTGGGGCTCCACTGCTCCATCATCTTCCGTATCGGGAGATCGTCGGCCACGCGGATGTCACGCAGGTTCTCTGTCCATGCATCGGCAGTCGGCAGAGGCATGGCTTCGATCCTCTTCAGGTCGCTTTCCGTCGATTCCTCGGCCACCACGAAGCGAATCAGACGTTTGAGCCCGATGGTCTGGATGCCATCGGCCACAACGAAATCCAGGAGTACAGGACGCTGGCGCAGGTGATGTCCCATTTGAAGGATGCACCGCCACTTGGCTGTCGCGTCGTCGAGGCGTCCTTCTGCAACGTCGTTGTTGGCCGCGAAGCCTAACAGGAAGGCCCACTGCCGCATCGATGCATGATTCACCTCTGAGAGCGCCGCCGTAATATCTGTGGTCAGCGGAAATCGGCATTCGTCGAGGGCAGATGCCTCCAACAGCTTGTCGATGATGTATCGATGCTTCTCGATGAACCGGGCGAGTTCGGGAGCTTCCTCGCTGCGCCAGGGTTCGTAGAGCCTCTGATTGAAGACCGACCCGTTCAGAGACTCTGGACGTGAATCCGACAGCGATGTAGCGCGAGAATCCTGAAACAGTTCGCGATAGAGGATCGCGGCGTCCTGAATGTCCGGGATGGTTCTGGTTGCTTCGATATCGGCCAGCCGCTCGTCGGCTGAGCGGCGATCCCCAAGGAGCCAGAGCGCCCAGACCGCCACTCCTATCAGGGCGGCGAGCCCCGCCGCGAATCCGACATGCTTGAGCCTGCAGGTCTCTGGTCGAGGTTCCTTTGTCTGCATCTGTTCTGCCCTCCGGGTGGTCCGCCTCACCACGCGTGCTTCCTTCAACCGAGTCTTCTGTCAAGCGGGCTTATGGAGCGTTGGCATCTGTCTGGAGGCGTCTAACGTACTGTTCGCCGTAGATGGCCTTGAGTTCTTTCATCATTGCCTCTGACGACTCTTCACCAGGAGGTTCCGCGACGTGAGGTGGCCAGATGGCGATGTCGTCCTCAAGCTTGTCCTGCGCCTTGACATAGCGGTGGCGACCGCCGTCGTCGATCCGGTTGGGGCCAATACTGTAGAGCGTGAAATCGTCGCCCTCCAACGCGTAGACAAAGTGTGCGCCGCCGGTCGGATCAAGAAAGGCCTCGGCCGGGGCATACTCGGAGATCCGGTCGAGTGACTCAGGCCACGAACCATGCTCATCTCGATACCGGCGCAGACCCAGCACCAGCCATGTCCCGCGCCGGCGGGTCATCTGTGCCTTCTGAAGATCACGTATGCGCGGGTACTCGATTCCGCCAAAGAGCCCGATTTCCGTAATCCAGCGGTGAAAGTTGGCGAATGCTTTGCAGATGTCATTCCAAGGCACCATCTGTTCTCGTTCACGCGGAGGTTTGCCATCCGGCTCAAGAAGATATGAAAACTGCACGAAATGGTCGTCGGCCATGGCATGTAGATGCTTCGGATCAAGCGGCATGTTCATCGGCCAGTACACACGTAGCCACCGCCCCAGGTCACGGTCTTCTTCCGCCATCCGCGGGTTACTTGGTCCCATGCGATATCGCCTGGCAAACCGAACCCGCCCTTGCTCGTCCTTTTCGTACGCTCGCGCCAGGAAGTTCATGTACTGGAGCTTCTCCAATCGGAATAGCTGTCCGCACATCTGGTGCCATCGATCGTTTGTTGAAGGCAAGCATCCGGTGATTTGCGCCATCTCTGGATCCGTCAGGCTATGGCGGACCAACACATGGCACATCATTGGCAGGGCATCCTTATCCAGGGCCAAGCCAGCCAGGATATCTATCGGCTGCATCTGTTGACGCAGATCACGGGCGATCTCAATCGAATACGCGTATTTGGCGATGGCGTTGTGAAGGCGGCCTTCGCCGAGGTCACGATTGGCCGAGGCGATGAGAAGGTTGATGCTACGCCGCAGCGCCTCGTAGGGGACGCTGTAGTCGTCGTAGCGATCAGCCTGGAGAGGCCAGCGGAATGGGCCAGCGGCACGAGCCTGGACGAGTTCGTCAACGATCCAGGAACAACTGTCCAGCCATTGTGCGGCCTGGGGATATTTCGCGCCGTTCCATGGGTTCTTGGAGAATTCATCGCGCACTCGGCCTGCTCTGAAGAAGAAATCAGGCTGGTCATTCGCGTCCAGCCGGGCGAACAGGGGGGCACAGCGGATAGCAGCATTCTCTTGGTCGGGTATCGCTCGTTCGGCTTTCAGGGCGGCGAACTCGTCATCGAACCGGTAGGGCTTCCACTGTCTGCCATCGTCCACTGGCCAGATGGCCGCGACTGCCACCGCCAGAGCCAGAAGGATGGGCATACCCATGCTGAGCCAGGAGAGAAAGCCCTCAAGTCGCTTCCTGCCGGTCAGGCCGGCCAGGGGGGAGAGGATGCCTGGCGCCAGGTAGACAATCCCGACGAGGATGCCGATCCACGAAAGGTAGCCGATCCAGATCGCCGTCACGAAGAATGGAACAAAGATGCCCGCGCTAATCAGGCAGACGATGCGGCCGATGGTATGCCACTTTCGTCTTCGCCTGGCCTTCTTGCCGTCCTTTGCCCCTTGATCCTCGGCACGCATCTCTTCTGCCCTCCGGGTTGTCCCCTTATACAGAGATGCGCCAAAGGGCGGTTTTCTTCAATCGAATTCCCGATTGAGTGCCGTCACAGGTCGAGTTTGTCGCGGAGGCAGGTGCGGAGCTGGTCGGTGGCGACGCGGGTCTGGACCATCGAGTCGCGCTCGCG
>CAZNSM010000181.1:6043-10128 GCA_964575615.1 uncultured Pirellulales bacterium | reverse complement strand
TCCACCGGCGCGCCGGCCTTGACCATCAGCATCACCTTGCGCGGCTTCTTGAGGTTCGCGGCCAGCTCCTCGATCGAGTGGCAGCCGATGATCTTCTTGCCCTTGGCCCGACCGTTGACGAAGTCGTCCACTTTCGAGACGGTCCGGTTGAAGCAGGCGACCGTGAAGCCCTTGCTCTCCATGTTCAGGATCAGGTTCTCGCCCATGACCGCCAGACCGATCACACCAATATCCGCTTTCGCCATGATGCCGCGCTCCTTTCTCGTATCTCGTCGCTGGTGCCTCGTCGCTCGTATCCCGAACGCACGCGTCCCGCCGGCGAACCCCATCGGCAGACCCAAACGACAGGCGAAGCCATTGTCGCGATTTCCCCCGCTCATGCAAGCCAAAATCCATCTTGAGCTGCATTCTCGGCCATTCCATGCCATCTTGTGAGACAAATCAGACCTTCTGGCTCGCGGGCCTCCTCGCGCCGAGTTCATGTGTCTGGAATTGGCGAGGCAGCAGTGGGGCCCGCTGAACTCGGGATGCTAATGCCGCGCCAACGATGAGGTCCAGCAAGACGAATCCTACGATCTGTGTTTCCTCGTGGCGCGGTAGGGCAGAAGGAGAATACGATTGCCTTGAAGGTCAGATCATGTTCCACGGAATGGCGGCGACTTCGTCCCCTATCCATCGCGGACAATCGACGGCACAGAGGATCGCTCCCGCTGCGATACCCTTTGGGTTCTGAGGAAACCCGCTTGAGAAGATCGCCCTTGAAGGCCGCCACCTCGAACCATTGAAAAGTGCCCTCCAGCACTCTCAGCCATCGGTGGGCCGTCTGCGGGGTCATACCGATGTCTCTGCCCAATTGGGCATATTGGTCTGGCGTTGGCTTGGGGCGTTTGTCAATCAAGATTGCCCTGCCCGCCATCCACTCAAGTCTCCCTTCTTTTCGTCCGATAGAGGTTATAGCGCCAGATTTCGGCATCTGTGATGGGGTCGCCAACGGATTGACTGTGGACTGGTCGAGGCTGCCGGAGACGGCATGACCTCGGGCTTGTCCTATTGGCGGATCGGGCAGTTGTCTGGCCGCGCACGAATTGAAGCGTGAGCAGAGACTTCTATGAAGCGAATCTGGATACCGCAGGTCATCGCGAGCGTCATGCTCTTATGGGCGCTCAACCCGCAGAACCCCTACGCCTATTACATCCTGCTGCGCTGGGTTTGCTTCGCGGCGTTTGTGTACCTTGCTCTCAAGGCGCATGCCCAAGGCAAAGAGGGCTGGATGTGGGTCCTCGGAGTCACGGCGGTGATATACAACCCGATAGTTCCGATCCATCTGACGCGGGGGATTTGGTCGGCTGTCAATACCGGCACCCTGATCATCGTCGTATCGTCCCTCTTCGTAATCAGGTCGTCACCGAGTCCGGCCCAAGCTCTCCTGGAGCCCGCAGACTCAATATCTTGTGATGAGGCACGCAATGAGAATCCCGTATGAGGAACAGAAGGGGCGTACGTCCGCGCCCAAGGCACAAGGCTTACTCACACGATGGGCTTGGCGGATTATCTGGTCCCTGACATCCCTGCTGCCCGCCTCCAGGAAGCGCGAGTCACTTACTCGTTGGGCTTGGGGTATCGGGTGCGCGGCGCTTGGGATGTGTTTTCTCTGGTATGCGATGCAATCCGTAGTGGAAGCCGTAATGAGTACTAATGGCGGCTACGTCTCCCACGAGGATTGGGGTGAATGGGTCGGGCCAGCGCGATACCGTCGCCACAAGTCCGGAGACGCGTTTGGGGCGATGATATTTGGCGGACTATGCGCTTACACGGCTCACGCTCTGCTCACCGATGCCGACGACCGCATGCGCAAGAGCTACTTCATATTCATGTGGCGCGACACGGAGGCGCGCAGGTGCAGGGCCATATTGGGCTGCACGCCCATCTTCTATGAAGAGCGTTACACGGATGCTGGATGGGAGCGAATCCCGCGAAAGGTCGCTCGCATGCTCGCCAAACAACCTCCAGGGTGCTATCTGTATACGGTCGGTGGCCCTGACAGGTTTTGCAGCCAGAGAGATTACCTGAGCCTTGTTCGCAATCAGAAACGACAGGAAGATGTCACGACTGCTACTGAGGCGCAATGCATGGTATGGGCTGCCACGAGGGACGGGGAGTTCGGACATGGCACATAAGAGTTCCGATAGGGCCACGAATGGGACAATTGTGCGTGCATTTCTGCAGGCGGCGGGAATCCATATCCCGGAAAACGCCATTTATGACAAGGAGCCGCCTTTGCCCGATGTGTTCTGCACGCTACCGGATGGCTCTCGGGTTGCATTTGAACTCACGGAGGCAGTGGATCAGGAGATGGCTCGGAGCGTGAGGGCCTCGCTTGCTTCAAAGGCACGGATGTGCGAACACTACCGGCAGTTGCCGCTCGCCGACCGAACGAGATTGCGCCGTGTTCTTGGCAACGCCTACATCTCTGTTCGCCCCCAAGATGGCGTAACCGACCGGAGATTCGACCAGGTGGTTCCGAGAGTGTTCGATCTCCTCCTTGGCTGCTCATGTGAGATGGAGGGCAATATCGAAAAGAGAATACTCCCAACCGATGTCGAAGAGATCCGAATCGCACGCGGGAAATGGTCCAGCGGCCCATGGTTCGATTGCGCGCAGGCTTCATGGGTGGCCGACCCCACGATCAAGCGGATAGAGGCCAAGTTCTCCAAGCGATACGAATGTGACTGCCCGATCGAGTTGTTGATTCACAGCAAGACACGCCCCCTCGCGCCGGACCAACTCTGGAAGGATGAAGTGCACGACTTCGTGACGCGGAACATGGACGAGTCACCCTTCTGCAGGGTGTCAGTATTCGATTGGATAGATTCAAGTGTCCGATACACATATCCGGAGCGGCAACTATCGCCAGTTGTATAGTATGAGCGGTGGTCCAGCCTATGAGGTTCTGGATCGGAGTTTCACCCGAGGCATACACAGAGAGAAACCCAAGGAGAATGAGAAGTGTTCGAGTCCTGGAGTAGCTTCATTTCTTTCAGAGAGAAGAAGAGACGGGAAGAACGCTATATTCACAGTGAGGAGGTCCAGGAATTCCTCAACGGCGTGCGTGACACTGCACGCGAGCGTTTCGAACTGATTCCCGAGGCGCAGCGGTACTGGCGTGCTCAATTAGGCAGTGATCTTTGGCCGCTTGATGACGGCGACGGACAAATCGTCGATTATCATCCGGTTCCGTATCAAGTCAAGCGAATGAAGCCTCTCCCAGAGAAGGTGTCCGAAGGGCGGGTGAATCCGCGCGGAATCCCGTACTTATACCTGGCAACAGACAAAAAGACCGCCATATCTGAAGTCCGCCCCTGGGTTGGATCATACGTGACGGTAGCAGAATTCAAGACGAGCAGACCCTTGCGGATCGTGGATTGTTCTCGATGCGAGATAGACCCGCTGGTCTGGACCGGGCGCGACTTCGACATGCTGTTCAAGGTCAGGCCACCGTCCCCCGAAGAGACCACGGAGATTGTGTGGCGATGGATCGATCTGGCTTTTTCCCAGCCAGTTGATCGCGACGATTCGACGGCTGATTACGTCCCAACCCAAATCATCGCGGAACTGTTCAAGACAAACGGATTTGACGGGATGAAGTACAAGAGCGTCTTCAATGGCGGCAAGAACCTTGCCTTGTTCGACCTTGGGTCGGCCGAACAGGTCAGTGAAGGCAAGGTAGTCCAAATAACCAAGGTCGACCTGGACTTCAAGCAAACTCATCCATTTTCGTCCCGTGTGGCCCGCTCTTGACTTTCGTCAGACTTGCCAATCTGCGAACATCGGCGAAATCTGCGGATCAATGACCGCATGATCGAGTTCCGTCCTACGTGCCTGACCGAGCGCAAGAAGAAGAGGAGACAACGCGTTCGGGGCCACCGTAGCAGCCCTTCGGCCGAGTCTCCATTTACAGCGTCAGTTTGACCGTGGCGTTTGTCAAGCGCCGGTGCTGAGAATTTTGATGGTTTTTCGTGATCCTCCTCACTTGAAGCGGGCGCGGGTGGACCAGAGGCCGAGGGCGGGGTTGGAGATGTAGAAGA
>CAZNSM010000181.1:0-5943 GCA_964575615.1 uncultured Pirellulales bacterium | reverse complement strand
ATCTCTTTGTCCTCGCCGAACTCGCGCAGGCCCGGCGCCAGGACGATCAGCTCGCCCCCGTCGGCCATGGCCATCCGCGTGCGATAGATGCTCTTGTTGCCCAGCCAGGTGCTCTTGAATTCCTGGGGCTCCAGGTAGACGACCGCCTTCTCCAGGGGCTCGTCGAGCATCTGGAAGTTGACCTTCAGCGAAAGCTCGGCCGCAAGGTTGAAACACTCGATGTCATCGCCGATGAACAGCCCGCGCGTAACCTGTCCTGTCTCGGTCGCGGCGACCACCGTCAGCACGTAGACGATTGGCATGTCCTTGGCGAAGTGGTCGGACGCATAATTCAACACGCGGCGGACGGGCGTGTCGGCCCGGCCCATCATGCGTTCCATCCCGTAGACGGCGCCGAGATAGTGGCTCTTGTTGATCCCCTCGACCCCGCCGGTGCCGACGAACACGTTCTTGTTGTAGTTGGCCATGCCGACCACTTCGTGCGGCACGACCTGCCCGATCGACAGGATCAGGTCGAATCCGCCCTCGACCAGCAGCTTGTCCACCTGCGCGGGCCACGGGAAATCCAGCTTGCCCTCGCTGACCTCCCTGACGAACTCGCCGGGCACCTCGCCCAGCGTCGCCAATCCACCGCGCCAGTCGTGCTCGCGGAAGAGGCCGAGCGGGAGGTCGCCGAACATCCGCCGGATCTCCGGCTCGGTCATCGCGAAATGTGTGCCCACCGCCGGCAGGATGTCCGTGAGCGCCTCGCCATAGTACTGCCGCGCGTAGCGAGTGAGCTCGCCCGCGCGCGAATAAAATCGCGTGATGTCCGGCGGCAAGGCCAAAACCTTGCGCCGCCGGCCCAGCTTGTCGAGCGTCTCAAACAGACCTTGCCTCAGGTCCTCGGCGCTGAGATTGTCGCTTTCTCTGCCGCGACGGTAGTAAAGCATATTGTCTTCCTATTTCTGCCACGGGGGCGAATCGAAGAAGAGGCGGTCGAATTCGGCGATCCGCCGGGCCTCGTACGCGCCCGCATACCTGCCCTGGATGAATCTGTCGAACGCTTCATCGTGGAACCGCTTCCACGATTCGCTCTCATGGCCCGGATAGATCGGATAAGACAGCGCCTCGTTCGCCCGCGCCGCCTGCATGTCGCCAGGGGTATCGCCTATCATCAAAATGTGGGTCTTCTCGTACTTGCCTTCGGTGGCATACCGGAGTTGATCCGTCTTGCTGCCCATTTCCTGGCCCGCGATAACCGTTACGTATTGGGCGATTTGGTGTTCGGTCCATTCCCGTTCCAGCGCCTTCTGCGATGCCGACGAGAGGACGGCGACGTCGGCCTGTGCCGCGATCTTCTCCAGGCTCGCGCGCACGCTGGGGAAGGGCGGAATATCCCTGACCATGTCGTCGATGGCTCGGTCGGCTCGCCGGCTCCACTGGAGAACTGTCTCGAGTTCTTTCCTGGCCGCCGGATCGGGGGCCAGATCAATGGCTTCCAGCAGGCCGGCGTTGCTCAGGACGCTGCTTGGATCGTCGACCCACTTGAAATAGTGCGGGAAGTGGGGGACCTTGAAGCCGGACCGTTTGACCATCGGATGGGCCGGCAGCAGTTCGGCGATGATTCTCCTGGCCGTCTGGTGGCGGTTGGCGCCGCGCGTCCGCGAGTAAAGCGCCGCAAAGTCCATGCACTCGCGCACCGCCTGGGCGACCGGCTGCAAACCGAACGAGACGGTCATCTCCGGGCAGAAGCAGCTCTGTTGCTTGGCCGCCATCGTTTCGAATGCGCAGCCGTCCGAGTCGATGCCCACAAAGAACCCGTGCCGAGGCTGATGGTCCTTCAAAGGCTGCGCCGGATCGGTCTTCGTCATTCGTTTCCACCCTGCGTTTGTGGGCACGGTCCAATCGACAGACGCCCTTAGGTTAAGAGGAAGGCCGGGCTAAACACAATCAAAAAGAGCCGGACCCGATCTGATTTGCCATAGATTGCCGGCAGCGCCGACGCTATTCTATTGCGCAGGTTTCGCGAACCCTTTGGATGGGCCGATATATGAACGAGTTGCTGCTGAGAGTCGAGACCCTGTGCGCCGAGGTCGATTCGACGATCCTGCTCGGAGCGGGCGCAGGCATGGTGGTGGTCGGGCTGTTTCTCTGGCTGGGCGGGGCCCGCTACGGCACGATTGTGATCGGCCTGCTGGGCGCCGCCGTCGGGGCGATGATCGGATTGCTCGTCAGCCAGAAGGCGGGCCTGGGCCCGTTCCTGTGCATGGCGATCGGCGCGGTGATTCTGAGCATCCTGTCCATCGCCGCGCGGAACGGCCTGGTCATCGTGCTGGCGACGGCGATCTTCGCGCTGCTGGCGGCGACGCTGTATACCAGCTACGTCCTGGACCGCCAGCCCACCGAGGAAGCGACGACTCGCAGCGCCGCACCCGGAAGCAGCTTTGCGGCGTCGGGCGAGCCGAAATTCGTCTATCAGTCCTTCAGCAGCATGGACCCGAACAGCCGGCAGGCCTACATCGACAATCTGGGCGGCTCGAAGGAAGACTTCCAGAGTCGTTTGAAGGTGATGCTCGCCGACCTGTGGAGGGCGCTCGGGCCGTACCGGTGGTACCTGCTGGGCGCGATCCTCATCGGCGGCGTCGGCGGCTTCCTGCTGATCTGGTTCATCAAGAACGTGGTTCTTCCCCTGTGCTACAGCGTCGTCGGCGCCACCGCGGCGCTGCTCGGCGCCCAGGTGCTCCTGCTGGGCCTGGGGGCGCACGTCGTGAACGATCTGGCGCCGCGGCCGTGGATTATCCCGACGGCGTTCGGCTCGATGACCCTGATCGGGTGGGTGCGCCAGCTCCTGGCCGCACGCAAGCGCCACGCCAGGGCCGAGGAAGGTCCCAAGGAGCCGGAACGCCGCGAGGGGAAGAAATAGACTCTGTCGGTCCGATACGACCTGTGGACCTGTTCAGACGGATAGGAGGTCGGCGTGCCGCCGGAACGACAGCGAAGCATTCAGTACATCAACGTGCTGCGGATTCTGGCCATCTATGCGGTGGTCACCGCCCACGTGGCCATCTGGCTGACGATGGCGACCCGGCCCTTCGTCTTCCACTGGTGGCTGGGGTGCTGGCTGTTTTACCTGGGCCACTTCTCGATTCCCGTCTTCGTGATGATCAGCGGCGCGCTGCTGCTCGATGACGTCCGTCAGGAGCCGGCGGCGCAGTTCTACCGGCGCCGCATGTTCCGCGTGGGCATCCCGCTGGTGGTCTGGACGGTCGTGTACCTGCTGGTCCGGCGCTTTGTCGACCATGAGGTGCTTTCGGCCGGCTCCGTCGTCCGCCTGATCCTCGCGGGCGACCCGTACTATCACCTGTGGTTCCTCTACATGATCTTCGGCCTGTACCTCATCACGCCGGCTCTGCGGACGTTCGTTCGCTGCGCAGGGCAGGGGCAGCGGTGGTTCGTGATCGCGCTCGGCCTGGCGCTGGCCAACGCCTATTTCCAGACCGATGTGCTGCTCTGGAACAACCAGCGGTCGATCTTCACGATGTTCATTCCTTTCATCGCGTTCTACCTGTGCGGCTACGAGATTCGCCTGATCGATCCGAAGAAAGTCCCGGCGCGCTACCTCGTTCTGGCGGTGGTGCTCTCGGCGTTGTACCTGGCCGCGTTCTCGGGCGCCTTCGTCGAGCGGGCCGGCGGCGTGGGCGTGCGCTACCTGTTCGATTTCTTCAGTCTGCCCGTGGTCTTTCTGTCGATCGGCATCTTCTGGGCCGCCTATCTGTGGGACACCGGGCGCCCGCCCCTACAGGGCATCCGCCGGACGGCCCTGGAATGGGTCGCGTCCACCGTCATGGGCGTCTACGTGCTGCATCCGCTCGTGCTCACAATCCTGCAGGCCAAACTGAGCAAGCACGCCGCAGTTGGGGCGACCGAGGATACGCCCACGTCCTTCCTGCTGGGCGTCACTGTCGTTCCTCTGGCGACTTTCGTCGTGTGCTACCTGGTCACCTCGCTGCTGATGAATATACCCATAGTGAAGCGGACAGTCTGCTGAAACGAATCTCGAAATCTGAAACAAACCGCCATCATGAAAACCCGCGTGAAAACGCGAAACCCGAAGCACGAAACACGAAACAAATTCGAATGTCCCAAGTTCCCGGCCGCAGGCCGCTTTCGAGTTTCGGGTTTCAGGCTTTCGTGCTTGTCTCGGATTTCGAGATTCGGATTTCGGATTTGGCGCAGGCGGATCCGTTGCGCGGTACGTAGGGGCGAATAATCACTCGCCCCTGCCGACATAAGGAGGCTTTGACGATGAAGAAATCGGTGCCGCTGAATCAGGCGAAATGGATCATCGAGCCCGGCTGCGTGGTGCTGGTGGCCGGAGGTACAATGGAGCGCGCCAACCTGATGACCTTCAGTTGGCAGACACCCATCCACACGGCCGATCCGTGCATGATCCTGCTGGTGGTCAACCGCGTCCGGTACACGTACGAGCTGATCCGCCACAACCACGAATTGACGATCAACGTCCCGGGCGAATCGCTGCTGAAGCCGACGCACCTGGCCGGCACCGTCAGCGGGCGGGGGATCGATAAGTTCGCTCGTTGTTGCCTGACGCCGACACCGGCCAACGTCGTGGCGCCGCCGCTCGTCGCCGAGTGCGCCGGGCATCTGGAGTGCCGGATCGTCGAAACCCACGGCGTGCACACCCACGACCTGCTGATCTGCGAAGTGGTCCACGCCTCGGCCGAAGCGGACTTCTTCGACGGCGCCTGGATCCCTGAGCGGTTCCACACGCTGCACTACATGCAGGGCACGAAGTACGGCCTGCTGACCCGCCGCGTCGAGGTCGGATGATTGCAGGGGCGTCCCGGCGCGCCGGGACGCCCCTACCGCGTGGACAGGGTTTTTGCTATACTATCAGTTCTGAGGTGAAAGGACCTCAACGACATAAAGGACCTAAAGGACGAGGGTCGTTTTCGTCCCTTCGTCCTTTGCAGGAGACTTCTGATGACCGATGGCTTGATCCCACTGAATCGTCGGAGCTTTCTGAAGACGTCGCTGGCCGGGGCCGGTGCGTTGGCGCTGAGCTTCGAGGAACGGGCGCTGCTGGCCGTAGGGGCGAATCATCATTCGCCCCCACCCGCTGCGGACTCACCTTCGGCTGGCGGCATGCCAACCGGGCGGATCGGTAAGGTGACCATCAGCCGGATGTTCACCGGCGGCAACCTGATCAGCGGCTTCGCCCACAGTCGCGACCTGCTCTACGTTTCGGCGCTATTGAAGACCTACTTCACCGACGACAAGGTGATGGAGACGCTCGCCCTGTGCGAGGAGATGGGTATCAACACCGCCATCCTGCGGCTCGACGATCACTGCAGGAGAATCCTGCGCCGCTACTGGGACGAGCGGGGCGGCACGATTCAGTGGATCGCCCAGCTCAAGGTCGGCCCGGACGATTTCGGCCAGATCGACGAGGCGATCGACCACGGCGCCGTCGGCGCGTTCGTGCACGGCGGAGTCAGCGAGATCTGCGTCGAGCAGGGGCGTGTGGATGTGCTGGCCGAGGCGGTCAAGCGGATCAAGGCTCGCGGCGTCATCGCGGGGATCGCCGGCCACAAGATCGAGGTCCCGATGGCGTGCGTCGAGGCAGGCATCGAGCCGGACTTTTACATGAAGACCCTGCACAGCGACGCCTACTGGTCCGCCGACGGCCAGCCGGAGAACGACAACATCTGGTCGAAGACGCCCGAGAAGACCATCGAGTTCATGCGGACCGTCAAGACGCCCTGGATCGCGTACAAGGTCATGGCCGCTGGAGCGATCCACCCGAGCCAGGCTTTCCGATACGCTTTCGAGAACGGCGCCGATTTCATCTGTGCCGGCATGTTCGATTTCCAGGTCCGCGAGGACGTCATCCTCACCAACCAGATCCTCGCCGGACCGCTGGCCCGCCAACGCCCCTGG
>CAZNSM010000180.1:0-10135 GCA_964575615.1 uncultured Pirellulales bacterium | reverse complement strand
TGAACTCCTCCGCCGCGCCGTCCCCGAACAACGGGTATCGCAGCTTCGCAGCGCCGTAGGCGCTCTTGAACAGAAGCCGGAACGATTTCTTCTTCGTCAGACTCCAGCTCCGGAAGGCCCCGCCCTGGATGCGCACACCACAGTCGACCTGAAAGCTGTCACGACCGTCGGGATAGATCCACTCGACCGAGGCCGGCCGCTCCCACGATCCAGGCGGTTCATCACGGGAATTGGGGTTGGCATAAATGCCTCTCTGCGAACCGAACATGTCGTCCTTGGTTGTCACCAGGGACATCGAGGGAATCGACAGCAGCGACGATCTCATCAGGTCCTTGTAACGAGGATCGTTGACGATATCGGGGTCCATCTCATAGTCGGCCAACGTCCCGCCCCAGGTGGTGGGAAAGCCGGCAGGGAACCGTGCCTGAACCACCACGTTATCGAGAAATATGTAGGTGTGCGTCGCGGTACGGCTGGACTTCCATCCCTCCTTGACCGCGCAGACCCGAAGGCACGTTGTGCCCAGAACGAAGATGGGACCGGTGTACACCGTGCCGGTCCGTCCGTGTCCGGTGTCGGCGCCGGGCGCGCTGCCGTCGAACGTATAGTAGATGGTCGCGCCGGGTGTATCGCACGTGATGCCCAGCTCGAACGGCGCATCGTAGAAGCCCCGTTCGTGGCTGAACCGCAGGTCGCCGACGAACCCCGCATACACCGAGACGTTTGTCGATCCCGGCGTGGGCAATCCGAGGAACTGCCAGGGACCGGCGCCGTCGGGAACACGACCGTAGGAAACGTCCGGCGATTGCTCGCCGTATTCGACGTGGTCGATCAGCGTCTTCCCGTCGGCGGCATACAGATACAGCCCATCTCCTGCGGCGCTCAATCGGAACCCCGCGTGCAGGCCCGCATCGCCGACATCGTCGTCGGCCCATATCACCAGGAAGCCCCCCGCCGCGATCCGCGTCAGCGAGGGCTGGCCGATCGGGATCTGCCATCGTGACGAGTCGTCGGCGCTGTCCGCCACATACATTCCGCCGACGTCGATGGGCACATTCGTCGGATTGTGCAACTCGATCCAATCGTCATACTGGCCCTGAGGGTCTTTCACACTCTGATGGTTCGAGGCCAGCAATTCGTTGATCACCACAGAAGCGCCGTCCTGGGCGAGGCAATTCGCGTCTCGGCCGGCAGCCACGCAGAGAAGCAGCACGACAACACCGAGGATTCTGACAGATGTGACCACCTTGATCCTCCCTTTCGAATCGATACGACGTCGCTGCTTTTCCCCAGCGAGGAGGCTCTTCCGGACGCTGCCGGGCGCCTGCCGGCAGGATTGTACCACAAATCAGGGCCCGAGGTCAACTGCACGTCCGGCCTGGAGGAGACGCTTGCCGAAGAAGAAATCCGGCGAAAGGCGAGGGAACGGGGTCACGGGCACGGCGGTTCGCCCACGGGAGGCGCCGAGTCGTCAAAGGCAGACGAATCGAACTCGAGCCAGTCCGCAATGTCCTGAGCGGTCTTCGGGCCGATGCCCTTGATTTTCTCCAGGTCCTCGGGACGGCGAAACGCCACGCCGCCGGTCTTTGCACGCACCGCGTCGCGGTAGACCGCCATCGCGCGGGCCCGCGTCAGGCCGATGCCGGGCAGTCGGATCAGGCTGCCGACAGGCGCCGTGTTGGGATTGAGCTTCTCGTGGGTGTAGGCCCCTCGTGCCTCGTTGCGGACAAGGACCATTATGACACAGCACATTGCAAGCACTACGGACAGACAGGAGCAGACCACCAATCCTATGGATTGAAGGAGCCGCCTGCTTTCACCCTCGCTCGCATTCGAATGGTCCGGCGTCATGGCACGCCTGCGCTCCGCTTCCTGTCCGTTGCCTGTCTACCGCTTGAACATCGACACGTGGAACCGCTTGAGTGTCGCAAACGCTTCCTTGGGCTCCAACTGCTCCGTCAGCAGTCCGCTGTGGGCGATGACGTCATCCGGGCCATCGGCCAGCGTCCCATAGTTGACCGCCTCGACAAAGGGCTTGCTCAGAACGACCTTATAGAACCGGTCGAGCCACTGCGCCTGCCGGGTCTGATCCCACTTTCGATGCCACAAGCCGGCCACTTCGACGTCGAACGGACCTTTGCCGCTCTCACTGGGAATCTGGACGTCCGTGATGTGCAACGGCTTGGCCACTGGACCAAAGCAATCCAGAATCGACGAAATCTGCATCATATCCCGCAGGTGCATCCCGGTCTCGTCCTTGCCGAAGCGCATCTGCAATCCGAAGGCATCGAAGCTGGTGCCGCTCTGGACGACCATGTCCATGTAGACGAACGGCGGGATGCTGCCCGGCGTGGTGGCATAATACTCGCCCCACGGGCAGTTGACCTCGATGACGCGAACGCCGCGGCTGCCGGCCGCCCGCACCGCCATGTTGGCGGCCCGCGTCATCTCCAGAATCTGCTCGAAGTTGAAGTTGAACTGGTTGACCGCGTTGAGCCCGTTGATGACGTACCAGCGATGCACCACCGCCGCATAGCGTCCCACGACCTTCGAAACGAACTGGTAGGCCGTCTCGCGAATCTTCTCGAACCCCAAGCCGGAGCGAAGAAGCCAGTCCGGCAGGCTCTCCTTCGAGAAATGCAGCAGCGGTCCGGCGCTGACAACGGCTTTGCGCCGACTCAGCATGGTGATGCACGCGTCCAGATCGGAGAAGTCGTAATGGCCCTGCCGAGACTCAATCCTCGCCCAGTTGACCGGCACCGTCACCGAGGCGAACAGCTCCGCCAGCCGATCGACGTACGCCGACTTGGTCATCAGAGTCGGATCGATTCGACATCCCAGGCACCCTCGGCTGAAGCCGTGGCTCTTGCGACGCCTGTCGAAGAGCATCTTGCCCTGACGCACGGCCAATTTCTCGGAATAGACCATCGCCTTGCGAAGCGATTCGTCGGCCAGTTGGGAGGCCCGCTCCGGATCGCGCAGGTTCTGGATCGCGTCGATGAACAGGTTCTGCGACTCCTGGGCGACGCCTTCCATCCCCTCGATTTCGTCGAAGAACGACCAGTCTTCGCGCCGATTCGTGATCTGCATGAGCTTAGCGCGGACGATCTCCACGTTCAGATTGTACGGGCGGTCGCGTTCCGGCAGGCAGGTCGTGGGGAGCATGATCCGTCCGAATCCGTCGATGGGCCACAGCAGAGTCAGGCCGGCCGTTTCCATGTTCGGCCGGATACACTCGACACAGCCTTTCTTGAACGTGATCTTCGTGCGGCGAACGCTGATACCGTCGGTACCGAACAGATACGCCCCATACGGAGTGAATGACTCGACTGTTCTGCCGTCTTTGAAAACCTGGAACTTCACTACATCGCCCCGATCTCACCTGATGCCCGTCGCCCTGCGGCCCGCATCACATTCGCGCCGCCGGACCGCTGCATTATAACACGGACACCCCCTGTCGCAATCCCAAAACCGACAAGCCTCGGCCACAGAAGGCACAGCGCGATGCTGTCAGTTCGCGGGGGCATCGCTGGTGCCGTAGGCGCTGTAGCATTTGACCTGCGTGTCACTGAGCAGGCTGGCGGTCTCGATCAGTCTGGCCACCAGGGCGATCTGGCTGAACAGGGCCTCCGCCAGGTCCATGGTGGCCTGGGTCCACTGCGCATCCCGATGAGCCAGGATCAGCACGAGATAGCCGCAGTTGGTGTGCTCCGTGGCCAGTTGGGCTGTCGCCACACTCTTATCTCCCACTTGAGCGACGGCGGGTTCGAGACCGTCGTCGACCTGGGCCCAGAGGTTCTGCAGCACGGTGTCCCCGGGACACATCTGGTCGAACGCCTCCGGATCGCTGGCCCAGCAATTGCCGCTGCGATCCATAATCGCCAGAAGCGGACCGTTCTCCCCCAAGGCGTCGAAGATCCGTCGGGCGACCCGCTCGTTCAAGATGTAGCCGGCCGAGAACATCGCATCGTACGTGTCCATAGCGTCGAGTCCTTCCTGTCAGTGCAACAAACCATTTCACCGGAAAGGACTTCGACCAGATTCGGCTCGGACTTTGCGAACGGCTCGGGCGACCCTCATGATCCGCCTTCGCAGGTCGAAGGCCCGTCCAGGGGCGGACGGCAACCGAACTTATCGGACCGTAATGGGCCGGCAAGAGAACCAGGAGGCCCTCTGAAGCTCGGGGTTCTACGACATGGGGCGGAACAGGACGCTGCGGCGATCACACCTGGCCGGCGTCACCAGGAACGGGGATCGGCCGGTCCTTGTAGCGAATCATACGGACGCCATTGCCACGTTCGTTGTACTCGAACACGTGCATGTACGCGCTCATCAGCAGAAGGCCGCGACCCTCCGGCCGATAGAGATTCTCTCCCACCCGAGGGTCGGGAACCGCCTGGGGGTTGAATCCCGCCCCCTGGTCCTGGATGCGGATTTCCACCTTATCGGGGTCGATGACGTAGTCGATCGTCACCGTCTTGCGCGGGTCCATCTTGTTGCCGTGCTTGACCGCGTTGAGGAACGCTTCTTCGAGCGCCAGGTGCACGGCAAACACGTCGTCCTTGCTGAACCCCTTCTCTCGCATCACTGCCAGAATCTGCCGGCAGGGATCGCTCATGGCGGACGGCTTGCTTTCCACAACTATGGAACACTGGATCGGCGCCTCGGACGCCATAGCGTACTACCTTCCCGTGTACAACTCCGAAAGGCCGGTGGGCATCCGAGCAGGTCACCCGCCGACTCCGTGGCAATCGCCCCCTCCGACCGCGCGTGCCGTATCTATTGACGGTCGGAAAAACTCTGCGTTGCGCTGTTCACATCTTCATAGATCTCGAATACGTTGGTCAGCCGGGTGATCTTGAAAACCTCGTAGATCCCTGGGTGAATGTTGCACAGCTTCAGTTGTCCCCCTTGCTCACTGACGCGTTTGCTGATGCGAATCAACAGACCCAATACCGCCGAAGAGAGAAAACGAACATGGTGGAAATCCAGGACCAGGTGAAGGCCCCCGGCCTGCTCGATCACCGCCTCCATGGATTCGCGCAGGGCGCGCACATCCGTATCCTCCAGAATCTTGTCATCGGTGAATGCCACCACGGTGGCACCCTCCCGATACTCCACACTGACTCGAGGCTGAATGGCCGCCATAGCTCAGGTCTCCCGAAAAGACACCAAGGAACGCGCGCATGCTAAAGGACAACGACCAGCCTGTCAAGGATTTTGGATGACGCCGTTTTTTTTCAACCACGGGCTCCCATGCCCTGTCTTTCGGCCCGGGCGACCCCTGCCACGCCGGACAAATTCCCATTTTTCTGACAAGAAATCTCTTGCTATTCGGAGTAGACAATGGATACTACTATCTGATCAGCGCGGCGGTCGCGGGAGTGTTGCAGCCGGTCGCCGACACAACAGACAGGCAATCGTGGGGTCCATGAGACGTTCTGAATTGCAGTGCCTTCTCTTCCGGCCGCTGGTATTCTATGCAGAAGCCGGAGAGAGGGGCCTGACGTACTCGGAGGGTGCCGAGACGTTCGCTTGGCAGAGGATGAAAAGGAATCACCGGTAGTTCTGGAAGGACAGAAGGAGAACGACATGAGAGTCAGCAGATCGACAGGATACGCCCTTTTGGCAGTCGGTTATATCGCCAAGCACCAGGGGAAAGGGGTGGTGTTGTCCCAGGACGTTTCGAAAGAATATGATATTCCGCTGGAATACCTGCTCAAGATTCTCCAGCAACTGGTCCGTGCGAACGTGCTGCGCAGCAAACGTGGCCCCCGGGGCGGCTTCTCGCTGGCCAAACCCACGAGCAAGATCACGATGCTGGAGATCATCGAGGCCGTGGACGGCCCGCTGACAGGAGAGTTGAATCTGGCCGAGCAGGCCGGCAGGGACAGATACGGCGTCAAGGCCGAACAGGCCTACAACAAGGCGATTTCTCAGGCGAGGAGCGTGTTCCAGAAGGCCAAGCTCTCGACCTTGCTCACAACGAAGTAGCCGCCGGAATCCCGGCGGCGCCGTGGCGGAGGCCATCAACGTGGAAAGTGTCGGACCGTTCGAGAAGGTCGGGGTGCGCGCCAAGAATGCAGATCCGTGAATTTCAGGAGCTGATCGCCCGCAAATACAAAGAGCGGGACATGGAACGCGGAGTCTCCCGCACGTTCCTCTGGTTCATCGAGGAAGTCGGAGAGCTGGCGACGGCGCTGGCTTCACAGGACCAGGAGAACCGGGCGGAGGAGTTTGCCGACGTCTTCGCCTGGCTCTGCACGCTGGCGAACATCACCGACATCGATCTGGAGGATGCCTGCCGCAAGTACACGGAGGGCCGCGTCAAAGACGGATTCAAGCCCAAGTAGGCATGCAGGGGATGCCTGTTTGGCAGGCCGACGATGCGACGTTCCGGTCACATGAGGTACTGGGCGCGTACGTTTGGTAGCAGTTCGGAGGTCTATCCCGGCCGCTTGTCACGCCTTCTTCTTGAACGTCCGGCTCAGGCAGAAGGCCGTCAGCAACAGGATGGCGCCCCAACTGAGCATCAGAAAGACCCACCCGGAAGGACTCATTGCGACACCTCCCCGCCCTGGCGTCTTCTCCAGGCCAGCCAGACGAGAAACGCCAGCGCAGCAAACAAATCGATCAGCAGGACCCGAGTGCCGATCACATAAGGCACATTCTCCGCCGGCGTCTTCTCCAGCAGCAGCGTCGGCCAGCCCTCCTGAACGAACCAGAATCCGAGGATCAGCACCAGGAACAGCGGAGTGATGTACTTGATGATAAAGCGGTAGACCCGAGGGATGCGGATGTCCGAGCCGCTGTGCAGTTCGCTCCAGGCCTTGTCCATCCCGAAGACCCAGGCAAACAGAACGACCTCGATCATCGCGAAGAGCACCACGCAGAACGTCCCACCCCAGAAGTCCATCTCGTCGAGGGCGCCCCGGCCATTGAAGAAGATGACCACCTGACAGAGATTGAAGGTCACGATGGCGAACAGGATGCTGGCGGTCTTGCGATCGAGGTTGAACTCATCCTGGAGGAACACCACCGCCGGCAAGGCCAGAGAGATGGAGCTGGTGACCCCGGCGATGAACAACAGGAAGAACCAGGCAAAGGCAAAGAACTGGCCGAAGGCCACCTTCTGGAGCACCAGCGGCATCGTGACGAACCCCAGATTGAAGGCGCCTCCTTCCGCGATCTCCCGGGTCCCCAGCGGTCCGAAGAAGGCAAAGGCGGCGGGAATGACGATGCTGCCGCCGAGGATAACCTCTGCAAACTCGTTGGCCGTCGAGGCGGTCAACCCGGAGAGGGCCACGTCATCTTGCTTGCGCAGGTAGCTGGCATACGTCAGAATCACGCCAAAACCGACGCTCAACGAGAAGAAGATCTGCCCGGCGGCGTGCAGCCAGACCTTGGCCTCCTTCAACTTGACCCATTGCGGATTCCAGAGGAACCCGAACCCATTGTTGACGTTCCATTCCGGCTGGGCCGCATCCGGCGCCCCGAGCGTCAATACGCGAATCATGATCACCATCGCAAAAACAAACAGCACCAGCAGCCCGAATTTACAGACTCGCTCGATGCCGGCCCGCAACCCGACCACCACGACGAGCATGTTGGTGGCGAAGGTGATCAAGAAGAACAGATACGCGGTCCCGATACCGGAAAAATGCTCGTTTTGCACCAGCCCCTGATAGCCCTTCAGAAAAGCGGCCATGCTCGGCTGGTCCGTGCAGGAGGCATACCGGCCCGTCAGGGCGAACACGCTGTAGCCCAGCAGCCAGGACTCGATGTACGTGTAGTAGATGAAGATGATCGTCGGGCCGAAGATCCCGATGACGCCAAAGTACTTGATGAACCGGTTCTTCTGCCAGACCGTTTCGAAGATGCCCGGGGCGGTGCTACGTTCGAACCCGCCACCAAATCGCCCGATGGTCCACTCGATCCACATCAGCGGCAGCCCCAGCAGCAGAAACGAGATAAAATAGGGGATCATGAACGCCCCGCCGCCGTTCTTGGCCGCCTGGACGGGAAAGCGAAGGAAGTTGCCCAAGCCGACGGCGCTGCCGGCAACGGCGAGAATGACCCCCAGTCTGCTACCCCAGGCTTCTCTCGGTTCCTTGCGTGGTTCTGCCATAGGCACTGCCTGTTGCTCCCGCAGGTCGCTGCTGCCGAAGCCGGCGAGTCTAATCTTCTGGACGTTCCTGGCTTGCGGGCTGGGCCCGATGCTCCTGACGCTTGATCTGGCCGTGCTCGATGCCGAGCAGTTCCAGCGAATCCCGCTCAATCACGTTACGGATGCTGCCCCGAGGTACGGTGGGCAGCTTCGTATCGGACAGAAGCATGTTGAAGCCCAGGAGCGTCTCGATGCACTCGCCGGCGCTGCTCAGCGGAAAACCGCTGCCAAACAGCAGCTTGTCCATCACGCCCCGCTCGTGGGCGGCCACAACGATGTTGTAGGTCTGCCAGACCTTGCTGGGCCGGATGGTCAGGTCGGCAAAGACGCAATCGTGCTTACCCACCATCGCCAGGGTCTGCTCGACGAACGGCACTCCCATGTTCCCGAGGATGATCTTGAGGTCGGGAAAGGTCCGGGCCACCTCGTCGAGCAGATAGGGCTGGGTGTACTCGAGGATGGCCGAAGCCTTGAGGGAATGGCTGCCGTTGTGGAAAAAGATGGGCTTGCCGGCCTCGCGGACGGCCTCGTAAAACCGCATGGCCCGGCTGTGGGTGGGGTGAAAGCCGGACATCGAACAGTATAGAACGAACCCCTTCAGGCCCAGCGTCTCGGTCAGCGCGACGAGACTCCTGTCATCGATTCGATCCTCGGTGGGATCCACGACGGCGAACCCGACCATCCGGTCGCCGTGCCGGCCGACGTATTCGGCCAGGGTCTGGTTGACCCGGTCACGCTCTCCATCCAGCGTCGCCAGGACCACGCAGGCATCGACCGTCTCGGCGGCGGCGAGGTGCTCCGAGATATCGGCCTCGTCCAGGGACCGAATGTGGGTGTGACAATCAACAATCATTCAGCGTTTCCTCGAAAATCGCGGCCGACGCCGCGTCAACCGTCGTAAAGGCATTGCATCTTACGTGTTACGGCAGTTGGACGTCAAGGACAAATCTCTATGTCCCTACATGTCGCCGGGTATGCGGGCCTGCAGCGAGCCGGCCTGCGGATCGGGGATGGTCTGCCGGAAGGTCGCCTGTCGACTCGTATTCGGCAGTCAGGCGCCGCTGATAGAGTGGCGAAGACGCAGTCCACCCGCCGGCTGCGTCTTCGCCGGGTCCACAGGCCGTCCTCTGGGAGGGCATTCTCGGGACGCAAAGCGACGGCCAGGACACCGATGTGGATGCAAAAACAGGAATTCCCGTTCTTTTTCTTGCATGGGTCGCATCGAGGTGGGCCTGTCCCGCTCCGCCAAGTCAACAGCATCTCTTGACGGCCCGCAGCCCCCGCGATAGCATGTGACCCTCAGAGGCCGTCGACGCCGCAGACAAGAAGTCCGGACCTCCGGTCAGGAGGCGAAGTGAGCAGGTCCGAACGCTGTGAGTTGAATATTGGGCCGCCTCGGACGTCTGTACCGATAGAAGAGACAGACGGCCCGGAACTCAAGGGGCCCGCTCTCAGGCATACAAGGACTCCGGAGGCCATGAATGGACTGTCCCTCGTGCGGACACGCGATGATCACGCTGGAACTGGCGGATGTCGAAATCGACCACTGCGTCGGTTGCGGCGGCATCTGGCTCGATGCCGGTGAACTGGAACTGCTCATGGACGACCCCTGCAAGGCCGCCGGGCTGTTGGCCTCGTTCCGGGAGGATCCCACCGCAACCGAGCGTCCTCGAAAGTGTCCCATCTGTGACAAGAGAATGGCCAAAGTCGTTGTCGGCTGTGACGAACCCGTTCTCCTGATCGACAAATGCCGCCGAGGCGACGGGCTCTGGTTCGACGGCGGCGAGCTGAAGGACGTCCTCAGCCGAGGGCGGCTCGACGAGGACAGCCATATCCGGAAGCTGCTCGCAGACATGTTCGCTCACGACGAATCGAAGCAAAAGTAGGATGCCTTGCGAATGACGAACAGGCCTGTCCAAAACGCCATCATCCTGGTCCTGACGCTTGTCCCAACGGTCGCAATCGCCT
>CAZNSM010000179.1:5730-10156 GCA_964575615.1 uncultured Pirellulales bacterium | reverse complement strand
GAACGATTTCATACATTCGTTCGCTCAGGCCCACCTGCTTCCAGAGGACCAGCACGACGGTGCCGCTGACCATGCCCGCCAGCGCCGCCGGCCAACTCGTCGGTTTCGAGAACAACGCGAACAGCACCAACGGCCCGAAGGCGGCGCCGAACCCGCCCCAGGCGTAAGCGACGATCTCCAGGATGGTCTCCGTTTTCACGCCCAGGGCCAGGATCAGGGCGATCAGCGAAATGGCCAGAACGCACATGCGTCCCACGAGCACGACTTCGCGAGGGGTAGCGTCGCGGCGGATTGCCCGGCGGTAGAAGTCCTCGGTCAATGCCGACGACGAGACGAGCAGTTGCGAATCGATGGTGGACATGATCGCCGAGAGGATGGCGGCCAGCATGATGCCGCCGAGCCACGGATGGGTCACTTCGGCGATCATGTAGATGAACACCTTCTCGGGGTCGCCGCCCGGCACCGTCCGGAACAGCCCGATGCCGATCAGGCCGATCGCGACCGCCCCGGCCAGCGAGAGGAACACCCACACGATTGCGATCGCCATCGACCGAGAAAGCCCGGCGAGCGATCTGGCGCTCATGAACCGCACGAGAATGTGAGGCTGGCCGAAATAGCCGAGTCCCCAGGCCATCGCCGAGACGACCGCGAGAAGGGCAGCCGGTCCGCCGGCCGGACCGAGGCTCCGTGCGATGTCCCTGATTGCCATGCCGTCCTGGATGCCGCCGGCGCCTCCGGCCCGCGCGTACGCCAGCGTCGGGACGACCACCAGTGCGACGATCATCAGCATGCCCTGGAACAGGTCCGTCCAGCAAACGGCAAGGAATCCTCCCATGAACGTGTACGCGACGATGATGGCGCCGCCGATGATGACGGCGACCGGGTAGGAGACCCCGAAGGTGGACTCGAAGAGCTTGCCCGCCGCGACCAGGCCGCTGGAGGCGTAGATCGTGAAGAAGATCAGGATGACGATCGCCGAGACGACTCGCAGCAGGCCCGTGGGGTCGCCGAACCGCGCCTCGAAGAAGCAGGGCAGCGTGATGGAGTTGGTCTTCTGGGTGTAGAGCCGCAGCCGCCGGGAGACCAGCAGCCAGTTGAGGGCTGTGCCGACGAACAGGCCGACCGCAATCCAGGCGTTCGTCAGACCGCCGATGTAGATCGCTCCCGGCAGGCCCATCAGCAGCCAGCCGCTCATGTCGCTGGCCTGGGCCGACAGCGCGGTGACCCACGCGCCCATCCCACGCCCGCCCAGCAGGTACTCTTCGATGCTCTCGTTGCGCCGGTAGAAGTAGAACCCGATCGCCAGCAGTACGACAAAGTACACAACAAACGTGACCATCGTTTCGGTCGTCATCATGTGCTCAGTCCTGTTCGCAAGCCATCACCCCGACCGGTCTGTCGTCACCCGCCGCAGAGGACTCGGCTGCGGAGACCGGCTTCGATTGGCTTTGTTCTTCCTCTCGATCCGCGTTCCTGGGGCAGAAACGCGGAAATTGGGTTTGTTTCGCACGATTCGCTGCTGGCATCCGGCATGTCGACGCTCGGGCAGGCATCCCGAAGGCCATCGGGGCTCTACCGCCCCGAAATTGGGTTTGTTTGGCGCACTGTGGCCTCGCCGATCTGACGGCCGACGCACCCCTCGGGCCTGCGGCCTGCGGTCTCCAGCCTGGCTCAGTTTGGGTTCGATTGGGTTTGTTTCCCCGGTCGAATCGCTGCTTTTGGGCTAAAAAGGCCGATAATTGGGTTTGTTTTGCGCGCTTGGGGGCTGGTGGAGCGGCGATCCCGGCCCGGAGCCAGCGGCGACGGTGGTCTCGATTGGTCGGAACGGGTGTTTCGATGGCCATTGGTGTGCCCCTGGCGTTGACGGTTACGGATGGACTATTGAGTTATTTGCATATCTTACAAGCGGTTGGTTTCGGCGTCAACGAAAAAAATCGGAATCCGGACCACATTTGTCAGTCCGCGACGAGTTCTTCATCCTGCTCTCGCCAGGCGGGATCGACGATGCAGAGGAAGACGAGTTCGTCGTCGCCGGT
Source organism: uncultured Pirellulales bacterium (assembly GCA_964575615.1). Taxonomy (GTDB): domain Bacteria; phylum Planctomycetota; class Phycisphaerae; order Sedimentisphaerales; family Anaerobacaceae; genus Anaerobaca. The sequence continues at coordinate 8,120 of CAZNSM010000179.1, read as the reverse complement.
GTTTTCGATGAACTGAGTGGCGCCGGGCGGGATGTAGACGGCGCAGCCGGCGCCGACGACCTGCGATTCCTCGCCAATGAACATCCGGCCGCAACCGGCAATGACGTAATAGACCTCCGAGCCGGCGAGACGGTGCGGCCTCGTCGCCTCTGCCGGCGCGACTCTCGCGTGCGCCAGGCTGTACCGAATCTCCGCGTCCATCTTATCCGGATGCAGCAGCTCACGCAGGAGCGAACCGTCTCCGGCGACGAACTCGTCGCACTCGCTCAGCGATCGTACGAGCATTACGATCCTCCCAACAGAATCGACCCTTCCGTGAAGAACGTCCCGGCGACGCAGGCGGTCATCAGGCAAGCGAGAGTCGCCGCGATCAGCGCGCGGACCGCGATCGGTCCGATGTTCCGCGTCTGCTGCGGCGCCAGGGCGCAGAGGCTGCCGACGAAGATCGCCATCGAGGCGATGTGGGCGAACCCGCACAGGGCGTACGTGGCGATGACCGCCGAGCGCGGATGCTGCACGAGGCCGGCCTTCATCGCGGCCGCCAGATCGTTGTAGGCGGCCACTTTGGTGACGATCAGGCGCTCTCCAACGATCCGCGAAATCTCTCGAACGTCCGCCCCAGGCACGCCCAGGATCAGCGTCACAGGATAGAACAGGTATCCGAACAGGGCTCTGAGCGACCACTGTCCCTGCCAGCCGAACACGGGGTTGATCCATGCTCCGAGCCCGCCCAGGAGCAGGTCCACCAGCGCCACGAGGCCGAGGACGGCGATCAGCAGGGCAGTGATCCCGACGATCATGCGCACTCCGGCGTTGGCGCCGTTGATGATCGCCTCGAACAGTCCGCTGTTTTTTTCATAGTAGGGCTCGACGCGAACGCCGAGCGTCCGGGGCTGCTCGCTTTCCGGCAGGAGGATCTTGGACATGACCAGGGCCGCCGGCGCCGAGAGCAGGGACGCCGAGACCAGGTGGCCGGCAATCATCGGGAACTGCTCCCGCAGGCTGAAGACGTACAGCGCCAGTACGTTGGATGAGACGGTGGCCATTCCCGCGGTCAGGATTGTGCACGTTTCGGATCGCGTCATGTCGGCAAGATGGGGTTTGACCGTCAGCATGGACTCGACGCCGACGAAGATGTTGCTGGCGGCCACCAGCGATTCGGCCCCGGAGATGCGCATCAGCCGGGTGAAGACCCGGGCGAACGCCTTGATCAGCAGGGGCATGACCCGCAGATGGTACAGGATCGCAATCAGGGCCGAGAAGAAGATGATCGTCGGGAAGCCCTGGAAGGCCAGGATGAAACCGAGTGATGTTTCGCCATCGTCTCCGGTCTGGCCGGGCCCGAGGGCCAGGCGTCCGAAGACGAAGCGTGCGCCGGCGCCGGCTGAATCGATCACGCTGACGACCACGTCGTTGGCGACCAGGAAAGCCTTCGCTCCGGCCGGCGCCATGAAGATGAAGGCCGCGACCGCCAGTTGCAGCGCCACGCCCCAGGCGATCAGCCGCAGGTTCATCCTTCGCCGCTCGGCCGAAAAGAGCCACGCGACGGCCATCAGGACGAAGATCCCCGAGAAGCTCACGAGATTGTAGATGTCCATGGCGACGAATTGTACAGGGAAGCAGCCGACGTTGGAATGATGGAATCGTGGAATGGTGGAATGAGGGGCCGACGTGAGGTATGGCGGGGGCAGTGGCGGGTGATGCCCAGCCTACTTCGTCAATTCGCTGACGTCTTTGAGGATGTGGTGCGGCCGATAGGCGTAGCGGTCCAGGTCGGACTCTCTGGTGATCCCGCTGAGGACCAGGACGGTGTCGATGCCCGACTCGATGCCGGCGACGATGTCCGTATCCATCCGGTCGCCGATGATGACGGTCTCGTCGCGGTGGCACTGGAGCAGAGTCTGGGCGTGGCGCATGATGAGCGGATTGGGTTTGCCGATGAAATACGCCTGCCGTCCGGTGGCCATCTCGATCGGCGCGATCAAGGCCCGGCACGCCGGAGCGATCCCTTTTTCCGTCGGCCCCGTGACGTCGGGATTGGTCCCCACCAGTCGCGCGCCGCCCAGGACCAGTTGGATGGCGGTCTCGATCTTCTCGTAGCTGTAGCTCCGCGTCTCACCCACCACGACATAGTCCGGGCTGTTCTCATCGACCGAAAGCCCGGCCTCGTACAACGCCTGGTAAAGCCCGGAGTCGCCGATGGCGAAGACCCGCCCGCCGGGGCATTGCGAGGCGATGAAATGGGCAGTCGCCATTCCGGAGGTGATGAAATGGTCCTCACCTACCTCGATGCCCATGTGCAGCAGCTTCTGATGCAGTTCGCGGGGCGAGCGGGCGGAACTGTTGGTCAGGAAGAGGAACCGCTTGCCCTCGGCCTTGAGCCACTCCAC
>CAZNSM010000179.1:0-5630 GCA_964575615.1 uncultured Pirellulales bacterium | reverse complement strand
ACATCGGGCAAGCAGGAAGGGGACTACTATCCACTTGGGCGGCGCACCAGCGTGATCGGTCGGGATGAAGCCCTGTTGATCCAGATCCTGGACAACATGGTGTCTCGCAAGCACCTGCAAATCCGCTTCGATGAGAAAACGGGCAAGTACTATGCCTACGACATGAAGAGCCGCAACGGGGTGTACATCAACAACCAGCGGATCTCCGGCGAGACGCCCCTGGTCGACGGGGACGTCATCCTGGTCGGCTTGACAACGTTGCTGTTTGTGGACAAGGACTTCAAGGACAAGGACAGCGCGCTGTTGCACTACAAGAAGGTGGGCGAGCGGATGCGTGTCACGGTGTACGGGCCGCAGAAGATCGATGAGGTCGATCGCGGGCAGGGGGAGACCGGGCACCCGATCCGTTGGTAACACGCTGCGAATCAGGACAAGGAGATACGGATGGACCGACGCGAGATGCTGGGGGCCCTTGGATTCGGCGCGGCCGGACTGCTTGGATTGGCGGGCCGGCGGCAGGATGTCTCGGCGGCCGAGTACGCCAGGGCGACAAGGGGATTGCCCCCGCTGAAGATCACCGACGTCCGGGCGATCCTCACCGCTCCGCAGGGAATCCGGCTGTGCGTGGTGAAGGTGGAGACGAGCGAGCCGGGCCTGTATGGACTCGGCTGCGCGACGTTCAACCAGCGACCCCTGACGGTTGTGACGGCGGTCAATGAGTACCTCCGGCCGTTCGCGAAGGGGCGCGACGCCGAGAACATCGAGGATATGTGGCAGAACGCCTACACGAGTTCGTACTGGCGGAACGGCCCGGTGCTCAACAACGCCCTGAGCGGGCTCGACCAGGCCCTGTGGGACATCAAGGGCAAGCGGGCGAACATGCCCGTCTACCAGTTGGTTGGCGGCAAGTGCCGGTTCGCGGTCGATTGCTACACGCATTGCGGCGGGGGCACGCTCGCGCAAGTCGAGGAGAGCGTCCGCCGGGCGATGGAACGAGGGTTCCGTCATATCCGCATCCAGCGCGGCGGCTACGGCTCGCCGCATCTGTCGAAGCAGGCCGACTTCAAGGAGGCCGGTTTCGGCGCGCCGGTCGATTCGAACATGGAGGTCCGGCCGTACGTCAAGGGCACGTTGGAGATGTTCGAGCACATCCGCAACACGTGCGGCGGCGACGTCGAGCTGCTGCACGACATCCACGAGCGCATTCCTCCGATCGAGGCGATCAACCTGGTCAAGCGGCTGGAGCCATATCGGCCGTACTTCGTTGAGGACCCGTTCTCGCCGGAGGACATTGGCTATTTCAAACTGCTCCGCCAGCAGACCTGCGTTCCGATCGCGATGGGCGAGTTGTACAACAGCCCGCACGAATGGGTCGGCCTGATGAGCGAGCGGCTGATCGACTTCATCCGCGTCCACATCTCGCAGATCGGCGGTTTCAGCGTGGCCCGCAAGATCGCGGCGCTGGGCGAGTGGTTCAACGTCCGCAGCGCCTGGCACGGGCCGGGCGACGTCTCGCCGGTCGGGCACGCCGCCAACGCGCATCTGGACCTGGCGATCTGGAACTTCGGGATCCAGGAGGCGGTCAGTTTCAACGAGAAGACGCGCGAGGTCTTTCCGGGCGCTCCCACGGTCGAGAAGGGCTACATGTACATCCACGAAGCGCCGGGATGGGGCGTCGACATCGACGAGACCTTAGCCGGCAAGTTCCCCTTGCCCGAGCACCCCGGCTACTGGGAGCCTGTCCGTCGGCCCGACGGCACCGCCGTCAGGCCGTAGTTGGCTGGGCGCTACGGGCCGGCGTATTTGTCGCGGTTACAGGTGATCTTGCCGTCGTGGTATTCGAGCTCGGCCGCCTGGAGGACGGTGCGGTTGGTGCGATAGAGCGGATGATCCGGCAGATAGTGCACGTGGTAGAACACGATGGGCCGGTCGTCGAGCAGGATCACGCCGGGGTGGCCTCCCTTGGCATCGTCCCTGGCTCGCTGGCCCGGCTCGAAGAGCAGGCTGTTGTTGAACTGCCAGTCCGTAAGACCGTTCTGGGAGCGATAGGCCCGTATGCCGCGCTGCCCGGCGTCCACGACCAGCCAGCAGGCATTCTGCCAGTGCCAGACGAACGGCGCCTCATGGCTGACGTCGGTGACCGCCGGTCCCACGACTGCCCAGCGATAGAGGTCGTTACTCTGCGCGAGGTAAGAGTGCGACCCATGAACCTCGTCCTTATAGAGCATGCACCACTTGCTGCCCACCCGATAGACGCAGGCGTCGATGCACCGGTCCGACGACAGGTCGAGCGTGGACTGGAAGGCCCATGTCCTGCCGTCGGCGCTGGTGAAGTGCTTGATGAAGCGTTTGCCAATCCAATCCTTGTAGATGCCGTCCACCCAGGAGACGTACATGTGATACAGACCCTCATGGAAGAGGATGCCCGGCGCCCACCAGCTACAGTTGTTGGCGACGGGGTCGCCGAGTCCCTGGTCGCCCTGGCACGTGCCCAGGTATCGCCACTGCCGCCCATCCTTCGACGCGGCGATGCCGATGGCGGAGCCGTGACAGAACTCGACGCCTTCGTTGGGCTGAAGGGTCGCACGTCGCTGGGTGTAGTAGACCCACCATTCACCCGCCTGCGGGTTCCAGACGGGGGCAGGATCGGCGGCCCCATCCCAGATCGGATCGCTGAACAGCGGGGCGGGGGCGTTGGCCAGGTCGAATCCCGATGGACATCGGGATTCGTTGCCGGCGTGGCACAGGCCGCAGACCAGAGACGCAAGACACAAACGGATGAGAATTTCGTTCCTCATGTGAAGGTCCTTTCATCGATGGTGGCGGCGCCAGGCGGCCCACCGGGCCTCCAGGAAGCCCCAGGCTATCCCCACGACCGCGCCGACCGCGTGGACCACGTTGGCGATGTTGCCGAGCAGTCCCGTCAGGCACAGGAAGAACCAGACGATCATCAGCGTGACGGTCTGGGGGTGCAGTTCAAGATTGGAGGCGGGATCGAACTTGCCCTGCATCCAGATGTAGCCGAGCAGTCCGTAGACCACGCCGGACATGCCGCCGAACGTCGGTCCGCTGTAGAGATGTTGCCCGACGTTGGACAGCGCGGAAATGACCAGCACGAGCGCCAGCAGCCGCCACGTTCCCTTGCGGGTCTCTACCATGCTGCCGAGGTCCCAGAGCCATAGCATGTTGAAGAAGATGTGCAGCAGGTCGAAGTGGACGAATATGGGGGTGAACAGACGCCAAATCTGACCGCGGCGAACCTCGGGCAGGCCGGAATCCCATTTTGCGTAGTCGCCGTCAACGGAGTAGTGCGTGATCGAAAGGTATGCAGCGATGCGGTCGTTGCGGCCGAGGTTGGTGGCCAGCGTCACGGCCACGCTGGCAACCAGCAGCGTGATGGTGAGCATTCCATAGCCGATCGGAGGTTTGTAGAATGCGGTCCGGCCGTCCAGGATGCGCGCCCGCTTCGGAACGTCCGCCTGCTTGTCGCGATGTCGCTGCCGGGCGCCTTGTCCGGCGCCCAGGACAAACATCGAGTCATCGGGCTGCTCGGCGAACCGCTCGAACAGAGACGCCGCCTCTTCGATGCGGGACTCATCGAGGACCCAGATGTCCCAGCCGCCGTCGGAGGCCGGATCGGCCTGATTCTCGATCTGTCGGCTGTAGAGGAAGTCCCCGAACTGCCTTGCCCGCGTCTCGCTTTCCAGCCGGCCGATCTGTCGCATTCCGTGCCCCTGATCCTGTTGACATTGCAACTGTGTGAACGATTCGCCCGTGCCGACCGCCATCGGCCCGCTCCGGGGATCGTATCGTCTCGTCGGCCCCAATTCCAGTCAAATCGAAAGCGAGGACTGCCCCAGTCCCGCCTATTTCGGCAGTTCCTTGCCACAGTGAGGGCAGCATCGCGGCTGTTTGCGGCGCTCCATCTCTTCGACGAAGCCGGCCCCGAGAATGCCGGTGGGAAGCGCGAACATGCCGATCCCGAGGATGGCAATGAGCGCGCCCATAAGCCGGCCGATGAGGGTCACGGGAAGAACGTCTCCGTAGCCGACGGTGGTCAGCGTAGTGACGGCCCACCACATGGCCATGGGGATGCTCGAGAAGCGGTCCGGCTGCGCCTCGTTCTCCGCGTAATACATCAGGCACGAAGAAATGACCAGCAGGATCAGCAGAATGAACACGGTGCTGATGAGCTGCTCCTTCTTGGTCGCGACGACGCGGCCGAGGGTCTGTAACGAATCCGAGTAGCGTCCGAGCTTGGCCAGCCGCGCGATCCGCATGATGCGCAGGATTCTCAGCATCCGCAAATCGACGTTGACGAACGGAAGGTAGAAGGGCAGCACCGCCAGCAGGTCGATCAACGCCAGCGGACTGCGTGCGAAACGAAGTCGCCCGAACATCGGATGGGCGTACCGCGAGTCCTCGACGCACGACCAGATCCGAAACAGGTACTCCAGCGAGAAGATGAACACGGAGACGTACTCGAACGCCGTGAAAGCGCCATCCATCGCCGCGCGGATCGACCCGACAGACTCGAAGATCATCGCCGCGACGTTCAGCAGGATCAGCACGACGATCGAGACGTCAAACACCCGGCTGACGGTGTCGCCCGGCCGGGCGACCGCCACGATCTCCTGCACGCGCCTGCGAGCACTCCTGTACGACCAAGCTGCCATATCGGGCGGATCATACCGTCGCCTGCGATGCTTCGTCAATGCGATCGGCGTCGCGCTGGACCGAATTGGCCCGGTCGGGTAAGGTGGATCAGCTCGCATCCGAAGAGCAGAAAGGCAGAAGGCATGAAGGCGATGACCCGACGTGATTTCGTCAAGGCCGCCGGCCTGGCGGGTGTGGCCGCACTGACGTCTCGATTCGCATGTGCCCGGACGGCGGGATTGGCCGCCAGCAGGCCGAATATCATCTTGGTCATGACCGATGACCAGGGCTACGGCGAGCTGGCTTGTCACGGAAATCCGATCATCCGCACGCCCAACCTGGACCGCCTGCACGCCCAGAGCGTTCGCTTCACCGATTTCCAGGTCAGCCCGACGTGCGCGCCCACGCGAGCCTCGCTGATGACGGGCCGGCACGAGTTCCGCTCCGGCGTCACGCACACGATCTACGAGCGCGAGCGGCTCAGTCTCGACGCGACCACGATCGCCCAGGTGCTCAAGGATGCGGGCTACGCCACCGGCATCTTCGGCAAATGGCACCTCGGCGATGAGGATGCGTACCAACCTGAGAAACGCGGCTTCGACGAGGTCTTCATCCACGGGGCCGGCGGGATCGGCCAGACCTACCCCGGCAGTTGCGGCGACGCGCCGGGCAACACGTACTTCGACCCCGCCATCCTGCACAACGGCTCGTTCGTCAGGACCAGGGGCTTCTGCACCGACGTCTTCTTCGAACGCGCGCTCGACTGGATTCATCGGCAGTTGCAGGAGGCCGAGCCTTTCTTCGCCTACATCGTGCCGAACGCTCCGCACAGCCCATACGTTTGTCCGGAGTCATACCGGAAGCCTTATCTCGACGCGGGCCTGGGGGAGGCCGACGCGGCGTACTACGGAATGATCACCAATATCGACGACAACGTCGGCCGCCTTGTCGCCAGGCTCGACGAGTGGCAACTG
>CAZNSM010000178.1:0-10236 GCA_964575615.1 uncultured Pirellulales bacterium | reverse complement strand
CCCGAAAGTCGGGCCCGTAGCTCAGCGGTAGAGCAGGGGACTCATAATCCCTTGGTCGCTGGTTCGAATCCAGCCGGGCCCATCCCTGCCATTTGCATGGCTGCGCACGGCATGTCACCACTGCCAAAATCTGCGTTTTTTTGGCCTTCCGCTGGGGTGGGTTGCATAGCCGCCATTCCACGTCCGGGCAGTTCGCAAGGATCTGATCCGTCATTTCCCTGGTGATAAAGAACTGCCGGCTGGAATTGCCCCCCACCGCCGTCGGTAGGTCGTCTTGCTTGAACGGGTTTTCGCCGATCAGCTTGCGCTTCTTCGCGGCCGCGAAGAACTGCCGTGCCAAGCCGGTCCGTCGTCGGACGGTCGCCTCGGCAAGCTTCTGGCCAACCAGGAAGGCCCGGAACGCAACGGCGTCCTGTTCGGTCACATCCCGCAAGGGCTTGTCGTCCCCAAAGAAATCAAGCAGATTGCGAATGGTGTGACCCCAATGCACCACTGTCTGTGGCTTGATGTCCGTGCGACCGGCGCGGTAGTCGTTCAGAAACTCGCCCAAGCAAACAGCAATGCGGGGGGGGCACAAGACCGGCGTCCGCCAGCTTGCCGTGCAGTTCATCGCCTATGCTGTTCACCCACTGGACAACATCGTTATCAAGCGGGCCGCCCATGCCAATGCACCCCATTCACGGGCCGTCTCGGCAGGTTTTGTCAGCGTCAACGCACTGGGTAAGCACAAAGCGTCGGACAGGTCGTCCCCCTGCCGGACCGGGTTTGGGGTCTTCCCAGACCCCTACCCCGGCCTCAACCAAGGCTTGAAGCGCTTGTTCAGCGTCTTCGACGTTGGCATATCTTCGAGAGGATCGCTGCACTTGGCGCGCGGTTGCTGTCCCCCCACGCGATTGAATCATCTCAACAAGACGCCGGTGTTCGCGTTGCGCAGGGCTCTCGCCAAGAATGGAGTACACACGACGGGCTTCATGGCCGAACCAGGTAGACAACTCGACGCCCGCTTGGATACTCCGGTCGTCGATCACATCAGGGTCTTTAAGCGTCGGATCCGACGCCGCCCAACGCACCAGATGCACGACCAGTGCCAGACGGGCAGCATATCCTTCGAGCTTCGACCAGGTTGCGGCCAGGTCGCCCGTCAATTCCGCCTGCTCTCTGGCATGGGCGTTGTAGAAAGTGATCCAGGTGTCTTTCGCAGCGGGCGACAAAGGCAGGTCCACCGGCTGGGCTTCCCCATTCTCATCGACTCCTGGTAGGAGCGAATAGAGCCTCTCGAAGATGCTCTCGATCTCGTTCTCCAATTTGGGCGAGATGTCGGCCTCGGTCCAGCGTTTCGGCTGCCGCGTGGGACAGGCCAGCAGCAGCCGGGCGGCGAGGCCATTCTCGCGGTGCTCCACGCCCAGTGCCCTTTGCAGTGTCGCTGGCTGAATGCCTCCCGCTACGGAGACCGCTGCTCGATGGACATAGATGGTCTTTGAAGGCCCGCTCTTTCGGTCCACCATGATCGACCGCCCGCCGAACATCTCCAACCACTTGGCCGCGTCGGCCCCCTGGCCCTGGGCATATCGATCGAAACTCCCGATCCATCCCGAAAGCTCGTCACGAACCAGCAGCAGTCCTCGCCAGTTCTGCTTGAGCAGGACCGCCAGCGCCTCGATGGTCGTGTCGTCGGCATAACATCTGTCGGCCACCGGCTCGGCAGGTTTCTGGGGCGGGTCCCCATTCGCCTTCACGCCCTTCCATGCCCGCAGTTCTTTCTCGTACTGCATCCATTCGATCTCGTACCGCGCCATGGCGTCGGCATGACGTTTCATCGCCGCATGCTGCCGCTTGCGCACCGGTCGAAGGGCAACTTCCAAGGCCGGGCTTTTGAGCGTCCCCGAGTCCCCGACGATGGCAGCCCATACAACGGCAGGCTCGCTCCAGCCACGTTTGAGCTGAATCCGCCGGGTATTGCCGATGGCGCTGGCCAATCCTGCCAGCAACGGTAATGCCACGTACGATGGATCACACCCGATAGCACGCGATGCGACATCCACGAACCGGGCCACCGGCTGGGGCAGGCCGCTCACTGGAAACGGGATTGCCTGCTCCATGTGTACAGCTTCCGCAGGGCGTTGATTCGCAGCCTTCGCTGGCTCCTTCTTGCCGATGCTTTCCGATATGCGAACGAGGTCTGTATCGGGCAGCGGCTCTTCGCAACGCTTGTTCTCCTCGCGCAGCGCCGCCAGGATCGCCTTCTTGCTCATCCCGCGTCTTCGCATCGTGCCGGCCAGGGATGTCAACGTATTGTCCCGTTGGCCTACTGGGATAGCGCCCTCGACGGGCAGGCCGGTTCTTGCAGCGGGCACATCGATCAACTTGTCCAGGATGCGCTGCGGCAGATCGGCCAGCCCGGCTCGCGGGTCGATGAGCCAGCGGTACTCCCTGCCCGAGACGTGCGTGGACGGCGGGACGACGACATATCCGCCGTTGCCACGAACGTCGATTCCTGGCCCCAGCCTGGGGGTTTTGTCGGCGCTGAAGCTGCGGATATCAAACGGTGGCATCTTGAAGTACAGATGCCGCCCCAAAGGATCGCCTCCTGTCGCCACGGTCGCCGTTCGGGGCATTTTGCCCAACGCCGCCAGGGACTTGTCCCCTCCATGGCGCGGATCGCTGTCGATCACCAGCACGCCCGATTCAGCACCCGTGCGGATCGCGATGTTCGGCACGTGCCCGTCTGCGAACCACGAGCAGATCACCGCGCCATCCTGCGTAGCGTCCAGAAGGCCACGCGGAGCATGGCGACCCCAGGGATGCTTCCCAGGACTGCTGCAATTGGGATTGCCGCACCCGCAGCGTCCATCACGAACCCACCAGATCGGCAGGACGGGAAAGCCAAGATCGGCACACGAGATCGCTGCGCTGCACATGCGTTCCGCCTCCGTCATCGCACAGCCTCCGCCATCGCACAGCCTCCGCTTCGTTCGGGCCTTCTGCGCCCGTAAACTGCCCTCATGGCCGTGATTTGCTGACGTCGTTGTTCGTTCATGCCTGGACCGCCTTTCGCGCCTGCCATGTCCGACGGTCGGGACATTCTGCGTCGAACCAATCCATGACCTCCTGCCGGTTCCACCGGACGCTGCCGCCAATCCTCACTGGCTTTGGGAGCTTGCCGCTGGCATTCAGTCGCCAAATCTGCCTGAGCGAGACGCCGAGCATCTCCGCCAGCTCGCGCGCCGAGATGGCCAGAGCCGTGTTCAGAACACGACACTTGCAATGCGGCTTGGGTTGAACATTCTGGTCTGCCATTTCCATGCCCTTTCGCATGGGTTTCGTAGCTGTGCCTCGTTAGGCACTCACTGGGCAGGAAATATGCACTTCTTACACACTTGCCGGGGTAGGGCCCAGCGGACAGGAGGCTTTCGAGCTGTTGGGGAAGGAGAAGGTGTTTTATGCAGTTATGCACTTTTACCGACAAAAGTGCATAATCCAGTTTCACCGATAGTAATCGGCCTCTTGCTCTTCGCGATCTGTGGGATGATGCGGCTGATAGTGCACAGGTTCGATGGTGGTCACGTCTTCGTCCAACTTCGCCAAGACTCCCCGCAATGCGTCCGACTGGCAAGCCCGCTTGTACAGGGACCAGAACCCGGCCGGGAAACACCGCTTCAGGACTCGTGACACCTTGGATTGCTCCCACTTCAGCTTCTTGGCCAAACCCTCCTGTGTCGCTGGGGTCATATCGAGTTCCGCCGCCGACACGTCGTCGGAGAATCTGTGGTGGGCAAGCAGTGCGGCAATAAGCTGGGTCTTTTCCGTGGTCCTCTTGACCTGGCGGTTCTGCCGGCCCGGCGATCCTGGTTCGCCCTGCCGATAGCCCATCTGGGCCAGCTTGCGCTTATTGATCCTCCATCGTCGCAGGCGGCTCAGGTCGATCTCGATCCGGCCGCCGCCCTCCTCCCGCATGCAGAGATGGACCCCGACCACCTTGCCGGTCCGGGGATCGGTTCTCCGTTGCGGTTCGATGGAACACCGTTCATCGCACTGGTCGCAGACGACGGTCGTGCCGGGGTCGATCTCCTGTAGAATGCGTTCGGCCACGAGTTCCTGGAGCTTGCCGGCCGGCCATTTCCTGACCTCGTCGCCCGTGACGATGTCCCCATCAGGAACGCTCAGTCGCGCCGCCAGTTTTGCGAGCAGATCAGTCAACGATGAACCCCCACCTTTCAATGTACTTCCGGGCAATCTGATCGAGCGGATCATCCTTGAGTGTGCAGCGGTCCGGCGCGGAAATCTCAAACGTCAACGTCTTACCCTTCTTGCCGTCCACAGGGGCGAACGCCAGTTTCAGCTTCGCCTTGGCGACTGTCACGATGTTCATCGGAAGCCCCTTCTTCTCGACCACCCGTTCGATCAGCCGGTAGATGGCTTTGCCGTCGCTCTCCGAGTTGGCCTCGAAGGTGATGCGCCGATTGCCGGAGTCGGGAAGATCGAACCGCAGCATCCGGATGAATACCCCCTCGATACCATCCTCCGGATCGGTGGCCAGATTGATGTTTCTGTCCCTCAGTGGCGTAAGATCGTAATGTGCTCCCGGTTTGTCAGGCAGTCCATCCAGACCCAGAATCACGCGACAGAAGATACCCAGCAGCTTCTCGATCTGGTCTTTCCGCCCTCTGGCGTTGGTCTCCAGGACACCCGTCTGGGGCCGATAGACGAAGACGACCTCGAAAGCCGGCTTGCGTGCCCGCTTGATGAACTCCTCCTCGTCATTGAGTTCCATATCTACCGTGCCATAGTCCTCGGGGTATGCGAAATAGCAGTGCCGCTCCGGGTCTTCGCGCAGGTAGTTGTCAACAACGCAGTGATAACCGCGTCCTTCCTGCCGATAGAACTCGCTCAAACCTGCCGCCAGGGCCTCCAGATCCTTCTTTTCGACAGCAGGCGTCAAGCCGACGCCAACCTCCCGATTGCGCCAGGAACTGACCCTGTCCATATAGGCCAGATCCGCCGCGATCTCAAAGACCTTCCGATGATTCAGGAACATCCAGAATGCTCGCTCGTAGTGACTGCCCATGCCGCCGAACTTCTCGGCCAAATCGAGGCCCTGGAAGGGAGACTGGGCCTCTTCCAGCAAGACGCGGACGCCCAACTCGCATGCCAGTTCGTTGATCTGACGGAACTCCTGCTCGATCTGGGTCCGATCCCGAACGGCCAGTGCCTCCATCGCAGCGATCACGGGATCAACCTGTGTCTCCCCCAGTTTGTTGAAGTCAATCTCGCCCAGCACACCCTTGGCGGCAAAGTACTCCTTCAACAGCGCGTTCGGCGTCTTCCTCAAGAACGTCTTGGGTGAATAGTTGCGTGACATGTGTCCTCTCCACTCGAATGCTCAATGCTTCTCTATATTCGTACTGCGTATCATGGTCAGCATCTTGCTGATGTAGGTCGCCTTGCCTTCGGTCATAAAGAGCACGTGTTTGTCCATGAGTTGCTCCCGCGTCAGGCCCCAATCGAGTTGCCCGTGCTGGGTCCACGAGAGAATGAAGCTGTTCAGAACAATGTTCGGATCGCCCAGACGGGCCTCGATCTCTTTGATCTTCTCGTAGAAAAGCACTTTCGGACTCGCTGGGCCTTCGTGATGCAGACCATGTGGCTCGATGAACGTGACGTATTGCTTGCCACCCTCCAAGACCCACAAGATGAAATCTGGGTGAAAGTTGCGGGCCTCGAAAAAACCCACCCCCCGGCCACGGCTCATATTGCGGAGCAGGAATAGCTCGCGTTTGCCGCCCTTGAACTCATCGCGGTGATCCTCACAGTGCGTCTTGAGGTCCTGGACGAACTGGTATTCACTTTCATTCAGAGCCACGGGCAGCACTTGGATCTTGCCGCCCCGTCGAACATGGAACAGGGGTTGGTACAGGTGCGGCCCAAAGACACAGGCATGAAGATCGCCCTTTTGGAGCAGGTCTTTCTTCTTCGCAGCCAGTTCCTTCTGGATTTCTTTGATGCCTTGGATGATTTGGTCTTCCGACCCGTCCACAATAAGCTGATACGGCAAGGGACCATTCGCATCCTCATCCGGCATCGGGTCCTCCCCATGTTTGAGTTCCCGGTATTCAAGTCGTGGCTCGTAGAACTCGCTCCGGCAATAGTTGTAGTAATGCTCGCAGTACCGCTTGAGCAGTTCGGTGGCCACATCCTGCCACAGACGCACATCATCCCAGCTACCGGGCTCCAGCCGTGCCGGCGGAATGTACAATGTGTACCAGCTCGGATCGGCCAGCATGACCCGGATGGCATTCTTGGGCACATTCAGGTTATACCAGCTTCGCTCGCGCTTGAACCGCTCTGCTTCAAAGTAGAGAGCATCGTAGTCCAGCATGGCCAGATGGTGGGCCTCGAACTTGCCTGTGTTCTTCGTTCGTGCCTCCGCACCGCCGCGAGAAGCCACTGCCTGGATGCGGGGATACCAGTCTGCGACAACGGTGTTGTGCTTGAGGTAGTCGGGGACTTCCCCAACGGTCGGCACACGCGCATCTCGTTTGAACGCGTACTCTCGTCCCTCGGACGCTTTCTGCTTTGGCCGAAGGATTTTCAGCCTCTTGCCGAAATCGTAAGTGACCGTAAGCGGTATCGTGTAGATGACCTTTCGCTCGTTGCCCGGAAGCCCTTCCTCGCGAAGGAAATCACGGAACCGCTGCATGAAGTCCGCCTCGATGCCGAAGATGTTGAGCGTCTCCAATTCTTCGATGAACGGCGGATGCGTGGGGGCAAGGCATTTGCCACTGCGTTTCAGGCTCCACTCGTAGCCCTTGAGCCGGACGCCCCTGCCGAAAAGCTGAATGATCTGTGTCCCTTCGCTCTTGCCGACATGCATCAGACCCATCGTGCTGACGCGCCAGCAGTCCCAGCCTTCGATGAACTTCTTGGAACCGATCAGCAGGTTGATCGACGAGCCGGAATCCCTCACACCGGCGAACATCGCCTGCGTGAACTCACTGTCAGTCACCTCGATGGGCATAGGTGGATCAATCTCCTGACAGTGGTTGCACAACCCCAAGGCATCGCCGACGTTGATGAGTCCGAACGGTTCCTCGGCGGCTCCAGCTTTGAGCACAATCTCGCCGGAGTCGCCTTTGACGCGCGAAAGCACCAGCGTGCCGCCGGCCGGATTGTTGAAGACCCGGTACAGGATGTCGTGATAGATCGACTCTGCCGTCTCGCCGCCGGCGTTCATGACACGAGCCAGATACGTAAACGATCCCGCGAAAATATCGGTCCCGTCCTCCTCCAACAAGCCCGTGTCCTGGCCCGTGCCGGTCAGGATCTGGGCGATCCGTTCTGTGGCCTTCTGGGGATGATGAAGGAAGTCGGCCACGAAGCCAAGCACCTTCGCCACGTCGGACGTGACGGTCTTATCATCTTCCGATCCAGTGGCCTTGACCACGCTCGACCCGACGAATACCCACAGAGGCTTTTCGAGATTGAACGGCATGTACTCGACGTGCCGCTCCTCGTAGATTCGCAGTTGCTGGTAGAACTTGAGGATGCACGCCGTCAGGTAGATCGCCTGGGTCTGCTCGAACGACTTGGACAGGTTCAGGATCTGGTAGTCCTTCCCGAATCCGTCTTCGTAGAAGTACCGATACGAATAGTCGAACAGAATGGTCTTGGCGTACGCATTCTCGACGGTCTCGCTCTTGGCGGCGGCAACTGCCTCAGTGAACGTGGCGGAATACTCGAACGTGAACCCCTTGGCGCAGAGCATGTTCCGCCTTGTGACCCACGCCCCCTCCTCTCTGCCGCTCATGCCGCGATGCCCTTCATCGACCAGCAGCAGGTTCTGATCGCCCAGGGTCCGCGTAGCTACGGTCATCGGGCCGTCCTGGTCCGCCAGCTTCGTGATCTCCATCACGTGCACACGCCCCATCCCCGACGTGATGGACGAGTACAGCGTACCCGGCACGTACCGCTCGGCCGCAATGCTGCTGTCGGCAAACTCTCCCAGGTGCTGCTCGCTGAGCCGCTCGTTCGGCGTAAGCAGAATCACCCGCGAGAGGTCGTTCTGCCTGCCGGCCTGTTTGGCGTAATGCTGGTATTGGAGCAGGGTGACGTGCATGAGGAGCGTCTTGCCGCTGCCGGTGGCGTTCTGGAAGCACAGCTTGTTGAGATCATCTTCCGTGTACGGCGGCACAGGCGCATAGTCGGGCCACTTCTGGTTGAATCGGTCCACGTACTCGTTCAGTTCCCTGAGCAATCCGTCCGCGTCGCTGAAATAGCGGTCCAGGTAAATCTCCACGAACAGCAGTGTCAGCCACTGCGGGTACTTCCACACGATGGGCCGCATGCGGTTCTGATTGATCCTCTGGGTATGGGCGACGATGTTCTCCTCGTACCGGAGCAATTGCAGCTTGTCGATCTTGCCCAGGGGGAACATCTGGGAATTCACAAGGTTGTGGAAGAACCGATGGATATTGCTCTCATCCAGCCCTTCCATGCGGGCGTCACGTATCGGCTCGGCGAGCATGTGGAACGGTCGCACGGTCCGCCCGTCGAGCTTGTACTCCCGCAGCGGATCGACCCCGAACAGGCTGATGAGCCACTGATTCAGCACCAGCTTATTGCGAAAGTGATGGGTCTGCCGTGTGGACTGCCGACGTCGTGCCATAAACGATTTCACTCACATTCTACCAGAGTTTCAGTGCCTGATCGGTGAGAGTAGCCACCAATAGTGCCCAGCCAAAGCTCATGAGCGTTCCGATGATGATGTATTCACTCTGTTTGCGCTGGCTTGGTTCCTTGATCTCTCCGAAGCGAAGTATGGACTTGGATGCAAACAAAAATCCGATGGCAGTGGTCTGTCCAGTCAATACCAACAGGAACGTGAGGGCACGTTCCAACTGGCCAATCCACTTGCCTCCATTCCTCAGGCCCTGGGACAAGTTACTATCCAACTG
This sequence comes from uncultured Pirellulales bacterium, assembly GCA_964575615.1. Lineage (GTDB taxonomy): Bacteria > Planctomycetota > Phycisphaerae > Sedimentisphaerales > Anaerobacaceae > Anaerobaca. The sequence goes on along the minus strand of CAZNSM010000178.1, from coordinate 1,285 downwards.
ATCTACCAAGGGAGCGGTAGCTTTGCCGATCAAAATGCTCCCAGCAGGAACACTTAGAATCAAGCCGCTGATAAGGATAAGTCCTTTCAAATACGCGGGAAAGTATGCAACCCAGATGCTTTGCTGCGCGGCGGCGGAAAAGCTTGCAGCAATTGCTGTCAATGCTATGATGTGGGCGACTTGATCGATAATGAAGCCCCAGACGCCATTGCCCCCACGCCAACTCTTCGCAAGATCAATTATGAAGTGTGCGATGAACACAACGGCGATGAGCCATATTCGCAGAGCGCCCAGCAGCGCAGTGGTTACAGCGGCTACGATTAGGGCGTGCAGGAGTTGGACCCACCATCGATGCTTGGCGCGCGCGATCAAGTCAGTTTGCAGAACAAAATCACCCAGGAGATGACCGGCAACCAGGATGACAATCAGCTCTTTCATAGTTTCGTCCAGACAACCGTTTCTGGTTGTTTCTGTAAATACAACCTTTTACGGTTGTAACGCCTTACATGTCTCAAAGCGTTCCAATGCCGCTTCAATTGCATACCAATCCGCTGCTCTGAGAGCTTTCGCCACAGATTGTTGAGTAACGCGAGGTTCACACCTCGTTGCTATTTCAGCCTGCGTGAGACTTCTCAGCGCCCCTGAGACTGCCTGCGCCTGTCTCGACGTCCACCGCTGCACGAGAGCGTCACAGAGACACAGAATGACAGACAGCCACATCTGGTCTTCTCGGTCGCCTTCCGGCAGGGAAATCGTTAGACGATCTCTGCGTTTCGTGTCTTCAAGTGCTTGTCCTGATCGCTGGAACGCCTCGCCCGTGGATTGGGACATACGCCTGCCAACAACCCCACGCACAGCACCAACGCCGATGGATATCCGTGTATCAACTTTCTTGAAGGCGATAAGTTCAGCCCTCAGGAGCAAGGCAGCCCGCAATGCCAACGCAGGAGCCGTCAGCAGCAGTTGCCAGCCGTCTCCCCGGTAGAAGTCGATGCTTCCCCGCAGCAGGCCATCCCTTACCTTATCGAGATCGCGCGAGCATTTCTCCAAATGCGTCTGGACGGCGCGTAGTTCCTTTGTGGAAAGATCGGTTGATCTAACGATATCACCTGTCAACACTGCGTACCAACCGCCCATCTTCTCAGGCCCCTTTCTTCACTCAGCAGTAACACCCTCACACGTCTTCGACATCCCACATCAGCCGGTGGAAGTCTTCCTCGATCAGACGCACCCGCCAGTTCTCGTTTTCGAGCTTGAGGTTGGGCAGGTTGTTCGAGCCGTTGAC
>CAZNSM010000177.1:1749-10241 GCA_964575615.1 uncultured Pirellulales bacterium | reverse complement strand
GCACTTGAAAAGCGGGCCTTGTCTCAGACAAGCCCTTGAGCAAGCATCGCGTTGGCTACCTTGAGGAAGCCGGCGATGTTGGCGCCGACAACGTAGTTGCCTTCGCACCCATACTGCCGGGCCGCCTCGCTGGTGTTCTTGTAGATGGTCACCATGATCTTCTTCAGTTCGGCGTCGGCCTTCTCGAAGCTCCACGGCACGCGCTGGCTGTTCTGCGCCATCTCCAGACCCGAAACCGCGACACCACCGGCGTTGGCCGCCTTGCCGGGCAGGAACAGAACCTTGCTCTCGAGGAAGACGTCGGCCGCCTCGGGCGTACAAGGCATATTGGCTCCTTCACCGACGGCGATGCAGCCGCTCTTGGCGAGCGTCTTGGCCGCTGCTTCGTCCAGTTCGTTCTGGGTGGCACAGGGCAGCGCGATATCGCACTTGACGTTCCAGACGCCGCTGCACCCCTCGGTGTACTTGGCGCCCTTGCGGGTGTTAACATAGTCCCGAATACGTCCCCGCTCCACCAGTTTGATCCGCTTGACGGTGTCCAGGTCGATGCCGTCGGGATCGTACACGAAGCCGTTGGAATCGCTGACCGTCACGACTTTGGCGCCAAGCTGCTGGGCCTTCTCTGTGGCGAAGATGGCCACGTTGCCGGAGCCGGATACGCTGACGGTCAATCCGTCGAGGCTCTTGCCCTGGGCCCTCATCGCTTCGTCCATGATGTAGACGAGACCGTAGCCGGTGGCTTCGGTCCGGACGAGCGAGCCGCCCCAGTCGAGTCCCTTGCCCGTCAGGACGCCGGTGAACTCGTTGCGGATACGTTTGTACTGGCCGAACATGAAGCCAATCTCTCGGCCACCCACGCCGATATCTCCGGCGGGCACATCGGTGTCCGGCCCGACGTGACGGCAAAGCTCCGTCATCAGGCTTTGGCAGAATCGCATGATCTCACCGTCGGACTTGCCCTTCGGGTCGAAATCCGAACCGCCCTTGCCCCCGCCCATCATCAGGCCCGTGAGGGAATTCTTCAGGATCTGCTCGAAGCCGAGAAACTTGATGATGCCCAGATAGACCGTTGGGTGGAAACGGATGCCGCCCTTGTAGGGGCCCAGGGCGCTGCTGAACTGGACGCGAAAACCCCGGTTGATGCGGAAGTTGCCTTTGTCATCCTGCCAGGGAATGCGGAAGATGATCTGCCTTTCCGGCTCGACCAGGCGATCGATGATCCCCGCCCGGACGTACTCAGGACGCCGATCAAGAACAGGAACGAGGCTGTCCAACACTTCCTTGACCGCCTGATGGAACTCCGTCTCGCCAGGGTTCCGTCTGAGCACCTGATCGTATGCTTCCTGTACCACCGTTTTCGCTGCCACTTGAGTAACCTCCACTGATAGGCGATGCAACCGCTGCTGGGAAAGGCTGCCCAACTACGGCGGCAGCCAAAACGACCTCGTATGAGGTTGACCAGACTGCATGTTATCGAGTCAGGGGTCTGGCAACAACAGGTCAAATGCTGATATGTCCTATCAATTAACCTTATACTACACAGCGGACTGCTAATAGTTCCTTGCCGTCGGCTCACTCGAAGAAGCACAGGGCCTGCTGAGAGACCACGTCCGCCAGCATCCGAAGTCGGCGCTCCGTGATGTCGCAGACCCTGACAACATCCGCATATCTGGCCCTTTCCGGCATCAGATCTGCGAGGCGGTTCGGCATGTTCTCAAGCAGGGCCTTGTCGAAGGCGAAGCCTTCCTGCCGGGGGAACACGGCGACATAGAAGATGTCCTGCTCCACCAGATCCTGAAAGAAATGGGTCCCAAACGACAGCTCCGGCATCAGGTTGCCGCCCTCATAGGCCAGCTCGCCCAGCACAGTGATGTTGTTGATCTCAGAGAAACTGACCGGCACCCCGAGCGAGGGCGTGGTCGTCCCCCAACGGCCCGGACCCAGCAGCATCGTGGGCATCTCCAGCCGATCGGGAATCTGCCGGTTGAGGTTCCCGACGAGGCGGGCGATGTCGTACTTCTGCGTGATTGGCAGGGGATCGTAGCTTTCCGGTCGGACGTAGATGATCCTCCTGAGATCAACAGAAATGCTCCCGCCCATGAAGTACCCGTCGCAACGGAAGAGGACCTTGGCCGGATCGATCTGCGAAGGAATCTCCACGTGCGGCTGCCGGCCCTTGGTTTGCAGCGGACGACACTGGAGCACGTTGATCACGGGCGTTCCCGTTTCCGTGAAATTCACCGTGAACTCGACATCCACCGGGTATTCATAGCTCCTCTCGAGAGTCTTCAGAATCGCTTGCATGTTTTGCACGAAGGGCGTCTCGGTCAGAAGCCTCTCGAAGGTCAGGAGCCAGTACTGCTGACTGCCGCCCAAGGCCCTGGCTCGCTCGATCATCTCGTAGTCCACCGTCGCCATGAGGTCCGTCCGGATGTCGAGCCCCTCCTCCAAAACCTGGCGGACAGGGACTTCGCGGAGGGCGTTCTCGTTGATGTCCAGCAGGTCCACGTGATGCTGGGAGAATCGCCGGACGTCGTCCATCCCGCGTACGGGTCTCATCAAGGGAGCGTCCAGCGCCAGAACGCGCGGGTAGTCGTTCTCCACCCGGTTCACGGCGCGCGTACCCAACCCGAGCACCAGCCGCACCATGCCCGCGTTCGGGTCAAGCTGCGGATTCCAGGCGAGCGTGTTCTGGGAGACCCCGACGCCGGCCAGATCGGGGAAAAAGTACGATTTCCGATACGACCCGCTGACACGCTGCACGAGCAGCGCCATCTGCTCATCGTGCTGGTCGAGCCCTCTCTGCAAGCGATACGTCAAGGCGTCTCTGTTCATCGTGCTCGAATAGACGCGCCGAACGAAATCCTCGAAACACGCCATACGTTGTTCGGGATCCCCCTGATTGACGCAGAAGAAACTCTCGTACTTTCCCGCGAACGCATTCCCGAACGCGTCTTCGAGCAGGCTGCTCGAACGAATGATGATGGGAGACTGGCCAAAGTACTCGAGCATCTCCTGAAACTCATCGCGAATCTGCTCCGGGAATTTGCCCGTCAGCATCTTCTCCTTCAGCTCGGCAGCCACCTCGAAGTAGCCCTCCCTGGTCTTCTGGGCCATGCGCCGCTTCCACCAGCCGTTCTCGACGATGTAGGTGTAGAAGACGTCGGAGCCGACATAGAACGAGTCGTGCGGCTCCAGGTGTCCGCTTTGGGAAAACACCGGGTCTGTTGTGAGAATCTTGTTGGCGAGCAACATCCCGACCGCCTTGCCACCGATGAACCCTGTTCCGATCATCCGGCTCTTGATCTCGAGCAGGTCGTCGAGCGTGAAGTATTTCTGGGCCAGCGACAGGATCCGCTCCTCTCGCCCGATCATGATGCGGCACAAGTGCTCGACGGTCTGCTCCTTGTCGAGGGCGGAAGCGGACTCGACCTGGCTCAACTCCTCGGCTCGCAGGAACAGGCGGTCCCAGTGATCGAGCTTGCGCTGCATCGATTCGCGTCCGCTCTCGGAGATATGCGAAATCAGCTTCGTCGCATTCACGCTGCTGGTAATCGGCAGAAAGCGATCCCCCTGCTTCAGATGCGGCAGGAACATGGTGGGCGCATAGCGACGGAAGACCTTCAGCGGATGGACGTAGATGCTCCCCTTGAAGTTGTAGAGGTCCAGCAGCAGTTGTGTCGTCTCGCGGATGCGGGCAATGGTCTTGTAGGAATGGCTGTTGCGCAGGAGTCCGAAATAGGCGATGGTGTCCAGTTCGTACAGATAGGGACAGGTGATTCCGAAGAAGTTGCCGATCATCAGGTCGCTGGCCCAGGCGCTGAGCAGGTCGGAGAGACAATCGAAAACATAGTACGCCCCCCTGCCATGGTCGGAGATGATCCGATGGACCTGGGTGGAAAACGTCTCGAAGCCGGCGTACGCATTCAGCGAGTGCGTCGTGATCCCGCCGTCCGCGGACACCAGTGGCTCATGGTCGGCGAATCTCACGTAGACGATCTTGCGGCCGTCCTGCCTGGCCCGCTCCACATAGGCGGCAATGAAAGGCCGCAGATCGGCGATACTGTCGACCTGCCAGACAACATTGTCCCCTTCCCTCAGGTAGTCGATCACCGTATCGAGACCCGTCAAGCCGGTGCTCAGTTTCGTCGCCATGGAAAGACCTCACCTTCTTGCACTCGCCGACCTCAGTGGAGGGCCCAATCCGTCTTCAGCCCACCGTGAGGGCGTACGTCGGACCTGCACCACTCTACACAGTTCCATAAGAACTGCAATAACAAGTACTTATCCTATATGCGGGCGTCCAGAAATGGCCTTGTCTGATAAGCGTATCTGATATTGGTTTCAGGAGAGCTTGCCGTGTCAGCCCAAGTGCGGTATCATTGTAGCTTGTCGAGCGATATGCCGCCAACGGCGAAATCGCGATAGCAGGCATCAGGGTGACTTATAATGCACATAGAAACGCTTAGGATATTCTGTGACCTGGCCGACTCACGGAGCTTCTCGAAGACAGCGGAGAAGCATCTGCTGAGCCAATCGGCCGTCTCGCAGCAACTGGCGCAACTGGAGCTGGCGCACAAGTGCCAACTGGTCACACGCAAGAGGCGGCCGATCGAGCTGACGGCGGCCGGGCAGCTCTTCTACACGGCAGCCAAAGACATTCTCGAACGGTACGATCTGCTCAAGAGCGAGCTGAACACGCTCAAGACCACCACGGAAACCCGGATCAACATCGCCGCCATTTTCAGCATCGGCATGCACAGCCTCCCGGACTACGTCAAGAAGTTCATGGTCAGCTACCCGAACGTCAACGTCCACATCGAATACCTCAGTGCCGACATCATCTGCGAGCAAATCCTCAGCGGAGAGATCGACATCGGGATCGTGGCGGTGCCGAAGAAGGACAGGCGCCTCGACGTCTACGATTTCGAGGAGGAGCCCCTGCTGCTGGCCTGTAGCCCGAGGCATCCGCTGGCGAAAGAAACGCAGGTGGATATCCACAAGCTCCAGTTCGAGCGCTTCATCGCCTTCGAGAAGGCGGTCCCCACCCGCCTGTGGATCGACGCCATCCTGGCCCGCTACAACACGGTCGTCCGTCCCGTCATGGAGTTTGACAACATCGAAACGATCAAACGCGCGGTGGAGATCAACGGAGGGGTCAGCATCCTCCCGGAGCCGGCGATCGTGCAGGAGGTCGCCAGCGGGACGATCAAGGCCGTACCGTTCTCGAATGAACGGTTTGTTCGGCCCACGGGCATCATCGTTCGCAAGGACCGCGTGCTGAGCCAGGCCGCACGCTACTGCATCGAGCTGCTGCGAAAACAGGGGAAATAGGCGACCTCAGCGTCCCTTGTACCCGAATACCCAGGGCACTCTCGGGCGGACAAGGCGGCATGGTCGCGTATCAATTCCTTGACAGAAGGTGCAGGATACGGCAACGTATAACAGCGTAGGCAAAACTGCACAGAGCGCACGCCGGGGTCTTCTCGGATGTTTTCTCAACTTCGGCGTAAGGGGTCAGCCGGAATATGCCGATAAAAGCTGTGGTATTCGACTTGGATGGAACGATCACCCAGCCGTACTTCGATTTCGACGCGATTCGGGAAGAAATCGGGTTGCCCAGGGATAGTGGACCCGTTCTGGAGGCGATGGAACACATGACCGTACAGGAACGTGAGCGTGCCGAGCAGATCCTGCACGATCACGAGGACAGAGCGCTGGCGGCATCGACCCTGAACCCCGGCGCGTGGGAGACTCTTGCGGCCCTTCGAGCCCGTGGGATTCGCGTCGGAGTCCTGACGCGTAACCGCAAACAAAATGCGCAGGCCATCGCCGACAAGCATGACCTGTGTTTCGATTCGGTCGTCGGCCGCGAAGACGGTCCGGTCAAGCCGGACGCGTTCGGCGTTCGCCATCTGTGCCGCCAGTTCGATGTCCAGCCAGCAGAAACCCTGCTGGTGGGCGACTATCTGTTCGATCTCCAGTGTGCCCGCGCCGCCGGGGCCATACCTGTGCTGATCACCAACCACCCCCACGCGAGCCGGTTTGCCACCGAGGCTGATTTCCGGATCACGCAGTTGAGCGAAGTGCTTAAGATCATCGATGAAAAGGCCCGCAGCGAGGACCGTCAGGCCCGAGAGGAAGGTACCCATGTGTAGAGCGATGATTTTCGCCACCTTGTTGGGGCTGTCGTCGGCGACGGCATGCCTGGACCCCCAGGCCGGCCAGGCGGGTCCCTGTCCGGGTCAGGCGGAAGACCCGAACGCGATCCAGGCCGTGCTTGCCGACTTGCAGGACCGGGCCGCCGGCCTGACGTTCTATCAGTCCAAGCTGGATTATGTGGTCCGACAGCCCGTGCTCGAATCGCAGGCGCGCCGCAAGGGCACCCTCTACTACGCCAGATTCGATGATCGATCCTACCTGCGAATCGATTTCAACACGCTTCAGTATGACCAGGAGAAAGAGCAGAAGTATCGCGAGCAGTATCTCTTCGACGGCATCTGGCTGACCTACATCAGCTACGAGGCCCGAAGCGTGCAGCGGCAACAGATGGCCGAGCCGAACCAGCCGGTCGATGCCTTCGCCCTGGTGAGCCGGCGCGTCCCGATTCTCGGTTTCTCAAAGATCGAGGACCTTCAGAATCAATTCGACATCGAGCTGGTCCAGCCCGGCGAGGCGGACCCGTCCGCGCCGCGACAGCTCCGCATGAAGGTCAAACCCGATTCGGTCTACAAAGACGACTACGTCACGATCGATTTCCAGATCGACAACAAGCAGGGATTGCCCACGAAGGTGGCGGCCGTCACGACCGAGCAGGATGTTCACGAGATCCTGCTGATCGACGCCCGAATCAATCGGGAGATTCGCAGGAACGTATTCGCCATCGAGATTCCGCGGGACTTCTCCGTGGAGACGATCCCACTCGACAAGAGTCGCGAGCCAAGGTAACGGAGGCATGCGGCGTATGTCCGTTTTCACCGCCCATAGAGCAGGGACGTGCAACGAATGAGCGCAACGCTGGTCGACGAACGAGAGTTTCTGGCGATGATGCAGACGCGCATGGGGCCGATGCTGAGCCTTCTGCTGTATCTGTCGAAATGCGAGTCTCCGGCCAGCGTGCTGACGCGCCCGCTCCTGGGCAGCCTGCTGTCCGAAGCCGTTCAACTGGAGGAGGTGCTGGACTCCTACGACGCGGGCAAGAATCGCACGTGGTCTCACGCACGGTCCCTGACGGCCGCTGTCAAGACCTTCGCCGACGCGAGCTACGAGCTGCTCCACATCCGGCATCGACTGCCCAACTACAGGCTGCTGCCGGTGCAACGCGATTTCGTGACAGCCACCGACGATGTCCTGGGGTTTCTCGGGCACATCCTCAGCAATGTCGCGCGGGAGATGGTGGTCGAGGCCGGCGTTCTCGGGCTGACCATACCCCAGGGGGATGACGTCCCCCGGAAGTACGCGGAGCCGATGCTCAAGGGCCATCTGCCCCACAACGGCGGAACGCGTCTGGCCGAGACCGGATCCGACATGGTGGCCGAAACGGTGACCACCCTGGCCACGGAGTTCCTGAACCTGGCCTCCAGCAGCGAAGACGTACGCGCCGCCAGTCGGGCCAGGCCCGAGGACTACGACCTGTGCCTGACCGCGTCTCTGCGAGAGGAATCCCTGCGCAACCTCGAACTACGATTCCACAATCTCCAGTCCCAGTACGACACCTACGTGTCCGGCACGCAGGTCGAGAGCCAGGACACGGACCTGCCCGTGCTGCGAGGCCAGGCCAGCGTGGTCTTTCACCTGCTCAAGATCGCCACGCTGTTCGCCCATTTCTACGAGCGTCACGTCAACAAGTCTCCCGCCCCCTCCCCTGAGGCCGGCAAGCCTCTGGTGGAACGTCAGGAGCTGTTGTACTCCCTGATGAAGTACGCCATCACGTTCATCGATCAGTACATCGGCTGTACAATAAGTCTCTGTCAGGAGATGCTGAAACGATATGCCGAGGAAGGGCAAGTCGAGGTGTCCATTCCCAAGTACCGCGGATTCCACGTCCGCCCCTCGACCCTGGTCTCCAAACTGGTCCTTCACTACGGCAGCCGAGTCCGCATGCACCTGGGTGACGAGACATACGACGCCGGCTCGTCGCTCGACCTGTTCCGCGCCAACGAGCAGATCAACGCGCAGAAGCGCCGGTGGTTGGCGCAGGAAATCGTCCGCCTGGGCCTCGTGCCCGAGAACGCGAATCCGCCCGACGTGGTCGGCCTCGTGCGCAACGTGATCCTGACGCTGGCGGCCAAGGGCAAGTTGATCCTGTACGAACAGCCCCTGCAATTGCCCGACCGGCTGTGCCCCACAGAAGGGACCGCCCTGGAGAAGGTGACCAGCGAGACGGGGCGGCTGCTGGCGATGGGTAAGATCGACATCGGCACGGACATCACCGCCACGTTCACGGGGGACACGCGTGTGCTGGAAGACATCCGTCTTCTGGCCCAGCACGG
>CAZNSM010000177.1:0-1649 GCA_964575615.1 uncultured Pirellulales bacterium | reverse complement strand
CATGGCACGTGGAATCGTGATCTACCACTCCAGAAGCGGCAACACGAAGGAAATGGCCGAGACCATCGCCCGCGCGATGACCGCATCGGGGGTCCAGACCGAATGCAAGTCGGTCGACAACGTTCATCCTGACGACCTGCCCCAGTATGATGCCATCGTCATCGGCTCGCCCTGCTACTACGGGCAGATGGCCGCCCCAGTCAAACAGCTCATCGACGATCTGGTCGGGCGCCACGGCCAACTGAACGGCAAGGTCGGCGCCGCCTTCGCCAGCTCGGCCAACATTGGAGGCGGCAGCGAAACAACCATCATGGGAATCCTCGAAGCCATGCTGATCGCCGGCATGGTCATCCAGGGCGATCCTCAGGGATCCCACTACGGTCCCCTGTCCATCGGCCGACCCGACGACAAGGTCAAACAGCAGTGCGAACGACGCGGTCAGAGGGTGGCCGAGCTGACCAAACGCCTGTTTCCCTGACCGGCGACCGCCGGGCCGGAATCCCGGTTTTTTGAGCGAGGAGGCCATTTTTCTTTGACAAAGGACCGCTCGCTCATTAGATTCTTCGCAACCTCAACCTACTCTTGGAGGATCACATAGATGCAAGAATACGAAACGCTCAAGACGTTGGTCGCAGAAATCGAAATGGATGTCGACAAGGCCCAGGGGGGAAACAAGGCAGCCGGAACACGCGTTCGCAAACAGATGCAGATGATCAAGCAGGCAGCCCAGGAAGTCCGCAACCGCGTCCTGGAGATCCGGTCGACCGACTGAGGCGATGCCTGCCCCGGCCGTCAAGTCAACATAAACACTTGGCTTCAAATAGCTTACGACTCCCACGTCGTCGGTCGGGGCATGACCTGTAGCGACGCAGCGGGTCAGTGCCCTTTCCATATCGAGGTCTGCGATGCCGCCATCCCTGCTTTTTGACCTGTCCGAACTCGACCTCAACGGCCGGCCGGTGTTCGACAAGGAAGCCATCTGCCGGGTCAATCCCCAGCAGTACGAGATGCAGCATCTCGACGGCATCCTTTGGTACGACAAGAGCAAGGGCTGCATCCTGGGGTACAAGGACGTAACACGGAATGAATTCTGGGTTCGCGGCCACATTCCCGGCCGGCCCCTGATGCCCGGTGTGATTCAGATCGAGTCGGCCGCCCAGTTGCTCAGCTTCTTCGTCAAGGAGATCTACCAGGAGGGAGGCTTCGTCGGCTTCGGTGGAATCGAGCGGGCCAAGTTCCGCGCGGTCATCGAGCCGGAATGCCGACTCTACCTGCTCGGGCATATCACCTCCGCCCGCCCGGGCCGTAAGTACGTCTGCGACGTCCAGGGAGTCGTTGGAGGCACGCTGGCCTTCGAAGCGACCATCTCAGGCATGCACGTGTAGCCGCCTCCACGAGGAGATCCGCTGCCCTCGTGCAACTCACTTCTGCACTGTGACCTGATCGAACAAGATGCCGTTCTGGTCGATCGCCTGGAGGTGGAGCGTCTTGCCCAAGACGTTGACCAGCACGAAATGATGGTCGCGACGGACCTTGGCGGTAAACCACGACCGAGTGGGCGCGTAGTCTTCCAGCCCGCCGCCGGCGCCGCCCATCTGGACGTAGATCACGCCGCGATCCGGATCGACCTTGTCGTCTCGGATGGGCCA
>CAZNSM010000176.1:5989-10363 GCA_964575615.1 uncultured Pirellulales bacterium | reverse complement strand
GGCGGCCTTGCGGGCCTCCGTGGCCAAGGTGTTGGCCTGCTGGGCGTTGTCGGCGCTTTGTTTGGTCATGGACGACATCTGCTCCAGGCTCGAGGAGGTTTCTTCGAGACCGGCCGCCTGCTCGGTGGCGCCTTCGGCCAGGGACTGTGAGGCGGCGGAGACCTGTCTTGACGCGGCCGCCACCTGCTCGGAACCTGCGGTCAGGCCAGCAATGATCCGATGGATCGGACCGGTGATGGCGCGAGTGACCACCAGCCCCAGGGCTACCGCCAGCGCCACGCCGACCACCGCCGCAACTAGCGACAGCGTGGCCAGGAAGACGGATTGCGCGTGGGCCGCGCGGACCTGCTCGGCCGCGAGCCTGTGGTTGATCTGGACCACGTTGTCGAGTTGGGTGAAGGCCTGCGCCTGCAGTTGACGTGTGCGTCCCATCGTCAGTTCGGCGAGGCGGTTCTGTTGTTCTTCAGCCCGCGCGACCTCTTGGATCAAGCGTTCCAGGCTCTCGGTCACCTCATGAGAGGCCGGCTGCATCACCGCGCGGAACAACTGCTCGCATTCGTCCTTCTTTCCCGTCTGCATCTGATCGCGGATCTTCTTCGCCGTCTCGTGGAAGCAGTTGTGGTGTCGCTGCACCGCGCTGATGATGCTCTGAAGACGCGGGTTCCGCGTGGAGAACTGCGTCAGCCACTGGCCGAAGTGGCACGCGGTTGGATCGTCGCCTCCGTCGAGCGTTTCGCCGGAGAGAACCAGGCTGGCCACCTTGGCTTTCATCGCATGGTGATCGGCGCGGAATCTCTGAAGCTCCGTCAGCAGCGCGCCGGGATTGATGATATCGACCTCATCCAACGCACAAGAGAGCTTGAGAATCTCGTCGTTGGCGGCCACCCACTCGGGCAGGAGTTTGAGAAACTCGTTCCACGCCTGCATCTCTTCAGGGGCGTGCGGCAGAGTCTCATAGAAGGTGCGCGCCTCCCCGTATCGGTTTCGTGCCTCGGCCACCCGGTGGTACTGCTCCTGACGAACCTCCAGGGTGTTTTCCGGGTTCAGCAGGGTACGGATGCTCCCGACGAGCGTCTCCAGTTGCACCTGCATTTTCAGGACCGTCTCAATGCCGGGCAGACGGACGGAGCCGACCTCATGAATGGAGACCTTGCTCTTGACGGCGCCGTAATAGGCCACGCCACCCAGGATCAAGGTCGTCGCCGCCACGCTGATGAACGCCAGAATCAGTTTCGTTCCCAATCGCATCCTCTTGAACATGTTCGGTTCTCCGCAAAAATACAGGTTGGTCCCCCATCGGTTCCGATGTTCGCTTCCTCGTCTGCTGCGAAGGCCATGCGCTCGGCGGCGGGAAACGGCCTCGCTGCGACCGGACATGGGCCGATGCCCGCGCTCCGCCTGGCCTCCTGCCGGATTCTATCCCATGCCTTCGATCGGATCTCCGGCCAGCACCCGGTCGATGTCGAGCAGGATCTTGACGCGGTCGCCGACCTTGCCCATGCCGAGGATGAAGTCCGTGTTGACGGACGCCCCGAAACGGGGGGGCTCCTCAATGCTGCCTGCGGCAATGTCCAGAACTTCCTGAACGTGATCGACGATGATTCCCACGCTGCACACGGGGCCTTTCTGACGGATCTCGACGACGATGATGCAGCTCTGCTCGGTCACTTCGGCCGTTTCCATGCCGAACTTGGCGCGGAGGTCGATGACCGGGATCACCTGGCCTCGCAGATTGACCACGCCCCGGACGTGGTGAGGCGTCTGAGGGACGGCGGTTACGTCGATGTAGCCGATGATCTCGCGGACCTTGAGAATCTCCAGCCCGAATTCTTCATTCGCCAGGGCGAAGGTCAGATACTTTCCCTCCCGGTTCGGCAGGGTTGCATCCGTCGCCATGGCATGTGCTCTGGCTTCTGTCATGGTTCAGTCTCCAACAACGATGCTGATCGGCGTTTGAGAGGACCTCAGCCGAAACGACGCTGTCGCCAGCGGTCCCGGATGGTCAGACCTGAGGCGCCCAGAGGGCCCCTCCGGCTTGACTCCTGGCCGGCTGCGACAGGCGCCTGTGCGCACAATGCCGCTGTGGCTGTTGTCCGTCTCGGGATTCCCTTCGCTTCCTGTGTTCGCCTCCACAACCTTGTGTCGGTATCTTCTGCTCTCCCGTGAAGACCCGTGCGGGCCCGCCAACGCGAGCTATGTCACGGTCCCTCGGCATCGGGGTGTATCTGTCCGGTCCCGGGTGACACCGCCTCCGGTATCGGCGTTCGGTCGGCCGGACTTGAATACAAACTGGGTACAAAAATGATTGAAGTGCGTCCGCGGCGGGCCGCCCACGGAATCAGCGAGGGACACGCCAGACCAGGCCGGCGCCGACGAACCAGTCGTCGGCCGCATCGGACAACCCGACCCCGCCGACGATGTCGATCTGGAAGTGTTCGGCGATCAGGCATGTCAGGCCCGTGTCGAGAGAGTGGGCCGGCGTGCCTGCGCCGGTCGGTCTGGCGCCGAAGAACTCGACAAATGTCCCGAACCGGTCCGACAGGGCGATGCCGAGAACGGTTGAATAGGCGACCGAAGCGGTTGTGTCACGGTCTCCCGCGGCATCCTCCTCGGTGGTCCAGAGCCCGGCCAAGTTGTATCCGAGACTCAGCGTTTCGCTCAGGGTATGAGAACAGGCCAGACGGATGGAAGGATCGAACCGCTCGCTGGAAAAGGGCGCCTGGCCGGCCGGTATGCTTGTGCCTGCCAGCACTGCCGTCTGGGGTCGCCGGCCGGCCTCCTCCCACAGCCTCCACTTCAGACCGATTCCAAGGTCGCCGGCGCCGTCCTCGCGGCGGGCATTATCGGCTTCTTCCCAGACATGGCCGTCGAATGTGAAACGCAACTCAATATCATCCGCGACGCCGACTCGAACGAGCGTCTCGGGAAAGGCGTCTGAGGTCACATCGCCGCCGGCGTCGTATTTGCTGCGGGTCCAGCCGAATTCGAATTGGACGTAGCCGACGCCGACCGTATCGCTCGATTCCGTCTGATCGGGGCGATCGCCGACCAACTCGGGGACCTGGGCCTCAATGCGCCCGAAGGCGGTGACAGACAGAGTCAGCAGAAGGAAGCGAGCGGGGATATCGAGATGTCTGTGTGGTGGTGCCATGGCCACTCCTTGTTCGCGAGAAACGTTCTTGTCTGTCGTCTTGTACACCCCAGGCGGAAACAGATACCACAGTCCGCAGGCTAACGCCACCCTTTTCGCTTGATGGAGCCGCATGCGTCCCGATAATGGCCCGTTCGCGACCGCATCGCGACGAACCGAGGAGCCGCTGCCAAACGCGCATCCGAGCGGCAGGGGACTATGAGGGTTCTGTATCTGTCGCCCCCAGCACCGCAGATGACGTGACCGCATCTCTTGCTGCCGTGGCCGGGATTGTTTCATTTCCTCAAGGAAAAGACTTGCACATCCGCAGATCTCCGTTGTAGCATGTCACACGAGTTGGAAACGTGACGGAGTGTGCGAGGCCGGTGTCGCGTTGCGAGACGCGGTTCCGAGCGGGCTTCTCAACACATCGTATCGGTTCGGGCCCCAGTGGTGCGCCTCGTGTCCGGCCCAATCGATCCGGACAAGTTTCCCGCGTGGTTCGCCGTTGTGGCCTGTGTCCGTTGGGATTGTGACCAGCGGCTGCTCCCGACAGGGGGATGCCGCCTTTGTCGGGTATCCGGTTATCTCTGGCATCAAGGAGAGGAGTACGAGCAATGAGGAAGATGGTGTTGGTTGTGGCGGGACTGTGTGTGGTTCTCTGTGCTTCGGGGTGCGCGACGATCATCTCCGGAAAGAACCAGGATGTCCATGTCACCTCGGATCCGCCCGGCGTGCAGGTGAAAACGGAGACCGGTGTCACGATCACGGCGCCGGGAGACTTGACGCTGCCCCGAAACAAGAATCACACGCTGGTCGCTCAGTACGGCGACGCCCCCGCTCAGCAGAGAGACCTGCAGTCCAATCTCAATGGATGGGTGTTCGGCAACATTCTCGTTGGGGGCCTCTTTGGGATCGTCATCGACTTTGCTTCCGGCGCCTATGGCACGCTGACACCCGGCGCCGTCCACGTCGATCTGACCGAGGTCGGTCAGGCGGCGTTGCAGCGCAAAATGGACTACCTCCATTCGCATCCCGAGACCAGCGAGAGGATTCGCCTCGCGATCCTCAACGACCGTCCCCTCAACGGGATGTCGAGAGAGGTGCTGGTCGTTGCCCTCGGCGAGCCCAACCAGATTGTCACCGAGCGCAAGTACGAAAAGTACGTGTACGAGAATCACAATCCCAGGTACTACTACATCCGCAACGACAGGATCGAGCGAATCACCAAGTAGCCGGTGCGA
>CAZNSM010000176.1:0-5889 GCA_964575615.1 uncultured Pirellulales bacterium | reverse complement strand
GTACTACTACATCCGCAACGACAGGATCGAGCGAATCACCAAGTAGCCGGTGCGAGAGTCACGAGCTCCCTGCCAAGGCACGGGACCATTGAATGGCCGGGCAGCGTCTCACGACGCCACTACAAACCACCTCATGGCCCGACTGGGCATCTCTTGCGACCAGCTCGTCCGCGACGCCTACATCGACCTGCTTGAAGCTCTGGAGAACGGACGGATTCCCGCCGATGCCACCCCCAGAATACGTATTTCTACGGATTGACGCACCCCAAACGGGAAACGACAGTGGATACGGGATGACGCAGAGGCGGACGGAACCGCAGGGTGGATGAAGTCGAGCATTTCTGTCTTTAGCATTCGAAACCGGGAGGTGTGCCATGGCAGAGCAACAGAACACGAATCGTCGCGACTTGCTGAAACTGTCAGGGATGGGAGCGTTGGGCGGCCTTGCGCTGAGCGCCCTGACGCCGCGGAAGGCCCTGGCCCAGGGAGACGAGTTCAAGATCTCCTATGCCTCGTGGATTCACGGCCACAGCATGGCGATCGAGTATCCGGACCGTCTGGTCGGCGCCGTACCGGTGGGCTATGCCTTCCAGGTGGAAGGCAAACCCGGCACAACGAACTGGTTTCACTTTGCGATTCCTACGCCGGTGATCATTGACGATGTGCGTCTTCAGATCGACTCGATCATGCTGCGATTCACCACCGGCTCGGTCGATTCCTTCGTGCGGGACGTGCACATCTACGACGGTGAAAAGCGGATCGCCGTGCATGACGGAGTCTACTTAGCGGAAGAGAACGGTTTCGTCCGTTTCGAGGTTCCGGAAACGCCCTATCTGGCTTGGGGACTGGGCATTTCCCTGGGGGTCGGCTTCGGCGTCGAGATGATGGCTCACACGATGTCCTTCATCTCGGCCGGGGGCGACTTTGTGATCCGGCCGCCGGAGGACGCCGCTTGAGAACAGCCCTGTGCGTCGGGGCGTTGGTACGGGCGAATAATTATCCGCCCCCTACCGCACGGTGGGGAAGGCGGCGATGCGCAGCGTCGAGCAGCCGTAGGGGACCAGTGTGATGTCCTCGACGGGCCAGTCGTCCTGTTTGCCTTGCGGGCTCCACGGGATGGGACCGGCCATGCCGCTGTAGAGCTGCCAGTGGGGCAGGCGTATGCCCTTGGTCCTGATCGCGATCGGTGCGTTGCGCAGGTTCCACGGTTCCAGCGTCGAAACGTCATTCGTCACGACCGTATACGCCGCATCCAGGTCTTTCAGGCTTGCCTCCAGCAGCGCATAGTTCCATGGACTTGCCGGCAGAACCTCCCGGTACTGCTCGTGTGTCGTCCAGGTCTCTTCGATCCGCAGAGCATACACCAGCGGTCCGCGTTCGATGCTGACGCTGTTTTCGTGCCAGCGCTGCGTCCGCACGGTCATGGGCAGCGTCAGTTCAACCGCGTCGCCGTTGATCCATGGTCGTTCCACTTTGGCGATCTGTCCCGCTTCGAGCCTATGTTCGAACGGCCGGCCATTCACGGCGATCTTCGCATCGCGGCACCACGCCGGAATCCGCAGGTGCAGCGCGAATGTCACTGGATCGCTCGTAGCAACGGTGAAGCGCACCGATTCGCTGAACGGGTAGTTCGTCTGTTCCGTGATGGTCACCGTCTGGCCCTGGGCCACCCTGGCGGTGACCTTCGACGGGCCATAGACCAGCGCCGCCAGGCCGTTGTCGGCCGACGCCATCCACAGGTGCCCGACGAACTTGGGCCAGCCCTGGTGGAGGTTGCACGTGCAGCAGGGGTAGCCGGTGAGCAGGCCGAAGACGACGCCGTCGATCGTGTGGTCGAAGAAGTTGTGCCTGTGCATCGCGCACGTCACCTGGTTGACCTGCTGAAAGTACTGGCGGGCCATGTAGTCGTCCGTCGCCTGTGCCGGCAGGGTGTTGTACGCGAGCCACTCCAGGTGGTCGGCGAAGGCGACGTCGCCGGTGATCTCGAGCATCTTCTCCAGCGAGAACATCATCTCGACGCACGTGCAGAACTCGCTGCCCTGCGTCGGAACGCGTCCGTGCATCCCTTCGTCGGCGCCGTAGAGCCCGTGGGGCTGGCCGTGATGCTTGCGAATGTCGGCGAACGCCTTCTTCACGGCGCGCAGGTGTTTGTCCTCGGGGTGAAGCTGATAGTAGACGATCGGCTCCTTGATTCCCTGAGCCAGGTTGACGCAGTGGAAGGCGCTGGCGCCGTCGGCGCCTTGCTCGTAACGGTGCAGCGTGATGTCGCCGCGCTCCAGAAAGATCTCTGTGTAGGGATGCGTCTGCTCGCCGATCAGCTCGGCCAGCTCCAGCAGGAAGGCATCGCCGGTGATGTTATAGAGCCAGAGAACCACGAGCAGGTTGTCGCCGCCCCGGCGGTTGCCCCAGAACGACCAGTGGCCCAGCGGCGTCTTGGGCAGCTCGCGAAGCTGGTACCGGAAGTACTTCGTCATCACGTCGATCACGCGCTCGTCGCCGGTCGCCATGTAATACTGCTGGAGGACCTTGAGCATGACCATTTTGGGCCACCAGTCGCGTCGCGGGCTTTTCTGGATGCCCGGCTCCGGCATCGGCGGCGTCTCGAACGGCACCGGCCCGATGTACCCGTCCTGTGTCTGGTGCGTCAGCGTCCACTCCACCCACGGGCGAACCTTCTCGATCAGGGCGCGGTCCTTGAGGATGTAGGCCAGCGGGAGCAGCCCGTCGATCCAGTAGGGGCCTCGCTCCCAGCCGTCGCCGTCACCGCCCAGCCAGCCGTTTCGCGGGCCCACCACCTGCGGATACAGCTCATCGAGCCGCCCGGTCATGCCGGAGGCCATGATCTCCAGTTGCCGTCGCAGCCAGCCCGTCGGTTCGATCGAGCCGATAGGCAGTTCCGTGTACGGCTTGGCCGCCAGCGGCGCTCGGTTGGTGATGTAGTGCGAATTGCCATGTGCCGCCGCCACCGAACCGATCAGCGTCGCCACGGACAACCAGACAATCGATGCATTCCTCATCTGCTCTGCTCCTGCGATGCTCCCGCCGTGCGGATTCCGGGACCGCGTCCACTCCAGTGGCGTCCCATCGCGCGGGCCGGCCGCTGGCCCATCATCCATGCGAAGATCCCGCTTGTCAACGGCTTGCTCTGTCTCCGTGTGTGACGGTTCGCAGGTGGTCCGATGCGGCTGGCAGCGATCCCGATGGTCGTCGGGATGAGGCGTCATGCCCTGACGGGCACGCCGGAAACGCGCGCGTGCTCGTCGAGCAGTTCCGTCACGGTCACGAACCGGATGCCGGCTTCCTTGGCAACGTCGAGGGTGGTGCGCAGAGTGCTCAGGACGTAGTCGTCGACGGCGGTCCCGGTGCGATCGAAATCGTGGGCCAGGCTGATGGCGCCGCCCGAGCGGCGAAGGGCCTCCGCAATCGCCTCGCCGTCTCGGCTCTCGGCCGGCCAGGTGTCTCGGGTGTCCAGCGTCCACATGCAGATGGGAATCCGTTTGCACAGCAGGAACAGGAGCGTGAACAGGTTGACCTTGCCGCACGGCGGGCGGAACGGAAAGACGTCCTCGGTCTTCAGCAGTCGCCGGAGCACGTCCTGCCCGCGCCGGATGTCGGCGATCGCGCGGGTCGGCCAGACCTTCCAGGAGTGCAGGTGGTCGTACGAGTGGGTGCCGATCTCGTGCCCTCGATCGGCCGCCGCCCGGACGAGGTGCTCGCGTCCTTGGACGCTCCTTCCCAGCACGAAGAAGGTGGCGCGAACCCCGTGTTCCGACAGCAGGTCCAGGATTGCCGGCGTCAGACGGAAGCCGGGCCCGTCGTCGAAGGTCAACGCGATACACGATTGTGTCTTCATCCGGCGGTCCTGCCGGTAGCGCAGCCATTTGATGTAGACGTACGGCACGCCGAGGTAGAGGAAGCCGCCGGCAAACAGCAGCAACCCAAGGAACGTCACGCCATGCATGTCATGCTTCTCCGTGAGCTCCAAGGTGGAGCCGAATATGGACTGCCGGCCTGGGTCTTCCTGCACGCTTGTGCGAGGAACCTCCATTGTCTCTTCTTGCCGGCAGGCCTCGTGCCTGTCCCCAAAGAGCATCCAAAAGCCCCTGTTGCGTTGTCTCACGCGACGGGCGCTGCTCATGGAGACGCAAATCGCACTGCTTCAGTCTATATAATGCGTTACTTCTGCGAGAATGTCAAGCGCGAAAGGTCGGACACGCCGATGGGCGGCATTTCCGGACCCGTACGCAGGCCTGCATTCCGTCCCTGGTCTTTATCGACGCTTCTGAGGCGAGGGTTCGGTAGTTTGGTCCAGATGTGGTTCTTTAGCCCGTTTTCCTCTGCGACGCGTGCACTTGGGAGGTTGCCTCTCCGGACAGCCGAGTGCTTATCGGACGCCCGGATGGCGTCGGCCCGGCCTCCCGATGCGTCCCGGCCGGGCGTTTCGGTTGTTTCGCCAAGGCAGGTCTTTCGTTGGGCGATCGCGTTCGTTGTTTCTCTTGTCCGGGCGGAGCTACGGCGGCATAATAGAGGCAGGGGAGACAGCGGCCGTGGAAGGTCGCCCGACAGGAGTGGACATGATGACCGACAGAGCAAGACGAATCATCAATCATCAATCGTCAATAGTCAATCCCAGGGCCTTTACGCTGATCGAATTGCTTGTGGTGATCGCGATCATTGCGCTGCTGATGGCCATTCTCATGCCGGCCCTGGAGCGGGTGCGCCGCCAGGCGCGCGGCGTCGGCTGCAAGTCCAACCTGCACCAGTGGGGCCTGATCTTCGCGATGTACTGCGACGACAACAACGGTTATTTCTACAGCGGACTGATGCAGAACTTCGGCGCCGACGTCGCGCACGGCGACTGGTGGCGCGAGTGCATGCGGCCGCTTTCGAAGGACAAGAAGATGTGGCTATGCCCGACAGCGGTCAAGCATCGCTCCGGGACCTCGGTGGACGCGATGGCGATCGCGACCACTCCCTTCGACGCCTGGCGGGTTCCCGCCTCACACGGCAGCGACGAGGGCAGCTACGCGCCCAACGGCTGGATGTGCAATCCGCCGGCGGGCATGGACAGTCTGTGGGGGCGCGGTCCGGCCAAGGATTACTGGCGGACCTACCAGGTCAAGGGCGCCTACAACGTCCCGGTCTTCACCGAAGGCTGGTGGGTCGACGGCTGGCCTCTGGACACCGACGAGCCGCCGCCCTGGGGCGACGCGACGCCGGTCATGAGCGGGCACGAGATGCAACGGCTCTGCGTCAACCGGCACGGCGGCGCCCAGTTCGTCCTGTTCGCCGACTGGTCGGTCCGCAAGGTCGCCCTCAAGCAGCTCTGGACCTTGAAGTGGCACAAATCATTCAACACGCAGGGCGCCTGGACCAAGGCCGGCGGCGTCGGGCCCAACGACTGGCCCCAATGGATGATCGCCCTCAAGGACGAGTTCTGAGCGCAGAGCTGCCTCCTTCAAACCATCGCCCTGGGAGGCCGTGGAGCGAAGACGCCGGAAGCGGCCGTCTTGATCTCAGCGTGTCGACAGGTTCTGGCTGCTGACCGACGATCAGTTGCCCGAGAGGAACCAGAACGGCATCGACAGCTCCATTCCGAGCGATTCAAGCGAGCCGGCAACCTTACCGGCTTCGTATCCGGCCAACATGACTTCATTCGTGATAAGGCACTGGTTCTCCCTCGATGCCGAGGAGGTGGAACTGCAACCGGCCGGAAGAACAACCATCATCGCAACCACCACCACGGCAAAAACAACAGCGATTCGTCTCATCAATCTCCCCTTTCTTAGCGTGAGAACGCCCCCCTTGCGGGCCGGCACTTTGTGGATGACACACCACGGCGGGAGAGTTCAGGCAAGGCTGGAACCTTTCATCTCTCCTCACTCCAAC
>CAZNSM010000175.1:0-10369 GCA_964575615.1 uncultured Pirellulales bacterium | reverse complement strand
CGGTCGATGTTCCTCGCGAGGTCGTGTTGAGCTGGACGCCGGGCGAGTTCGCGGCCACGCACGATGTGTACTTTGGAACCGCCTTCGACGACGTCAACGCGGCCAGCCGGGCCAACCCGATGGGCGTACTGGTCAGTCAGGGTCAGAGCGAGACGAGCTATGATCCAGTCGGACGCCTGGATTTCGAGACAACGTACTACTGGCGTGTGGACGAGGTCAACGCGGCGCCCGACAACACGATTTTCAAAGGTGAAGTGTGGAGCTTCACCTCCGAACCGTTTGCGTATGCCATCGCGGACGTCATCGCCACGAGCAACGGCGTTTCGGAAGAGGGGGCTGGGCCGGAGAACACGGTCAACGGATCGGGTCTGAACGCCGGCGATCAGCACTCGACCGCGAGCACCGATATGTGGCTGGCGGCGGGCGGCGCCGAGCCGCTGTGGATTCAGTACGAATTCGACCGCGTCTATCAACTGCATCAGATGCTGGTCTGGAACTACAACGTGCAGTTCGAGCTGATGCTCGGCTTCGGGGTCAAAGGGGCGACGGTGGAGTACTCGGTGGACGGCGCCGAGTGGACAGCGCTCGGTGACGTAGAGCTGGCCCAGGCGACTGCCAAGACCACGTACACCCACAACACCACGGTCGATTTCGGCGGTGTTCCCGTGAAGTACGTTCGCCTGACCGTCCGCAGCGGTTTCGGCATGATGGGCCAGTTCGGCCTGAGCGAAGTGCGGTTCATGTTCGTTCCCAGTCACGCACGGCAGCCGGAGCCGGCCGACGGAGCGACCGACGTCGATCCGGACATGGCCCTCGGCTGGCGGGCCGGGCGGCAGGCCGCTTCGCACGAGGTCTACCTCGGGACCGATCCGGCGGTTCTCTCTCTGGCCGGGACTGTTGGTGCCAACAGCTTCACCGCCGATGATCTGATGTACGCAGGCACCTACTACTGGCGCGTGGACGAAGTCAACGAGGCCGAAGCGGTCAGCCGCTGGGAAGGCGACGTCTGGAGCTTCGCGGCCGCCGCCTATGGCGTGGTCGACGACATGGAGAGCTATACGGACGATACGGATGCCGGCGAGGCCATCTTCCAGACCTGGATCGACGGTTGGGAGAACGGGACCGGCGCGCTGGTCGGGTATTTCGATGCGCCGTTCGCCGAGCGGACCATCGTGCACGGCGGTGCACAGTCCATGCCTCTGGAATACGACAACACCACGTCGCCGAATTACTCCGAGACCGTGCGGACCTTCGATTCTCCGCAGGACTGGACCGGCCATGGCGTGCAGAGTCTGGGCCTGTATTTCCGTGGGACGGCCGGCAACGGCGGCCAGTTGTATGTGAAGATCAACGGGACCAAGGTGGTCTATGACGGCGATGCCGCCGATATCGGTCGGACGTTGTGGCAGCCGTGGAACATCGATCTGTCGGCCGTGGGCGGCAACCTGAGCGCGGTCACGGAGCTGGCGATCGGCGTGGACGGCGCCGCCGCAACGGGCATGCTGTACATCGACGACATCCGTCTGTATCCGAACGCGGTGGAGTACATCACGCCGAGCGAGCCGACGGCGGGTCTGGTGGCGTGGTATGCCCTGGACGGCAACGCCAACGACGGTTCGGGCAACGGCTACAACGGCACCGCCATGGGCGCGCCGACCTATATCACCGGCGTGCAGGGCCAGGCCATTCAGCTCGATGGTGTGGATCAGTACATCGATTTCGGCAATCCCGCCGGTTGGCCCTCGGGGGCGGCGCCGCGGTCCATGAGTGCCTGGGGCAAGCCGAGTGCGGTCTACGCGGGCTGGCGCTTCATGGCGGCATATGGCAATGACGCTACCGGCCAGGCCATGTTCATCGGCATGAACGGCCCTGACCTGTATGGCGGCGGCTACGGTGACGATATCGGTGTGGCCGGCTTCTGGGAATTGGACGAGTGGCGCCACGCCGCCCTGACCTACGACGGCACAACGGCGACGTTGTACGCCGACGGCATCGAGGTCGTCTCGGCTGCCAAGAACTGGAATCTGGTTGCGGACCGCGCCCACATCGGACGCCAGGTGAACGATCTCGTGGAGTTCTGGGCCGGTGCGGTTGATGAAGTGCGCCTCTACGAGCGGGCCTTGTCGGCCGACGAGATTGCCTGGCTGGCCGGCAGGACTACGCCCATGCACAAGCCGCAGTGACGCGGATGTGCCGGCGTGTTGGACATTGCCTGGGATCATTGTATTGGATAAGAGAAGGACAGGTCCTTCGGCGCGTAGCCGAGGCGACCTCTTCTTCCCCGATAACCGAAATATGGAGGACCATGAAATGAGGAGGCTCTTTTCGGTACTCGTCATCGCAATGGCGTTCAGCACGACGGCGACGGCTCTGGAGATCGCGATCTGCACGACGGCAAACTGGTGGTCACAGGCGGCGGCAGACCGTGAGATGCAGGAGATTGCCGACAATGTGACGGCGGTTCCCGTGCTCCAGTTTGCCGCCGGTCAGTATGGTGCGCTCGCCGATTGGGTGGCCGCCCACACGGGAGATGGGGTTTCCGACCTTCTGATCCTTTGTGGGCAGTGCCCGGACGCGATCTATCCGGCGGTCAATGCGCAGCCGGACGGCTCCCTGCTCGAATTGTTCCTGGATGACGGCAACTGCGTCATCAACACCGGCGACTGGATCTTCTACATCGGCACGGCCGGCACCAACGGCACGGCGGCGCTGCCGTACGTTATGGATATCCCCGTCATGGACATGTGGGACGACGATACACCGGTTATGGTGACCGCCGACGGTCAGAAGTACACTCCGTCCCTGGCCAATTTCTCCACGGATCGCGCCATTCACCTCGACGCCCTCACAAACGACTGGTATGCAGAGCTGATTCTGGCTCTGGCCGCCGACGGGAACCGAGCGGAACCCGTGATCCTTCGCAATTCGGTGACCGGTGGTCGCATCGGCGTGTTCTTCCAGACCGCCAGTCAGGACGATGACCCGCGCGGCGAAGTGATGAGTGAGTGGATCAACAACTGGTATCTGAAGGTCGTGGCCAATCCCCGCCTCGCCGGCAATCCCAGTCCGGCCAATGAGGCGACCGATGTGCCACGCGAGGTGATCCTGAGCTGGACGGCCGGGATGTCCGCGGCCACGCACGATGTGTACTTCGGAACCGCCTTCGATGACGTGAACGCGGCCAGCCGGGCCAATCCGATGGGCGTGCTGGTCAGTCAGGCCCAGAGCGCGACGACCTATGATCCAGTCGGACGGCTGGACTTCGGGACGACCTACTACTGGCGCGTGGACGAGGTCAACGCCGCCCCCGACAACACGGTCTTCAAGGGCGCGGTCTGGAGCTTCACCTCCGAACCGTTTGCGTACACCATCCCGAGCGTTGTGGCTACGAGCAACGGAGTGTCCGAAGAAGGGGCCGGGCCCGAGAACACGGTCAACGGATCGGGTCTGAACGCCAACGACCAGCACTCGACCGAGAGCACGGACATGTGGCTGGCGGCCGGCGCCGAGCCGTTGTGGATTCAGTACGAGTTCGACCGCGTCTATCAACTGCACCAGATGCTGGTCTGGAACTACAACGTGCAGTTCGAGCTGATGCTCGGCTTCGGGATCAAGAACGTTGCCGTGGAGTACTCGGTGGACGGCGCCGAGTGGACGGCGCTGGGCGAGGTGGAGCTGGCCCGGGCGACGGCCAAGACCACGTACACCTACAACACCACGGTCGATTTCGGTGGGGCCGCGGCCAGGTACGTTCGCCTGACCGTCAACAGCGGTTACGGCATGATGGGCCAGTTCGGCCTGAGTGAAGTGCGGTTCATGTTCATTCCCGGCCACGCGCGGGAGCCGGAGCCGGCCGACGGCCGGACGGGTGTCGAGGCCGACACGACCTTTGATTGGCGTCCGGGCCGACAAGCTGCTTCACACGAGGTCTATCTGGGGACCGATCCGGCGGCTCTTTCTCTGGCCGGAACCGTTGCGGACAGCGCCTTCACGCCTGATGACCTGGTGTACGCCGCCAATTACTACTGGCGCGTGGACGAGGTCAACGAGGCCGAGGCGGTCAGCCGCTGGGAAGGCGACGTCTGGAGCTTTGCGACCGCCGCATACGGCGTTGTGGACGACATGGAGAGTTACACGAACGACGTAGACGCGGGCGGAGCCATCTTCCAGGCTTGGGTCGACGGCTGGGAGAACGGGACCGGCGCGCTGGTCGGCCACCTCGACGCCCCCTTTGCGGAGCGGACCATTGTGCATGGCGGCAGGCAGTCCATGCCTCTGGGGTACGACAACACCCTTTCGCCGAACTACTCGGAGACCGTGCGGACGTTCGAGTCTCCGCAGGACTGGACTGGCCACGGCGTGCAGACTCTGGGTCTGTATTTCCGTGGGACGGCCGGCAACGGCGGCCAGTTGTATGTGAAGATCAACGGGACCAAGGTGGTCTATGACGGCGATGCCGCCGATATCGGTCGGACGTTGTGGCAGCCGTGGAACATCGATCTGTCGGCCGTGGGCGGCAACCTGAGCGCGGTCACGGAGCTGGCGATCGGCGTGGACGGCGCCGCCGCAACGGGCATGCTGTACATCGACGACATCCGTCTGTATCCGAACGCGGTGGAGTACATCACGCCGAGCGAGCCGACGGCGGGTCTGGTGGCCCGGTACGCCCTGGATGGCAGCGCCGAGGACAGTTCGGGCAACGGCTACAACGGCACCGCCGTGGGCGCGCCTGCTTACGTCACCGGCGTGCAGGGCCAGGCCGTTGAGCTCGACGGCGCCGGTCAGTACGTCGACATGGGCAATCCGTCCGATTGGCCGTCGGGGAGGGCCCCGCGATCTCTGAGCGGATGGGGCAAGCCGGGTGCGGTATACGCCGGTTGGCGATGGATTGCATCGTACGGCTCGGCGGGCACCGGGACCGCGTTCTTCATCGGCATGAACGGCGCCGACCTGTATGGCGGCGGCTATGCGGACGACATCAGCCTGGCCGGCTTCTGGGAACTGGGCGAATGGCACCATGCCGCCGTGACGTACGACGGGACTACGGCGAAACTGTATGCCGACGGCATCGAGGTTGCCTCGGCCGCCAAGAACTGGAATCTGCCTCTGAGCCGCGCCCACATCGGCCGGCAGGTTAACGATGCGGCGGAATTCTGGGCCGGTGCGGTCGATGAAGTGCGCCTCTACGATCGGGCGCTATCGCCCGACGAGATCGCCTGGCTGGCTGGAAGGACCGTGCCGATGCACAAATCGTTCTGATGTAGGGCCACAGGGGACAGCCTTGCGGTCTACAGGCGGAATCCTTTGTGAGCATCCGTGTTTGTCAAGGTGCCAGTTGTCAGAGGGCAGGGCGGCGCCAGGCCGTCCTGCCCTTTGGCTTGCGGCCTCCAAATGGCGATTGCAATCGGTTCTCCCTCTCGGTAGAGTAGGCCGCTGGCGTAAGATACTGTTCTGATAGAGGTTCTGCCGATGCAACAAACCGCTCCGACACGGGACCAGGCCCTGGCGCTTCTCCAGGAATACAACGAGAATGAAGCGTTGATCCGGCACGCGCTGGCCGTCGAGGCGGTGATGCGGCGTTGGGCGCGAAAGACAGGCCAGGACGAGGAGAAGTGGGGCGTCATCGGTCTGGTCCACGATCTGGATTACGAACGGTTCCCGGAGCAGCACTGCAAGAAGACCGAGGAGATCCTGCGTCATCGCGGCTGGCCCGAGGAGTACGTGCGTGCCGTGCTTTCGCACGGCTGGGGCATCTGCACCGATGTCGAGCCGAAGACGGAACTGGAGAAGGTGCTGTATGCGATGGACGAGTTGACGGGGCTGGTGGCGGCCACGGCTCTGGTGCGTCCGACCAGGAGCGTGATGGACCTGACGGCCAAGTCGGTCAGGAAGAAATGGAAAGAGAAGTCGTTTGCCGCCGGAGTCAACCGCGAGGTCATTGAGCAGGGGGCCGCAATGCTCGGAGTCGAGC
Organism: uncultured Pirellulales bacterium; assembly: GCA_964575615.1. Classification (GTDB taxonomy): domain Bacteria; phylum Planctomycetota; class Phycisphaerae; order Sedimentisphaerales; family Anaerobacaceae; genus Anaerobaca. Next base: position 4,398 of record CAZNSM010000175.1, on the reverse strand, counting down.
TGACGGTCCTGATCGAAGATGCGATCGCCGCTATGCAGGAAGTGGCCGATCAGATCGGACTGCGAGGCACTGCGGGCGATCCGAGTTAACGGGGCGCATCAATTGCCTCTTCACTGGGGGACAATCTCAGGATGCACAAGAGCCGAACGAAGTTGATATGTGATCCATCACGCGCGGGTCTGATCCTCGCGGTCGTGGCCGCCGCCGCGGCCCTCGCGATAGCCGGCTGTGGTGGGACCGAAGCCAGGAAGGCGTCGCTGACGGAGCAGGAGGTCCAGCGTCTGAGCGAGGCGGCCAGGCCCGTGGCGCCCGACGAACTGATCGTCAGCGGCGAGCGGATCACCTGCGAGGACATCATGACCATCTCGTCCGGACAGGAGGCGTCGAACGCGTCGTTCAAGACGTGGCTGGAGGAGATGGCGAAAGTCGCGACGCTGGAGCAGTTCATGGAAGTCGCGCGGCCCCGCCTTCGTCAGCAGCTCGGCGCCAACGTCAGCAATATCGTGCTCTACAAACGGGCGCAGCGTCAATTGGGGGACAAGATCGACGACACGCTGGACAAGCTGGTCGAGAAGGAACTGCGAAGATTCGTGATCGAGCATGGGGGCAACAACGCCGAAGCCGACGAAGCCCTCCGGGCGATGGGCATGAATCGCACGACGTTCAAGGAACACAAGAAGAAGCAGATTCTGGCGCAGTACTCGGTGGAGTCGAAGCTGTCGCGGAACCGGCCGATTACGCACAGCGAGCTGGTCGCGACGTACGAGCGGATGAAGGACGAGGCGTTCGTCGAGCCGGGCCTGATTCAGTTTCGGCTGATTGACATCTCGGCGGCCCGTGTGGAGCTGGCGGATCCGAACGACAGTCCCGTGGAAGCGGCGCGCCGGCTGGCCGAAGCGTTGGTCGCCAGGATCGTGGCGGGCGAGGATTTCGGCAAGCTGGCCGAAGAGTATTCGAAGTACGCCGAGTACTACGTCAGCGGGTCGGAGGGCCTGTGGCCGGCTCGCGATCCCGAGTCGCTGGCTCCGCCCTACGCGGTGCTGGTCGACTGGGCCAGGAACATGAAGGAAGGCGAGATCGCCGGTCCCATCGATGCGCCCGGCCACGCGTTCATCATGAAGCTGGTCCAGAGGCGTGACAAAGGATACTTTCCGATGGCCGAGGTACAGGAGAAGGTAGAGGCGAACATCGAGGAGACCCGGCGCATCGAGGCGATTGCCCGACTGGATGATGAGATTGTCGAGCAGATGGCCCTGGTCGACACGGACGGGTTCGTCAACGGCTGTCTCGAACGTTTGTATTATGCCGTCAATCCCCCCACGCCCGCACCATAGAGATTCTACATTCCCTGCGAGCCAGACATGGACATCATCGCTCACGGTATCGATTTGGTGGACTGCCCCCGCATCGAGGAGATGTGTGAACGGCATGGCGAGCGGTTTCTCAACCGCGTTTTCACGCCGGCCGAGCAGGCGTGCGCGCGCGGGCGAAAGAATTCGATCGAGAACTACGCGGGCCGTTTCGCGGCCAAAGAAGCGATTCTCAAGCTGGTGGGGACCGGCTGGCGGGGCAAGATCGCCTGGACGGATATCGAGGTGACCAACGATCCATCCGGCCGGCCGGAGGTGACTCTGTCTGGAGAGGTCCAGAAGATCGCCCGGGAACTGGGGATCGAACGCATCAGCATCAGCATTACGCACACGGCCAGCTTCGCCATCGCCTCGGCCGTGGCGCTGGCACGGTCCCATGAAGCCCAATGACTTTGACTGCATCGTCGTGGGGGCGGGGCACGCCGGAATCGAGGCGGCGCATGCCGCTGCCAGGATCGGCGCTCGGACCTGTCTGATCACCCTTAGCCGGGGCACGATCGCCAAGATGAGCTGCAATCCCGCCATCGGCGGTCTGGGCAAAGGCCAGATCGCCTGCGAGGTCGACGCGCTGGGCGGCCTGATGGGCTTGGCGACGGACGCGACGGGCATCCAGTTCCGCTTGCTCAATCGCTCCAAAGGACCGGCAGTGCGTGCGCCGAGGGCCCAGGCGGACAAATACCGCTATCAGGACTTCATGCGGGCCGCACTGGAACAGACGCCGAACCTGATGATCGTCGAGGCGATGGCCAGCGAGGTTCTTGCGGAGCAGAACCGTGTCCGGGGGGTGCGCTGTCGGGATGGCAAAGTCTTCTTTGCGCCAACGGTGGTATTGACCACCGGAACGTTCCTGCGCGGCTTGATGCACGTGGGGACCGAGCAGCAGCCGGGCGGGCGGCTTGGCGAGCCGGCGGCGGATGAACTCTCGGAGAGCCTTGAACGCCTGGGGCTCGATGTGCAGCGTCTCAAGACCGGCACGCCCGTGCGGCTCGATGTCTCCACCTGCGACCTCGACAAGCTCGAAATCCAGCATGGCGACGGCGACCCGATCCCGTTTTCGTTCCTGACCGATCGGATCGACCGCGAGCAGACGCCGTGCTGGATCACCTACACGAACGAACAGATTCACCAGTTGATTCGCGACAATCTCGATCGGGCCCCCTTGTACACCGGCCAGATTCAGTCGATTGGACCCCGGTATTGCCCCAGTATCGAGACCAAGATTCTCCGCTTTGCAGACAAGGATCGCCATCAGGTGTTTCTCGAACCGGAGGATGAGGCGCGGACGACCATCTACTGCAACGGGATCAGCACGTCGCTGCCCAGGGAGGTGCAGGAACAGATGCTCCGCCTGATGCCTGGCACCGAGCGCGCGCGGATCGTACATTACGCCTACGCCATCGAATACGACTACTGTCCTCCGACGCAGTTGCAGCCGAGCCTGGAGACCAAGCGCGTCGGCGGTTTGTTCCTGGCCGGGCAGATCAACGGCACCAGCGGCTACGAGGAGGCGGCCGCGCAGGGCATCCTTGCCGGCATCAACGCGGCGAGAAAGCTCCGCTCGCAAGAGCCACTGGTTCTGGGCCGCGATCGAGCCTACATCGGCGTGTTGATCGATGATCTGATGACGCGCGGGATCGACGAGCCGTATCGCATGTTCACATCGCGTGCCGAGCATCGTCTGGCCTTGCGCTACGACAACGCGGACCGGCGGCTGACGGAGATCGGCCGGACCGTCGGTCTCGTCGACGACGTCCGCTACGCCCGATTTCAAAAGAAGCTGGCCGACATCGCGGGCCTCTGCTCGTATCTGCAAACGGCACGGCGCGAGGGCAGCAGTCTGTGGGATCTGTTGCGCAGGCCGAACAGCGACCTGGCCGTCCGGTTGGTGGAATTGCCCGAAGTCAAGGCCGCCGGCTATGGGCGGAGCGTCATCGAGGCGGTCGTCGTCGACGCCAAGTATGAGGGCTATCTGGTCAAGCAGCAGCGCGTGGTGGCCTTGCAGCAGAACCTCGACAGCAAGAAGATTCCTGCCGGTTTCGACTATGCTGCCGTGACGCACCTTCGCTGCGAGGCCAAAGAGAAGCTCTCCGCCTTCAAGCCGGCCACGCTGGGTCACGCCTCGCGGATCAGCGGCATCACGCCGGCCGACATCACGGTTCTGCAAATCTGCCTGAAGAAGCTCTCCGGCCCGGCGCGCGGCACACCGAAAGGACAGGCGTGACATCCATGTGGGACCTTTCGGACAACGCGCACAATCGGGACTTGGCGCGAGACGAGCCGAAGTTCAAGCTGTGGCGTTCCGCGGGATTGCTGCTGACGTACCAGTGCAGTGCGGCGTGCGAGTTCTGCTACTATCATTGCTCCCCTGAGAAGGGGGGACTGTTGCCCGTGGAGACCTGCCTTGCCGTCTGGCGCTCGCTGAAGAACCTGGCTGGCGACGCGGCGAAAGTCCACCTGACCGGAGGCGAACCCTTTCTCTACTGGGACCGCCTCGTCGAGATTCTCGCCGAGGGCAAGAGGCAGAACCTCGGTCCCGTCGATCTGGTCGAGACCAACGGCTTCTGGGCGACCAGTGAAACGCTCGTGCGAGATCGTCTGGGGATTCTCCTCGAACTTGGCGTGTATCGCCTGAAAATCAGCGCAGACCTGTTCCATCAGCAATATGTCGGTGTTCATCCTGTGCGTCTGCTGGCGGCCGCTGCAAAGGAGTTGTTCGGCGCTGAGCGTGTCCTGGTTCGTTGGGAGGAGTGTCTTGCCGACAGGGGCGCCGGGTGGCATCGGCAAGCGAAGCTTGCCGATGGCGAATGCGTGACAGCGTACCACGAGCATCCGTTTCGTTTCACAGGCCGTGCCGCCGACCGCTTGGCGAACCTGCTCGCTTCGAAGCCCGCGGAGGCCTTCGCGGCTGCGAATTGCATGGGCGATTTCCTCGGCGCCAAAGGCGTGCACATCGACCCCTATGGCAACGTCTTTAGCGGCACGTGCAGCGGGATCGTCCTCGGCAATGTCAACGACAAGCCACTCGAGG
>CAZNSM010000174.1:0-10373 GCA_964575615.1 uncultured Pirellulales bacterium | reverse complement strand
CTGCATTCGCCTGTGTCAGGCCTGGATCTTGTCGATCTTGACCTGGAGATACTTCTGACGATGCCCGATGCGGCACTTGCTGTTCTTGCGCCGGCGGAAGTAGGTGATATAGAGCTTGTCGCCCTTGACCACCGCGTCTTCGGCCGAGCCGTCGAAGGAGGCGATGACCTTCGCCCCTTCCACGTACGGGGTCCCGAGCCGGCTGCTGGCTCCATCACCTACGAAAAGGACCTTGTCCAGCTCGATCTGCCTGGCTTGCGGATCGACATCCACCAGCTCGATATTCAGGCGATCGCCCTCGGCCACCTTGTGCTGCTTTCCGCCCTGCTCGATTACTGCGTACATCTCAAAACTCCAGGTCAAGGACTGCAATCTTGGGAAAACCGGTATATTACGCCCTTGGGCCATTTTTGTAAAGACATTTCTGCGGGTTTTTCGTATTCTGTCGGCCGCAGGCGTTGCTCGAACCTGAACGGATGCATTCTCGGGAGTGCCTTGATGAAATTGGCCATGCTCAACGACAGGATCGTCCCTGTCGACTCTCTCGATCCGATCTACTTCGATCGGGGAATCTACTTCGGCGATGGGGTCTATGAGGTCCTTCGCAGCTACCACGGCAAGCTTTTCGCCCTGGATGACCACCTGGCGCGGTTCGCCCGGAGCCTGGCGGAGGTGCGTATTACCAGTGTGGACGTCGCCCAGATTCGCAGCCGGGTCGAGCGGGCCTTTGCCGCCAGCGGCCTGCCCGACGCCAAGATATACTTCCACGTGACCCGAGGCTCGGCCCCCCGAAATCACGTCTGGAACGCCGATCTGGAGCCCAATTTCTTCCTGACGGTCAGTGAAGTGCCCGATGATAGCCGCGACAAGGCCGAGGGGATCACCGTCTCGACCCACCCCGACTGGCGGTGGAAGCGCTGCGACATCAAGTCGCTGAACCTACTGGCCAACGTCCTGGCGCGTCAGAATGCAGCGGAAAAGGGTTGCGGCGAGGCGATCCTCGTGGATGACGCCGGGCTGATCACCGAGGGCGCCGGGTCGGGCTTTTTCGCCATCCTGGGCCAGAGTTTGTGGACCGCCCCCCTCTCGGCCAACATCCTGCCATCCATCACTCGGAGCTTCGTGATCAAGGCCGCCCGGAACCTGGGGATGGAAGTCGTGGAGCAGTGCCTGACGCCGCAACAGGCGGCCTCCGCCACCGAGCTGTTCATCGTGGTAACCACCAAGGACATCGTCCCGGTGGTCAAGTTCGACGGCGCCGTCATCGGCAACGGCAAGCCCGGCCCCCAAACCGCCGCCCTGATCGACGAATTCCGCAAGTTCACCGTGTAGCGTTTCGAGCGCATAAAGCGGGCCGGGACACCATGCAGCATCCCGGCCCGGTAAGCATCTTCGTCAGACCGCACCCTTGAAGAACAGCACCAGCGCCAGCACGCAAGCCAGCATGATCGCGCCCGGGACCATCCAGACCTGACGCCACTGGAATTGCCCCTCCACCTTGAACTTGTCCATCACCACACCGGCCAGTTGCGTCCCCAGGAACAACCCCAGACCGCTCTGCGCGGTGAAGATGAACGCCTGCATCGAGCCGCCGGCCCCTTCCGGAGCCACCGCGCCGGCGTACATCTGGCCGGCGATGATGAAGAAGACATAGGCCAAACCGTGAAAAGCCTGCGAAACCACGATTACCGCCGGGGGTCTGGGAATCACGTACAGCACGTACAGAACCAGCCAGGAAGCAGTGCCGATAACAAGCGTCCATTTGTACCCGGCCTCAGCCACCAGCTTGCTCAGCAGGAACCAGGTAGCCGCGGCCTGCACCGCCTGGGCGATGGCCATCGAGGCCGGCACGTTCTTAGCCGCAATGCGGTTGTCCTGCATGAACTGCGCGGTCCCCAGGAAGTAGAACTGCATCATTCCCGCCGCCGCCATCGAGATCAGCAGAAACAGCAGGAAACTCGGGGTCTTCAGCATGCCCAAGGCCGCCTGCATCGAGTCGCCCCCGGTATCTTGTGGAGGCGTACTGGGCAGGAAGCCGCCGCAGACGACCGCCATGATCACCGACAAGACCGCCGCAAGAACGAGACAGTCACGTCCTTCTTCGCCCGTCTTGAAGACCCAGCGCCAACCCGTCAGGAAGTAGCCCGCCAAAGCCCAGGCGACCGGCGCCCACACGAAGATAAAGGACGATTTGGCCGGATCGACCCCGTTCTTGGCCAGATGGAAGAACATCAACGCGTTGACCAGAGGCAGCGTGGCCGCGTAGCAGAGCGAGTAGAGCAGGATTGCGGTGAACAGGGACTTGAAGGTCTTTCTCCAGGCCGCGATGAACAGCAGCAGAACGCCGATCAGATGGGCCGCAGCCAGGATATATTCGGTATTGACGTATCGGTCCGCCAATTGCCCGGCCACGAGCGGCATGAAGATGCACGCCAAGGGCAGCGCCGCATAGACCCAGCCGGTCTGCTTGCCGCTGAACTTGAGCGGCCCCAGCAGCCGTGCCGCGAGGACCGGATACCACGCCCCCCACACGGCAAACTCAAGAAACATCATCGCACTGAGCCTGACGTACAAACCCGAGTCCATCCCGATATCAAACATAGCTCCATTCTCCTTGAATCGCCGCGCCGCCGTTGGTCAGGTCAACTCGCAGCAGCCAACCGCTGGACTGCCTTCTGGATATCGCCGAACCGATCTTCACCCGCCTCGCGCTCGATGGCCAATGCCCCGTCGTATCCCACCTCTTCCAGCGCCGCGAGGAACTCGGCGATGCCGACCTGGCCGTCGCCCCAAGGCACTTCAGCCCCCCACGTCCCGGGCTCGCTGGTGCGCAGCGCGTCCTTGATGTGGATGTGCCGAATCCACGGCGCCAGGGTGTGGACCGCCTTGATGGGGTCGCCCTTGTCGTAGAGGATCATGTTGGCCGGATCGAAGTTGACGCCGACGGAATTATGGTCGAGCGTTTCGAGAAAATGACGCAGCTCTTTGGCGCTCTCCTGCCCTGTCTCCAGCAGGAAGATCACGCCATTCTCTTCGGCCGCATCGGCCAGCGTGCGGATTCGGTCCGTGATCTTGGCGGCGTGGGCCTTGTCGATCTCGTCGATGAAGCCGGCGTGCATCGAGAGGTACTTGACCCCCAGCTCGGCGGTGATCTCGGCGGCCTGGGCAAACAGGTCGCGATCCCCCTGCCAGTGCTCGTCGGGGACGATGCCGCCGGTGACCTTGATGGTGTCCAGCGTCGAGTAGTCCTCATGCGCGAAGTTCAGCATGGTCGAGGTGATCGTCCAATCCTGGGCCTTGATCGCGTCGAGACACTGTTTGCCGCCGGCGCCGATCGCACCGGCAATCGCCAGGTGCACGTGCTGCAAACCCAGTTTCTTCATCGCCGTGGCCACGCCGGGGATGTCCGTCTGGAGCGACCAACTGCAAACGCCTACGGGCCAATTCCTGCACTTCATGTCAGTCTCCTGTCTTTATACCCCCGATCACTGAATGACGATGCGCTCTCGCCTGCGGATCGACTGCTTCTCCGCTTCCACGATCTTCACCGAGTCGCGGGATTGCTCCAGCGTGATGACCGGCGGCACCGCCTGGCCCTGGATGGACCTGGCGAAGTGGTCAACCTGGCGGACGTAGCCATCCTGCGGCAGCACCTGCGGCGTGAAGACCTCGCCCTCGGCCGGGCAGACCCGCAAAGCCGGCTGCCGCGTCACGTCGTAGACGATCGTGGCCTTCTCGAGAATCAGATTGAAACTCATCTCAAAACCGAAGCCGGGCATCATGCCCCAACCGCCCTCAGCGGTGACGACCTGGTCGTCGCCATAAACGTACTGCGTGACGATGTGGATCAACTGCCCTCGCGGCCCGACGGCCCCGTGACTGCAAACCGCCTTGGGCATGCCGAGAAGGTACTGCACGTAATCGGTGTCGTGAATGTGCAGGTCCAGCGCGACTCCCCCGCTGCGCTGCTCATCCACGAACCAGTTGTCCAGGCTCCAGCCGGGAGGCGAACCCAGCCGCTGGAACATCGCGGCGACCACCTTGCCGTACTTGCCGCTGTCGACCAGCTCCTTGGCCTTGACGTACTCCGGCCAGAATCGCAGACAGTGGCCGATCTGGAGGACCTTGCCGCTCTTGCGGGCGGCCGCGATCATGCGTTCGCAGTCGCCCACGGTCAGCGCCATCGGCTTCTCGCACAGCACGTGAACGCCGCGTGACAGCGCCCGCCCGGAGAACTCGGCGTGAAGATAGGTAGGCAGGGTCAGCGAGATCGCATCGAGTCCCGCATCTGCAATCATCCGATCAAAATCGGCGAACACCTCGATTCCCGTAAAATCGATGTCGCCCGCTGCCCCGTCAATATTCCCCACCGCCCGGTGCGTGTCTTCCTTGATGTTGGGGTTCGCATCACAGACGGCGACAACCTGCGCATCTTCCCGCGCTTTCCAGCAGCGAAAATGCATGCGTCCCATGAATCCGAACCCGACGATTCCCACTTTCAGCATCGCGACAAACCTCCCTATCGTGTGGGCTCGGCGCCTGTAGGTGTTCGGTCAGGCAGCCCTCGAAGTGATTCTTCTTCCCTTGGCCCAATCGTGCATCTCATAGCGCCAAGATTCTCCAATCGGCACATGTAAGATGCCGGATTCTATCAAACCGGCCCGAGGGCCGCCAAGCGATTTTCCCACATTCGCCTGACAAATCGCACGTCCAAGGAAAGGCCGTGGACATTGCCGGCCGCAGCGGTATCATGCGGAAGGTGCGCGTGCCGGCGAACGAACCGATGCGCCGGCGTCCGGGCGACAGGAGTGATTGATGGAGACCGTGATGACACCGAAAGAGCGAATTTACGCGACCCTGCGAGGCCAACCCGTCGATCGGCTGGCCGTGACACCGATCTTCATGGCCTGGTCCGCCAGCTTCACTGGACGCACCTATCGGGACTACTACCTCGACGGCGACGTCCTGGTCGAGTCGCAATTGGCGGTGACGCGTGCGTTCGGCCTCGACCAGGCCAGCGCGATCAGCGATCCCTGGCGCGAAGCGTCCGCCTACGGGATGGAATTCGACTATCCGCCCGACGGAGTCGGCAAACCCAGGGGAATGCTGATTCAGACCCCCGACGACGTCGCACGCCTGGCGCCGTTCGAGATCGAGAAGGCCGAGCGTCCCAGGCAACGCATCGAAAGCGTCCGCAAGATGGCCCAGGTCGTCGGCTCGACCCACAGCGTTCTCGGCTGGGTCGAGGGTCCCATCGCCGAGTACGCCGACCTGCGGGGCGTCGAGAACACGTTCATGGACCTGATCGACAAGCCCGAGATGTACGTCCGGGCCGCCGGCATCCTCATCGACAACGCCGTCCGCTTCGCGCGGGCCCAGATCGATGCCGGCGCGGACATGATCGGCATGGGCGATGCGGTCGCCAGCCTTATCAATCCCGCCATGTACGAACAGTACGTGCTGCCGTTCGAGAAGAAGCTGATCGACGCCATTCACGAAGCGGGCGCGACGGTCAAGCTCCACATCTGCGGGAACATCGCCAACAACATCGCGCTGATGGCGCAAACCGGCGCCGACATCATCGACGTCGACTGGATGGTCTCGCTGGCCGCAGCGCGCGAGGCGGTCGGACCCGATGTCACGCTGGCCGGCAATTTCGACCCGAGCGCCGTGTTGCTCCAGGGCACGCCCGAAGACGTCGCCCAGGCGGCGCGAAGTTGCATCGAATCGGCGGGGGCGAAGTTCATCCTCCAGCCCGGTTGCGAAGTCCCGCCCGGTACGCCGGAGGCGAACCTGCGGGCGTTCTGCCCCTGCAAAGGCTGCCTGATCTCCGACGACTTGCGTCGCCGTTCGTAGTGACGCCGTAAGGCGTTACGCGCTCGACGGAAAGTATGCTCTTACGAGCACGCTACGAACGGGTCACAGCGTCCAGCCCTCGCGATAGGGAGGATTGAGATACTGATTGGCCTGGTCGGAATTGGCGAACCGCATGTTGGGGCCGTCCCATTCGAGTTTCTCGCCCGGCATCTTCGTCGCAATGATGCCCAGCAGCGCGATCTCCGTGAGCGGTCCGCCGTAGTCGAAGTTCGAGCCTGCCGGCCGGCCGTTCCTGATCGCATCCAGCCAGTCGACAAAATGATCTTTGACGCGAGGCAACGTTTTGACCGGCTGCCGGTAGGCCCTCATCTTTTCCTCGGGGAAAATCCGCAGGCTGCCGGCTCCGTGCGAGCCGTACATGATCTTGCCCTTGTCCCCGATGACAATCGCACCCGTGCCGGGCACCTCCCGCCCAGGCTCCAGATCGTCCGGTCGCGGAATCGTCTCGACCCCATCGTGCCAGACGAGCTTGACCGGACCGCGATTGCCCTTGGCTTCGAATTCGTAGGTCACGACAGTGCCTTTGGGGAACGTATCGCCATGGGCCTTGGGGTCGTAGTCTCTAGCCCGGGCCTGGACCGTCTTGGGAGCGCCGAGGTCGAGGGCCCAGAAGACCGGATCGACCACGTGACAGACCCAATCGCCGATGACGCCGCAGCCGAACGGCATCCAGCGCCGCCACGTCCCCGGCACGTACATCGGATGGTATGGACGATACTTCGCGGGTCCGAGCCACAGGTCCCAGTCCAGCTCGGCCGGAACTTCGTGTTTCTCCTGGAGTTTCGACAGATTGTCGATAGCGCTGTAGACCGAACCACATGCGGCGTGGACCTCCGTGACGTTGCCGATGGCCCCATCCCAAATCCATTCGCAGAACATCCGAATCGTGTCGTAGGAATGGCCCTGATTGCCGAGCTGCGTGACCACCTTGCGCTCGCGGGCAGCCTGCATCAGGGCACGGACCTCATGAATCGAATGGGCCAGCGGTTTCTCGCAGTAGACGTGCTTGCCCCGCCGGATTGCCTCCATAGCGATCACCGCATGCGTGTGGTCGGGCGTGGCAACGGTCACCGCGTCGATCCGGTCGCCCATCTCATCAAACAGCTTGCGGTAATCGCGGAACTTCCTGGCCTTGGGAAAACTCGCAAAAACGTCTGCCGCCCGCCGGCTGTCCACGTCGCACATCGCCACGATGTTCTCACGTTTGGTCCCGTCAATACTGGCGCCGCCTCGCCCGCCGACGCCGATGCAGGCGACGTGGAGCTTCTCGCTGGGCGGAGTCTGCCCCTGCCCCAGGACGTGACGCGGAACGATCGTGAACGCGGAGATCGCGCCGGTGGCCGATCGGACGAACTGCCGTCTCGATGTCTTTCTGCGGTTGCTCATGCTCACACCTCGGTCAATGAATCCGGATGTCGGTCTGTCGATTGGAGGCTGTCGCCACATCGAAACACCACGATAGTGTACCACGGCACAGACCGAAACCCAAGCCGAATCGTTCGCACGATGGTTCTGCTGGTCAGAGGCGTGGCAGCCCCTTATAATCCCCTTATCGAAAGCCTTGTGCGAACCTCTCCTTGGGAAGAAAGAAGACGACACATGACAAAGACAGCAAAGACGACAGGAGGCACGCTTCCAGTCAGCCCGGGATCACCTTTGGAGAAGACAGTCACTCGGCGCCAGTTCCTCAAGATCGGCGCCGCTTTCGGCACGGCGTTCGGACTCGCCTGTTTCGTGCCGGGCCGCGTGTTGGGAGCCCAGGGCGCCACCCCGCCCAGCGAGAAGATCGTCATGGGCTGCATCGGCATCGGCAGCATGGGCGGCGGCCATCTGCGCGCCTTCCTCGGCCGGGAAGACGTGCGAGTCGTCGCGGCCTGCGACCTTCGCGAAGCCTTCCGTCAGAAGGCCAAGCGGCAGATCGATGAAAGGTACGCAAGCCAGGATGCCAGGACCTACCATGACTTTCGCGAGCTGTTGGCTCGTCCCGATATCGATGCCGTCTGCATCGCAACGCCGGACCACTGGCACGCGCTGATCGGAATCGAGGCCGCACGAAATGGCAAGGACATGTATCTGGAGAAACCGGCCGATGTACACGTCGCTGCCGCCCAAGCCCTGCGCCGAGCGGTGAACGACTACGGCGTCGTCTTCCAGTTCGGCACACAGCAACGTTCCGGCCGGGACTTCCGATTCGCCTGCGAGTTGGTGCGGAACAAGAGAATCGGCAGATTGCAGACCATCGTGGTCGGTTCGGTGCAGGGCCTGTCGCTGCCCAACCAGCCGACCCAACCGGAGCCCGATCCGCGCCAGTTCGATTACGACATGTGGCTGGGTCCAGCGCCTTGGGCGCCGTATTCGTTCGAACGGGCTGCCTCCCGGGCCGAAGGCAGCGACGGCCACTGGATGCACATTCACGACTATGGCCTTGGCTGCCTGAGCGGCGCCTGGGGCATCCATCACGTCGATATCGCGCAATGGGGCAACGGCACCGACGACACCGGCCCTGTCCAGATCGAAGGCACCGGCGTAATCCCTCGGGACGGGCTCTGCGATACGCCGCTCTTCTGGCGGGTCGAACACCTGTATGCCAACGGCGTCACGATGATCCACATGGATTCGCGGCACACGGCTGCCGAGTTCCCGCAGTTCGCCGAAGCTGCCGCCTCACTGCAAATCCCGGGCTGCGGCATTCTCTTCATCGGGACGGATGGCTGGGTTATCGTCTCGCGTGGCGGCATCGACGCCAGACCCAAGACACTGCTACAGGAGACCTTCGGCTCCGGCGATATCCGCCTGCCCGCCAGCAACGACCACAAGCGGGACTTCCTCGAATGCGTGCGGACGCGAGGCAAGACGGTCAGTCCCATCGAGGCGGCCGTCCGGTCGGACACGATCTGTCATTTGGATGACATCGCCATCCGTCTGGGCCGCAAGCTGCGCTGGGACCCTCAGAAGGAGTTGTTCGTTGCAGACGATCAGGCCAACCGCATGCTCCGTCGCCCGATGCGCAGTCCCTGGACCCTGTGAACCTCGTCGGCTCTCAGTGTCGCGTATTCTTGAGGAGGCGATGGATTCGAAGCAGTTCGCCCACGCTCCAGGCCTGGGCCGGACAGCCCTTGGGCTCGTGAGGCTCGTCGCCGTCGAAGATTTCGGAGATGCTGCCAAGGCAGCCGGTCGTGGTCAGGTGCTTCAGGAGCGGCTCGATCATCTCCCCTGCCCTGCGAAGAGCGGCTGGCTTGAAGTCATTGACTTTCAGGTAGGCCTCGACGAACGGCCCCATCAGATAGGGCCAGACCGTCCCCTGATGATATGCCGCGTCTCTATTTCGTTGAGGCCCTTCATAGCGACCCTGATAGCAGGCGTCGCGTGGGCTGAGCGTCCGCAGCCCGTATGGGGTCAATAGCTCCCGCTCGACGGCCGCAACGATGGCCTTCTGCCGAGCCCCGCTTAGCGGCGGACCGTATGGAAGCGAGACCGCAAAGATCTGGTTCGGCCGCAGGCTCGCGTCGACGCGCCCATCCGGCATCACCGTGTCGTTCAAATACCCGGCCGATTCGTTCCAGAACCGCTCGCAGAAACCGTCGCCGGCCTGCTGCGCCATCCTGGCATACCGCCTGGCGTCAGAGATTTGATCCGTCCGAAGGCAGAACTCGTGCATGCGGCACAGCGCGTTGTGCCACAGCGCGTTGACCTCCACCGGCTTGCCCCAACGAGGCGTGAACACGACGCCGTCGTATTTGGCGTCCATCCACGTCAACTGCGTATCCTTGTCGCCGGCCTGGATCAGTCCGTCCACGTCAGCGTGAATCCCGAACCGCGTACCGTTTTGGAAGGAATCGATGATCCATCGAATCACCGGCAGCAGTTCCTGGCCGAAGGTGTTCTTGTCTTCCGTCGCTTCGAGATACTCGAACGCGGCGTGGATGAACCACAGCGAAGCGTCCACGCTGTTGAAATGGGCCGGCCCGCTGCGATCGTCGAAGCGGTTCGGAATCAATCCACCGTCGGCGGCAGCCGCAAACGTACACAACACCGACCGTGCCTCCTCGAACCGCCCGCTCGCCAGCAGCAGCCCGGGCATGGCGATGAAGGCATCGCGACCCCAGTCGGCGAACCAGGGGTAACCGGCCACGATGGTCGTCCCCTCGACGTCGCCGTACCGGCGATTGACGATGAACTGATCGGCCGCCAGAACGAGCTTCCGGTCCGCCTCATCGGCAGCCTGCGCTTCCCGGAGAATCTCCCGCTGATGCGCCGCCAGCCGGTTCTTCACCATCCCGACCTCCACCGTCACCGGCCGGTCCGGACGATAGCGCTCATCCAAACGCGCCCAGAAGACGATGCGTCCATCTTCTTCGAGAACCCCTCTCCAGAAGCCGGGCGTCCAGAGGTCTTCGCTGGCATGCTGGCCCCGCTGGCGGTTGACGCGGTAGCTGAAATCGAACCACCATTGGGCGTCATCCTCGAAACGCATCGCCGGACAGTCCATCCGCAGT
>CAZNSM010000173.1:6149-10411 GCA_964575615.1 uncultured Pirellulales bacterium | reverse complement strand
TGCTGTCCATTGCATTGGGTGGCAGCGGTGCGCATCCGCTTGCCAGCGGAGATGTCCCTGAGACCCTCCGCCCGTTCTTCTCGCCGCCGGCAGCTCTTGCGGGCGATCTCGGCGCGTATCGATCTGTCTTGGAGTTCAACGACGGCTCGCGCGTCCGCACCGCGGAGGACTGGCGGCGGAGGCGCGAGGAGATTCTTGCGACATGGCGGGAGCTGACCGGTTTCTGGCCCCCGCTGATCGAGAACCCGAAGGTCCAATACCTGGACGAGATGCAGCGAGACGATTTGACCCAACACAAGGTCACTGTCGAGATCGCGCCGGGTGGTCAGACTGTGGCTGGTTACCTGCTCGTTCCCAAGGGCCAGGGGCCGTTTCCTGCGGTGCTCGTGGTCTACTACGACGCCGAAACCGGCGCCGGGCTGGGCAAGGAGCTGCGCGACTTCGGCTACCAGTTGGCCCGGCGAGGGTTCGTGGCTCTGTCGATCGGGACGCCGGCGTTCGCCAGTCTCAATGCCCCATACAAGCCGCTCTGGGATGTGCCGGAAGGGCGGCCTCCGCTCCAGCCGCTTTCGGCGCTGGCCTATGTGGCGGCTAACTGCCACACCGCGCTGGCGAATCGCCCCGACGTTGATCCCTACCGAATTGGGATCGTCGGCCATTCGTACGGCGGCAAGTGGGCGATGTTTGCCTCGTGCCTCTATGACAAGTTCGCTTGTGCGGCGTGGTCGGACCCGGGGATTGTCTTCGACGAGGCCCGGCCCAACGTGAATTACTGGGAGCCGTGGTATCTTGGGTGGGATCCCAACGTGCAGCGGCAGCGGGGCGTCATCAGCGAGGCGAATCCTCGCACCGGTCCCTACAAGCGGATGGTGGAGACAGGCCGGGATCTGCACGAGTTGCACGCGTTGATGGCGCCGCGTCCGTTTCTCGTGTCAGGCGGCGCCGAGGACCCGCCCAAACGCTGGCAGGCGCTCAATCACGCCGTTGAGGTCAACAGGCTCCTGGGGCACGCAGATCGCGTCGCAATGACGAACCGGCCTACGCACAACCCGACCGCGGAATCCAACGCTCAGATCTACGCTTTCTTCGAACGCTTCCTGGCTCCGTGACGGCGAGCCGGGAGAGGGCGTTCGATGCCGGGCTATTCGTACGCGTACCAGGCGATGCATTCGTAGATCCAGACGTCCGAATTCTCGCGGATCATCTTGTCCTTCAGCGCCTCATCTGTCGTATAGAAGTGGCGCTGCAGGACGTCGGACCAGAAGCGATGGACCGGGATCGTGTCGGCCGGTTGTTTCCCGGCGGCATAGGCCCAGAATACCTCGCCCTCGTAGGCCCACACGTAGGCGAACTGGTCGACGAGCTTGTCACGTTCCCTTTCGCTGATCGTATAGAAGTGCGTGTTCAGGGGTTTGGACCAGAAGCGATAGACCGGGGCGCTGTTCGGCTCGAATCCCGCCGGAAGGGCGTGAAAAGCGACGCCCTCGTAGGTCCATTCCTTGGCATGCTTGTCGATCAGATCCTGCTTTTCCTTCTCATCGGCGGTGTAGAAGTGGCTCGACAGGGCCGGCGCCCAGAATCGGTGGACGGTCAGGCGCGACGGCGTCCCCGCTCCGGAGACTTCGTACTCCACCGTCAAAGTGGCAGAGCCCAGCGTTACGCGGTGACCGACCCAATCCCACTCATTGTCGATGTCTACGAAGATGTAGACCTCGCCGTCGGCCCAGAGGTCGGCGAGGACCTCGCGCGGCAGGTCGAATCGAGTGGTCTTCCATTGGCGTCCGCCCGTATCCTCCAGGGTGCCGAGCTGGATCGAGTTGGCGTAGACGATGTCGATTTCGGGACCCTCGGGGTCATTGGCGTCGACATCCCAGGCGTTGATCGTCAGGTAGGCGGAGAGGATGCCCAAGGCGTCGGAGGGGATGTAGTTTCGGAGCTTGTGTGTCCAACCCCAGTCTTCCAACATGCCCCGGTGGTAGGGCGAATGATCCGCCACCTCGTCCGGAGGCAGGAACCAGGGTTCGTCGAAGTCTCCGTTGGCGGTGTAGTCGAGGGTGTTCTTGATGATGGTGGTGCCGGCATTCGCCACGCCGGCCAGCAACAGCAGACTACCCATCAGACCCAGCACAAATGCCGCTTTCATCGTATGCTCACCTCCTACCAAGGTTTCGGCAAACTAAGGCCGGAAAGAGAATTCAGTTCCCCCTGAAGGCACGTCAGGCCGTCGAAGCAGCGTGGCCTGCACCGGGACACCGTCACAAACAGGAATCCCCATATACCGAATATTGCCTATTTTACCACAGTGGCAGGTGTTAGTAAAGGGTTCTCTTTGCCGGCGTCTGTAATGGTGAGTTGCCGGCCTGGGGCGGGCGAAGTCGTCTTGGTGTAAGATGTTGGAAATACTGAGGTTATGCGAATTCCGTCGCAGTGCATGGTACGTCGTGCCTCTGTCAGAGGTGGGCTGCGATCCGGCCCGATTCCAGATTGCCTGAGGCTTCAGACCTGCGGTCTGTCGATGTCGGGGCGCACCGTGGGGATTCGCGTTGACAGGCGGTCAGGGCGTCGATAGTCTTGCCGGCGGTCCGGTGGAAGTGGAGTTTCGCATGCGGAAATGCCTCTCGGTCTGTGTGTACACCAACGCTCTCGTCGTCCTCGCCCTTTCGGTCTACGTCTTCGTTCTTCCGGCCGGGACGGTGATGCGCGGCCTCCGCGACCCCGGGCTGGACGGCTCGGCCGTGCCTCGTCGCGTCTGGCGCTGGCACCGCGCGCTGTCGCCCAGGTACGCCGAATGGGCCCGCCACAGGGTGGCGTCGGGAGTAGCCGGCCGACTCACCACCAGCGACATCGCCGGCACGGAGTGGCCGCTGTTCGGCTCGGTCTTCTATCTCTGGGCGACGCGAAGTATGAGGACCTCCTGCGATCGCAGGTCGAGTCGCTGGCGGCTGAGCTGCATTGCTCGTGCCGCGAATGCTCTCGACCTTTTCCGATGCGCCCTATCTCGGCGAGGCCGCGACGCTCTTCGCGCTGACGAGGCGACCGCTCATGCCTGTCCGCCGAGAGGCGCCGCCGTCGGTTCCCTAGATCGTCTATGCGGGTGTCCTTGCCTTTCTGGTTGTCGGCTCCGGCGAGATCGCGGCGTCCCTGTGGGGCGTCCGATGCTGGCGGCTCAGATGCTGCCTCGTTCGATACGACGTCACGATGTCGAGACAGAGGCCGTCGAGCCGCCGTCATCCGCCGACTGAGAGACATTCTGGACAAGGAAACTATTCTATCTCTGTCGCGGCCGTCGTGTCGGCGTCACGGGCGTCCGCGCCCCGCGCACGGCCATCTCGATGCTGTAGAGGGACGTGCGCGCGGTGATGAACAACGTCCTTCGGCCGGCTCCGCCGAACGTGACATTGGACGGGCCCTCGGGCACTTTGATCTCGGCGATCTTCTTGCCGTCGCGGTCGTAGATGGCGACGACGCGGTTGGTCAGGTAGACGTTGCCCCGGCTGTCGATGGTCATGCCGTCGGAGCCCTCGGGCGCGAAGAGCTTCTTGTCCGCGAGCGTGCCGTCGTCGTTCACGGCGTAGGCGAAGGTCTTGTCTGCGCCGTGGTCGGCGACGTAGAGCGTCTTGCCGTCGGGCGTTCCGATCAGGCCGTTGGGCCGGACCATGTCACTGATGACGCGGATCACCTTGGCGCGGTCCGGCGTCAGATAGTACACATGCTCGCCGTCCTGCGGCAGGTTGTCGCGGTTGCCGTAGCGCGGGTCGCTGAAGTACACGCCGCCCTTCGGGTCGATCCACAGGTCGTTGAGGCTGTTGAACGGCTTGCCCTCGTACTTGTCCGCGAGCACGGTCAGCGTCCCGTCGGGCGCGATCGAAACCAGACGGCCGGCATCGGCTTTGCCTTCGCAGGCCAGCAGGTTGCCCGCCTTGTCGAAGTACAGGCCGTTGGCGCCGTTCGAGTTCTCTCGGAAGGTGGTGAGCTGTCCGGCCTCGACCGACCACTTGAGGATGCGGTTGTCCGGGATGTCCGTGAAGTAGATGTCGCCTCTGGCGTCGGCCGCCGGACCCTCGGTGAACTGAAAGCCGCCCGCCAGCTTCTTCACCTCCGCTCCCGGCGCGACGACGCCAACGTCCTGCGCGCCGCACGCGCCCGCCGCCACAACCACCAACGCGATTGCCAATGTCCTTGCCATCATCGGTGCCTCCTTTCGTTTTTGATTGAGTCTACCTCTCGCCTCGCTCGCCGGCAAGGCTCGCCGGGCGAGTCGC
>CAZNSM010000173.1:0-6049 GCA_964575615.1 uncultured Pirellulales bacterium | reverse complement strand
GTTCGCGGAACCCTGCGGCCTCCAGTCTCCAGCCTCCCGCCTTCGGTCTCCCGCCTCGAAAATTGGCTTTGTTTCGCACGTTCACCTTGCCCTCCGCATCCATCCACGCTTCTACGCATCTACGCTCCAACTTCCGCCCGCCAGCGGCCGCCGAATTGGCTTTGCCTTCCCGCCGCAATCCGCATTTTCAGCCCAAGAACGCCGAAATTGGCTTTGTTTCGCACGCCTGCCCTGCGGCCCAGGCGCGTCGCTCGTCCCTCGCATAGATGCGTAGAAGCGTCGGAGCGCAAATGCGTCCACAAAAACCTCCAGCCTCAGGTCTCCGGCCTCCAGCCTGCCGTCATATTAGTTCTATGACCATCATACCCACTTGGTCCCTCCCGTCAAGCAAAAACCCCGCCATTTCTTCGAGGTGGTAGATTCAGCCTTCAAACCCGGCCCAGGACTGTGGAAATCGCTAATCCCCCATCCGCCCTCGGCCGATAGAAGAAACAGCGACTACGACAGACACCTTGGATAACAGCAACGGCGGAGTACGCGGAAACGGGTGTTTCGCCAGAAAAGTCGGGAGAGGTTTGTGGAGGCAAAGTGACATGGCGGTCCATTACAGGAACGCAGATGGTGTGTGTTTCGACATCAAAGTCGAAAACGCGAATGTTCCGCGAGATGCCGACTACTGGCATTATTGGCTCATAGCGGAGGAGTCGCAGACGCGACGGTCGCACGCGTACTGTGCGATGGTCCGAAAGAACCAGTGCCCCACCAAAGAGGAAGCCGACAGATTTCTTGAGGGGAAGCCTATGCGTTACCTGGAATCGGCGACACTCGAACGCTACAGCGACGGGGCAACACCTTTGCTCTGGCCAGATGTATCAATGGCTGGGTGGTTGTCTAGCCCTACTGCCGAACATCTTCAGAGGGGCTGCCTGAGGTCGCCGGACGGAGGTGCGCACTTTGGGATTCTGCGCAATCCTTGAGATGTCAGGCTCGGTCTAAGAGATAGAGAGACAGGCAATGGACACAACGCTATGGACATGTCAGCGAAAGAAATCTGGAACGGGGTCGTGATCGGAGGAGCTGGTGGGGCAATTGCAGGTCTCACTGTGTCTCTGGTGAGCTGCATCCACTCGCGCATGCTTGAGGAAATCCACAAGCATCGTATCTACACGTGGCTTGTGAAGAACACGGCCAATGAGCCCGGGAAGGAATATCGTTCGACCAAAGCGATTGCGAGTTGGAGCAATCTGACGCAAGACCGTGTTCGCTACATATGCAGCGTCCACAAGAGAATCTATCTCTCCACGGGCCCCAAGGACGATCTGTGGAGTGTCTACGAACGCGGCGACCGCAGCATCTATGAGAAACGCGGCGTGATCTCGGTGTGAGTATCTTCGAAGGTTGGGAATTCGCTACGGATCTCTGCGCGCAGGTCGGAGTCAATGGAAATCGGATTTTGGCGAGGTAGATGCTGATTTTGGCCTGGTGGGTGGAGTAGTAGCTGACGTAGAGGAGGTCGTTTCGCCAGAGCAGGCCGCGATAGCTGGTGTTGCCCGGACGAGGTTGTATGTTGTGGGGCGTTTTGGTACAATGAACCGAAGCGGAGGGGTGTTGGTGGTCGATTGGCCGACCATGAGATGTGGCGCGGGAAGGGGCTGTCGGGCATTCGGGAAGCTGAAAGGACATCTGATGAAGGGCGAGTTTACGGCGGTCATTGAGAGCGCGCCGGAGGGCGGTTATTGGGCGATCTGTCCGGAGATCCCGGGCGCCAACGGCCAGGGCCAGACGGTGGCCGAAGCTAAAGAGAGCCTCAAGCAGGCGATCATTCTCATCCTCGATGATCGACTGGAAGACATCCGGCGTGGCCTGGGTGACGATGCCATCCAAGAGACGATCTCGATCGGATGAAACGAAGAGAGCTGGAAAAGAGACTGAGGATTGCCGGGTGCCTCCTGAAGAGAGAAGGGGCATCCCACGCCCTATGGACCAACCCCAGGACGGGCGTGATTGAAACCGTTCCTGGACACAGCGAGATCAAGGAGCCTCTGGCCAGGAAGATCCTCAAGAGCCTGGACGCCGAATAGCGATCAGGGGAATCGTATTTTGGCGAGGTAGATGCTGGTTTTTCCCTGGTGGCTGGAGTAGTAGCTGACGTAGAGCAGGTCGTTGTGCCAGAGCAGGCCGGGATAGCTGGTGTCGCCGCCGCTGGGCAGGTCGAGCAGGCGGGTCATCGCCTTGTTCTCGACGTCGAGGACGGTCAGGGCGGTGTGGGCTCCGCCCTGGTGCATGCGTCCGGCGGCGATCCAGCGGCCGGAGGGCAGCCGGATCAGGTCGGGCCCGCCGAAGGCGTTGAACTCGGTCCCGAGGTCGTGCCATTTCCACTGCGTGTAGTTGGGGCAGGCGATCCCGAGCATCGTACTGCTTGGCGCGTCGCCCGAGTTGTCGCGGCGGACCAGCGCATAGCACGTGCCGTCGGGGGCGAATCGCAGCGTGGTCTCGTTCGCATAGCCCTTGTCGAACAGCCTCTCGACGAGCGGCTCGTACCTGATCCCATCCGTGCTGGTCAGCAGCGACAAGTACTGGCCGCCATTGCCGCCGGCGGTGTACGACACGCCGTAAGCCTTGCCCTCGTGCCAGGTGACGCGCCACAGCCAGCGGCCCGGCTGGCTGACGATCACCGGCTCGGTCCAGGTCGCGCCGTCCTGCGAGAACCATACGAAGCTGCCGGTGGGCGCGTGTTCGCCGTCCTGCTTTCGCGGTGCTGCGCCGCCGATCAGCATAAGCCGGCCGTCCGGCGTGATCGACAGGTGCGCATCGCGGAAGTCATAGCCCTGGAACGAGATCAGCGCCGCCGAGGTCCAGGTGTCCGCGTCGGTCGAACGCAGCACGCGAATCCGTCCATCGGACGAGACATGGCCGCGTCCTTCGCGGAAGGCGCAATAGAACTGCTCGCCGAACCAGACCAGATCCGTAAAGGCGTTGTGGGCGGCATCGTCCCAGATCTTCCTCACGTCGACGATTTCGGCCTCGACAGGCGCCACCGCTGCGGCGGCGACGCTGCTGAACAGAGCCAGAAATACCAAGATCGTTCGTGTTCTCATGGTGCTGCAATCTCCCCATCCGTTCCGTTGTCAATAGGCGCCCGTGGCGCGCATCTCGATACTGAATAGCGAATCCGAGGCGGTGATGAAAAGGGTCCGCCGGTCCGGGCCGCCGAAGCAGACGTTGGCGGTCCAGCCTTTGTTGACGTCGATCTGCTCGATCTTCTCGCCGTCGGGATTGAACACGGTGACGCCGCGTCCGGTCAGGTAGACGTTGCCCTCGGTGTCGATCGTCATGCCGTCGGATCCCATCGAGCAGAAGAGCTTTTTGTCCGCGAGCGAGCCATCGGCTTTGATCGCGTATCGATAGGTCTTGCGGTCCCCGATGTCGGCGACGTAGAGCAGCTTGCCGTCGGGCGTGCCGATGATGCCGTTGGGCTGCACGAGGTCGCTCGCAACGCGGACGATGTTCTTGCGGTCCGGCGTCACGTAGTAGACGTGCTGGCCATCCTGCTGCATGGCGGGGTCGCGCTTCCAGTAGGGCCGCTTGTAGAGCGGGTCGGTGAAGTAGATACCGCCGTCGGGGTCGATCCAGAGGTCATTAGGCCCGTTGAGCAGCTTGCCGCCGAAATCGCGGATGAAGATCGTGACCTGGCCCTGCGGGTCGATCATCCACAGCTCGTTGTCCATGTCGGCGCAGGCCCAGAGGTTGCCGTCCTTGTCGAAGAACAGGCCGTTGGATCGGCCGCAGGGCTTCATGAAGTCCGTCAGCTTGCCGTCGACGGACCACTTGCAGATGCGGTCGTTGGGCTGGTCGGTGAAGAAGATGTTGCCCTCGCGGTCGGGGGCGGGGCCTTCGGTGAACTGGAAGCCGTCGGCCAGCAACTTGATCTTGGCGCCGGGGGCGGTGACACCGCTGGCCTTCGCTTTGTCTGTGTTCTTCATGATGGCAACCAGTTCGATCCCATCGGGCCGGCCCAGGTTGCGGGAGTACTTCTTCTCTCGCGCGTTGTTCCAGTGCTCGTGGACGCCCAGACTGGCCGGCCGCACGACGTTGCCGGCGTGGTCGGGATCGTAGAACGTCCCGGAAGGCGGGCTGTCGATCAGCGCCGCCTCATGCAGGTAGTCATCGGTGCCCGCCATGCAGGAGTACTTCTGAACGTTGGCCTCCGCCTGAAGGAAATCGAGGCCCACCGAGTCGATGGCGACCGGGTCCTGGCTGGCGAACAGGCTGCTGGTCCAGTCGTTGTTGAATGGGGCCGATTCGAACCGTCGCGGCTCGTGCTCGACGTAGTGGATGCCGCCGTAGAGGCCGTCGATGAGGTAGAGAACGGTCTTGCCTCCGAGCTGGCTGTGGCTCATCAGGTCCACGAGGTTTCGGTACCGGCCGGTGGCCCGGTCGAAGCTCGTGTGCATGTCATAGTAGCCCTTCTCGTAGGGCAGGCGGATCAGGGAGCCGTAGTGGTTCTTGGCGCAGAGCGTGACGCCGGCGCTGGGATGGGCCTTGAGATTGGCCAGATTGATGAGATAGTCGGCCTCGGCGTACGCCTGCGGCACGTAGTCCTGGGCGCAGCCTTCGGGGTCGCAGCTCCAATGCAGAGGGACCGAAGACGGCCCGGTCTTCGTCCGGCCGGGACCGCCGTGACAATCAAGGTACGTGACAAGCGGGAACTGCCTGTGCAGCATATCGTAGTACTCTTTGGCGAAGTAGGCGAGGGTGTCACCGACCGCGATGTCCGATTGTCTGACGCCGACGGTTTCCGTCAGTTGCCGCAGCAGCGAAGCGATCATCTGGGGCGACGTGTTCATGTAGTCCACCCAGCTTCGCAGCGCATAGGTCTGGGGATTCACGGCATCGGTGGTGCGGATGAAGCCGACGAAGTTGACTTTGACCGTGATCTTCTGGCCCGGCTGGTAGCCGACGTCGCCCTTGCTCCTGGTCTTGTTGTGATAGCGGAAGAGGGCATCCCACGCCGCCTTGTCGGAGGTCTCGCCCGTCAGATTGCGAAGGGCCTGTGACATCATCTCGTCGACGGCCGCCTGATTCGTGTGCTCGGGTTGCCAGAGGTGGCCATCGCCCGGTCCTTTCCAGTCGGTGGCGTCGGGATCGTGCACCCAGACGACCCGTCCGGGGTGAATCCCTCGGGCGACGCCGATGGGCTCATTGGCCGGCTGGGGATCGGCCAGCAGGGTTCTCTCGGCGGTGATGCTCAGCGTCATCCAGATCGCCGCGACGCTGATGCCTACAGCGGCCAGCGCCAAGGCGTATCGCCTGCCGTTCAGGCTCGATCTGGCCTTGCGCAAAGCTGCCACGGAGGCCGCAATGCTGAGCAGCCAGGCGACGAAGCCGGACGCCAGTGGCATCGCCACCCGCTGACAGGGATACATCGCTCGCGAGGGCTTGGGCACCACGCGGACGAGGAACCAGACCAGGGCCAGCAGCCCGGTGACCGGCAGCAGCCCGAGCATCCACGGACGCGGGGCACGAGGCTCGATCGGCCTGCCCGTCCTGGGACAGCGTTTGTGGTCTTCACGACTATCAAAGCGACAGCGGTGTGGGGCATGCGATGCCATCGACTCAACCTCCCAAATCGTGCGGTCCATCGTCAAAGCTCAACTGACCAGCCATTGTACCACTGAATCGCTGTCAAGTCGCGTCTTTTCGGTTGCTCCTCGGCAGGCGAGTGGGGCCGGTCAGGCTATTGCGTCGTGCGACGGCTGCCAGTAAGATGGCAGGGAATATCCGTCCGGCACCGTATGAAAAGGATGGGAGGTTGCATGGCATATCAAAAGGGTATCACACGCAGGACCTTTCTACGAGCTACCGCATCGGCCGTGGCGGTTCCTTATGTCATCACGTCGTCGGCTCTTGGGGCGGGCGGCCGGGCGCCGGCCAGCGAGCGGCTGGTGATGGGCGCCATCGGCTGCGGCGGGCAGGGCACGCGCCACATCGGCGGCGGCATCTGGGTCCAGGGCGGCGGGTTTCTCAGCAAACCCGGCGTTCAGGTCGT
>CAZNSM010000172.1:0-10414 GCA_964575615.1 uncultured Pirellulales bacterium | reverse complement strand
TGAGGTCGTCGTGGGGCAGGCCGGAGCCGGAGAAGATCGGCAGCTTCTGGCCGCGAACGAGCGGGTTGAGGCCGTCGATCGTGGAGATGCCCGTCTGGATGAACTCGTTGGGGTAGTCGCGGGCGTAGGGGTTGATCGGCTGGCCGTTGATGTCGAGCCGGCTCGTCGGGATGATCGCGGGGCCGTCGTCCTTGGGGACGCCCAGGCCGCTGAAGACGCGGCCGAGGATGTCGGGCGAGACGCCCAGCTCCAGCGGCTTGGCCAGGAAGCGAACGGTGCTGCGCTTGACGTCGATGCCGCTGGTGCCCTCGAAGACCTGGACGAGGACCTTGTCGTTCTCGACCTGGAGGATCTGGCCGTGGCGGATGGAGCCGTCGGCCAGCTCGATGTCGACGATGTGGCCGAACTTGGCCTCGTCGACCATCTCGACCATCATCAGGGGGCCTTGGATGTTCGTGACTGTCTGGTATTCTTTCACCGATCGCATGGGACACTCCTACGGCTGTCGGGAAGCTGTTCGCCTCGTTACTTGGCGGCGGCCGCACCTTGAAGCTGTTTCATCTGGTCTTCGATTTTCCGGCGGATCTGGCGGATCTTGTCGATCTCGTCCTGCGGGATGTACTTGGCGCGGGCGATGTCCTCGCGGACGGCCAGCTTGAAGATCTCCGCCGTCTCGACGCCGGCCTCGATCGCTTCGAGGCCCTGGCGGTGGAAGTGCAGGACGGTCTTGAGCATCTCGTACTGCTTGACCATCGAGGTGAACGTGTCGACCGCGTGGAAGGCGTTCTGGTGGAGGTAGTCCTCGCGCAGCGACCGCGACGTCTCCAGGGCCAGGCGGTCGCGCGGCGACAGGGCCTCGGCGCCGACCAGGCGGACGATTTCGCGCAGCTCCGACTCCTGCTCGAGCAGCGTCATCGCCTCGACCGTCATCCGCTCCATCTCCTGGCCCTGCTCCTTGTCGTCGAAGCAGCCCTTGAGGTATTGCTTGTAGAACGAGTACGAGGTGAGCCAGTCGATGGCGGGGAAGTGCCGCTGGTAGGCCAGCTCGCCCTTGAGCGACCAGAACACCTTGACCACGTGCAGCGTCGCCTGCACGACGGAGTCGGACAGATCGCCGCCGGGCGGGCTCACCGCCCCGATCACCGACAGCCCCCCTTCGCGCTCCGGCCCGCCCAGGCACTTGACCCGCCCCGCCCGCTCGTAAAACGCCGCAATCCGGGCGCTTAAATAGGCCGGATACCCTTCTTCGGCGGGCATTTCTTCGAGGCGGGTGGAGATTTCGCGCATGGCCTCGGCCCAACGGCTGGTGCTGTCGGCCATGAGGGCGACGGTGTAGCCCATGTCGCGGAAGTACTCGGCCAGCGTAATCCCGGTGTAGACCGACGCCTCGCGCGCCGCCACGGGCATATTCGACGTATTGGCAATCAGCACGGACCGGCGCATCAGCGGCTCGCCGCTGCGCGGGTCCTTCAGCTCCGGGAACTCCGTCAGCACGTCGGTCATCTCGTTGCCGCGTTCGCCGCACCCGACGTACACCACCACGTCCGCATCCACCCACTTGGCGAGCTGGTGCTGCACGACGGTCTTGCCCGTCCCGAACGGCCCCGGCACGCACGCGGTCCCCCCCTTGCTGATCGGAAAGAACGTATCGATCACGCGCTGCCCGCTGACGAGAATATGCTCGGGCGCCAGACGCCGCGCGATCGGCCGCGGGTTCCGCACCGGCCAGCGCTGCATCAGCTTCAGCTCGTGCGTGCTCCCGTCATCCGCCCGGCACGTCCCCACCGTCTCCTCGACGGTGAAGTCGCCCTCGCGAATCCCGGCGATCGTGCCGCTGACGCCCGGCGGCACCATGATCTTGTGCACCATCAGGCTCGTCTCTTTCACCTCGCCGATGATGTCGCCCGGGCCCACCTTCGTCCCGTCGCCGACCGTCGGTTTGAAATGCCACTTCTTCTGGTGATCCAAACCCGGCATGTCGCTGCCGCGGCTCATGAACGAGCCTTCCACGCCCACCAGATCGTCGAGCGGCCGCTGAATCCCGTCGTAGATGCTCTCGATCAGCCCCGGCCCCAGCTCCACGCTCAGCGGCGCCTCGGTGTCCACCACCGGCTCGCCCGGCCCGATGCCCGTCGTCTCCTCGTAGACCTGGATCGAAGCCGTGTCCCCGCGCAGCTCCACGATCTCGCCGATCAGGTTCAGCGCGCCGACGCGCACCACGTCGTACATGCGGGCGCCGGCCATGCCCTCAGCCACCACCACGGGACCGGCCACTTTCACTACGCGACCTACTCTTTTCTCACTCATCACGAAAACCTTCTCAATTGTGCTGGAGGATGTTGATACCGGTGGCGAGCTTGAGGACCTTGCCCAGCGCCTCGGTGGCGAACCCTTCGGACGCCGTCGTGAACGGCACCACCACCACGCAGGGGGTCGGCTTGCTCTCGGTCGGCGCGAACGCCGCATCCGCCTGCGGCGCGACGTTCTCGGCCACCACCACCAGAGCGTAGCCGGCGTCGACGATCTTCTCGGCCGCCGCCACCACCTGCTCGGCCTGCGGCTCGACCGCAAACGTGTCGGCCCCGAGCGCCCGAAACGGCATCACGAAGTCCGCGTCACCCAACACTGCCACTTTGCCTTCCATCTACTTCGTTCCTTGTGAAGCGTGAAGCGTGAAACGTGAAGCGTCTTTCAGACTTCAAGCTCACCCGAGTTTCTTCACCAGATTCCTTAGCATGCGAGTTTCATGATCGAGCTTCTCAAGCAACGCACCCTTGGCCTCCGCGGCCAGGTATTCCAGCTCCGCAGCGATTTCGATCTGCGTCTCCAGCTCGGCACAGGAACCCAACGCTACATACAAGAACTGCTTGTATTCTTTGTTGTGGAACCGATTGAACCCTTCGGCGATATTCGACGGAATCGACACCGCTGACCGACGCATCTGACTGGTCAGACCGAACACTTCGTGCCGAGGAAAACCTTCAACCGTCGTGTAAACATCCTTTACGATCTCAATCCCCTTCTGCCAGACATCCAAATCTCTGAAGTTCGTGATCTTCCTGTTCATGCCCATCACGCTTCACGCTTCACGAACGACGTTTCACGTTTCACGCTTCACGCTTCACGCTATCCGATCCAGGATCAACTTCGTGTCCAGTTGGTTCTTCTTGGCGGTCAGGATCAGACGGACGGTGCGGATCTCCTGCTCCTTGGTCAGCAGGAAGGCGATGATCGGCTGCGGTCCGGCGGTCACCTGGCTCGTTGCCTTCAGATAACCTCCGATATACTCCTCGCACTGCTGCTCGATCTTCAGGAACGACTGGCTCGACGCCACGTAGCCGGCCCCTTGTTCCACGAGGCGGTAGTACGGCGTCGCAAAAAACAACTGGCCCAGCGTCTCGTAAGCGCTCTCCTGGGCGTGTCGCAGGCGGTCGGCCTCGATGAAGCCGCCCGGCAGGAACACGCCGCGAGGGTCGGCGTCGCGGAACTTCACCCGCAGCAGCGTCCGCAGGTTCGTCAGATCGATCTGCATCCGGAACAGGTTCAGCAGGAAGGGATGCCCGATCTGCTCGGCGGCGGCCATCTTGGACTCGGCCTCGCACCGGTCGATCGTCGCGTCGATCTCGCGGACGTCCTTGTTCTGGTAGTAGGCCAGCACCGCCTGCTCGGTCGCCTCACGCAGGCCGTCGGGAAACAGGCTGTAGTTCTCCTCCTCGAACGCGCGGGCGAGCACATCGGGCGGCACGTTGCCGTCTTCGCTGTAGTCCGACCCGACCGGCTTGTCGGTCAGCACCCGGCGAAGGGCCAGACGCAGGTTCGCATAGTCGTCCCGGCTACGGAACAGCGTCACGATCCGCTCGTCGAGCATCCAGTCCGCAAACAGCGAGCGGACCGCCGAACGCTTCTCCAGCAGAATCGCCTGAATGTCGTCGAAACGCCCGCCGCCCTGCGGCAGCGCATACTCGCCCACCGTCAGGGACGCAACCGCCCCCGCGAAGTCCGGCGCGTTGGCCATGTCCATCAGCACCGCGCGAGAGAGCAACTGCATCTCCATCGCCCGGACCTGGGCGCACTGCGAGGTATACCGCCAGTCCTCCGGACCCACCTGCGGGTACGTCAGGAATTCAAACATCGTTGCTTCAGATCGCACGTTCGGCATCTCTTTCGCTGTGGTCGATTATCCCCGAAGCCGCTCAGGCAAACAGCTCCCTGGCCAGCTCGATCTCCAGGGCGGTGCGGGCCTGGTCCACCAGGGGCCCAAACGAGACGTTGGTCTTGATCTTGCCGCGACGCAGGACGAACCCGCCGGCCAGATGGTGCCGGTCGGAGGCCAGTTTCAGGTTGCCCTTCTTACCCTGACCGGCCAGCCGGCCGTTGACGTCGTGGATCAGCCCCTGGTCGATGCGATGTTCATTGGCGCCGATGACAACCTCTTCGTCCCCGGTCTCGACAGCCTCGACCATCAGGCGGGCCATCAGCTCGCGGTACTCGTTGTCGGGCAGCTCCGCGAGCCGCTGTTTGGCCCGCGCGAACACCTCGTCGAGGATCGACGCCTTCTCCGCCAGATGCGCCTTGGCGGCTTCCATGCGGGCCTGGGCCAGGATGTGCGACTTCTCGTCCTCGGCGGCTTTGGCCACGAGGGACTCGGTCTGCTTGCGGTAGTCGGCCAGGTGGGCGTCGAGCGTGGCGCGCTCGGCGGCGGCCTTGTCGGCGGCCTCTTTGGCAATCCTGGCGGCCTCGGCCCGGGCGTCCGACAGTATCTTCTCTATGACCTGTTCTGCTTGCATCTGCATCATCCGCTTACTAAGGATTTGCGTTTG
This sequence comes from uncultured Pirellulales bacterium, assembly GCA_964575615.1. Lineage (GTDB taxonomy): Bacteria > Planctomycetota > Phycisphaerae > Sedimentisphaerales > Anaerobacaceae > Anaerobaca. The sequence goes on along the minus strand of CAZNSM010000172.1, from coordinate 5,594 downwards.
TCCGGCCCAGACGCTCAGGCGGCGGCCGCGGCCGGTGACTTGATCGCCAGGAGGATCAGCAGAGAGATCAAAAAGCCGAGCACGGCGTACACCTCGACCATGGCGGCGTAGAGCACGCCGGCCTTGACCGCGAGTTCCGGCCGCTTGGCGGTCAGCAGGATGCCCGCCGCACAGGTCTTGCCCTGGTGAATGGCGCTGAGCATACCCGCAAAGGCCACCGGCAGACACGCCGCGAGAATCGCCAGCGCGTTCGTCAGATTCAGGCTGTCGGCGGTGAGGAACTCCTGGATCTTGCTCAGGGCGAAGAAAGCGATCACGAAGCCGTAGAAGCCCTGCGTTCCCGGCAGCACCACCTGGAGGAACAACTGCCCGTACCGTTCCGGCTTCTCACTGAGCACCCCCGTGGCGCTGCGTCCGGCGATCCCGATCCCCACCGCCGAACCGATGCCCGCCAGGAAAGCAGCCAACGCGACACCCAAAAAAGCGATTCCCATTGTGATTTGACTCATCGTACGTTCCCTTTCTTTCGCTCTCGTGAGGAAGGGACCGGCCCCACCTCAGACATCCCAGCGGTGGCTCGGCGCCCACCCTGCTTCACTATTTCGGTTCTCAGTCCGTGGACGAGCGGTCCACCTGAATATGTCGGTACTCTTTGCGCAGCGGCTCGAACTCGCGACCGCCGCCCTGGAGGAACTTCGTGAAAAACTCGACGAACTGCAAACGCATGCTGTGTACGAACGCGCTCAGACAGGAGTTGGCGATGTTGAAGACGTGTCCGCCGACGAACACGACGACGCCGAGAATCCAGCCGAGCACGCCCAAGTCCATGACCTGCTTGACGATCGAATTGACCGCCATGCCGAAGCCGGCGGTCACCATGCCCAGCGCCATCAGGCGAATGTAGCTGAGCACGTCGCCGACGTAGAACACGGTGCTGAAGACGTTGTAACAGCCCATGCCGATGCGGGCGCCCCAACTGCCCTGCCGCTCGCTGAACAGCACGATGCCCAGCGCCGGAACCAGCGCCACATAGCCAAAGAGCGTGCCCACCGCCGGCGGCAGCAGACCCGCCTTGGCCAGCCCGAAGAGCATCAGACTGTTGAGCCAGACGAACCACGTCCCATGATCGAAGATCGCCTCGCGCTTGTCCCCCCGCGTCCATTTGTGCCAGAACGCCAGGCCGATCGCGAAGATGATTTGCAGATAGCCCAGGGCCAGCGAGATGTAGAAGAAGTGCATCGGCTTTTCGAGCGGGTCGAACCACATCACGGCGTTGCGAAAGCCGTTCAGTTGCGGCAGGAAGACCTGGATGGCGTCGCCGCACCAGCCTCCGGTCAGCGCCCCGGCGATCACCGTCGTGACCGAGCAGACGATCATCATCTTGATGAACTTCGCGTCGCCCTTGATTTTCTTGAGGACCCACCAGAGCACGGCGATCATGACGATCCCGTAGGCCGCATCCGTCAGACAGATGCCGAAGAACAGCGCGAAGAACGGCGCCAGGAACGGCGTCGGGTCCACGTCCGTCGCCGCCGGCATGCCGTACAGGCGCGTAATCACTTCGAACGGACGCGACCGATGCGTGTTCTCGATCTCGACCGGCTTCTCTTCCCCCTCGGCCACCTCGATCTTCCCGACGCTGGCAGCGTCGAAGCGGCCCACGATCCGCTCGAGTTTCGCATAATCCTCGGCGCGCACCCAGCCTTCGAGCAGCACCGTCTGCTCGGTCCCCGGGGCGCTGCCTCGCACGGTCTCGCGGCTGAGCACGTTGCGATAGTGATCGTCGAGGATCTCCAGCCTCAGCAAGTCATCCGACAACTGGCCGGCCCGCGCCTTCTGTTGTTCCAGCTCGCGGCGGGACTGCTCCAGCTTGTGGCGGTGGTGGGCGATCAGTTCGGCGACCGTCCCCTGCATGCCTTCGAAGCTGACGGCTTCGTATTCCGCCGAGCGCAGCGCCTTCTGCACCTCTTCCGCCCGCTCGTTGAGCGCCACGATCAGACACGCCTGGCGGTTGCCCGCCGTGCCGACCTGTTGCAGCGTCGCGCCCAGCTCGGTGAGCTTCGCGGACGCCTGCGCCACGTGCTGCGAGGGAATCAACCCGGTCCAGCAGGTGACGCGATGGAGCCGGCCGATCTCCTCGACGGGCGTATCGAGCCCCTGCCAGGGACCCAGCGTGTCCAGCGTCGCCTGCGTGGCGTCGCATTCGCTCGCCAGCCGGTCCATCCGGCCCGAAACCTGCTCGGCCTCGTCGAGGACATCCAGCGCGTTCTCGCCGGAAACCACTTCGGCGTAGCGATCGCGTTCGATCTTCTCAAGCGGCGCGAAAAGACCGCGTTTCTCTTTGCGATAGGGACGCAGAAAACCCACGGCGCGCTCCAGCCGCGCGTGGGTCTCTTCCATGTCACGCGGTCGGCGGCTCTCGGTCTGCAGTTCGGGCGATTGCTTGCTGATCATCGCCCGCTGGGCGTCGAGGATCTCGACGATGCCCGCCTGCTGCACGCCTTCGAGCAGGTCGGCCGCCTGGGAGCGGTGGCAGACGATCAGCACTTTCGCCATCTTGACAAGGGCCATACTCAGCCTCTCAGGTAACTGACGACCCGGTTCGCCGCCGCGTCGATCTTCGCTTGGGTTTCCCTGCGGAGCGTCTGGCGCCGCGCGTCGGCCTCGGCCTTCAACGCGTCCGCTTCGGCCCGGCCTTCGCCGGCCGCCTTGGCGACCGCCGCATCGATCGCCTGGCGCCGCTGCTGCTCGGCCTGGGCCTGCGCCGCGGCACGGCTCTTGCGCGCCTCTTCGGCGGCTTTGACCGCGTCGGCCTTCGCCTGCTCGATGATCTCCTGCGCCTGCGCTTCGGCCTGCTTGATTTTCTTGATCAGTTCCATGTGCCGGTACACCCCTATTGTGACAGCGACTCGAAAAGAACCGGGAGTCTATAGCACCCACACCGTCGTGGCAAGCAAAAACCCCATCGGGACGGGCGATCACAGCATCCGGTCTACGTCCGCGACCAGCTCCTTGACGTGCGCCAACGATTCGCCGAACTGCTGCTTCTCCGAATCATCGAGGTCCAATTCGATGATCCGTTCCACCCCCCGCCGGCCCAACACCGCCGGAACGCCGACAAAGTATCCACCCACCCCATATTCGTCACGACAATACGCAGAACATGAAAAAACACCTCTGGTATCTCGGAGAATGGCCTCGGCCATCTTCACCGCGCCGGCGGCCGGCGCATAGTAGGCGCTGTAGCCCAGAAGGTTGACCACCTCGATGCCGCCTTTGCGCGTGCGCTCGACCAGCTCGGCGATCTTCGTCTCACTGAGAAACTGCGCAATGGGCACGCCGCTGACGGTTGTGAATCTGGGCAAGGGAACCATGTCGTCGCCGTGCCCGCCCATCAGCACGCAGTGGATGTCGTCGACGCACACGTCCAGCTCGGCCGCGAGGAAGTAACAAAATCGCGCCGAGTCCAGCGCGCCGGCCATGCCGATGATGCGTCGTTGCGGAAAGCCCGTCGTCTTGGCAACCGCATAGACCATCGCATCGAGCGGATTGCACACGACGATGACGAAGGCGTCCGGACAGTGCGCGGCGATCTGCTGGCTGACGGACTTGACGATGTTGGCGTTGGTGGCGAGCAGGTCGTCGCGGCTCATGCCGGGCTTTCGCGGCACGCCGCTGGTGACGATCACCACGTCGCTGCCGGCGGCCGCCGACCAGTCCGTCGTGCCGACGACACGCTGCTCCGAGCCGTACAGGCCGCTGGCCTCGGCCATGTCGAGAGCCTTGCCCTGGGCCAGACCCTTGACGATATCCAATAGAACGATCTCGCCCAGCCGCCTCGTCGCGGCGATGTGTGCCGTCGTGGCCCCCACGTTGCCGGCTCCGACGACCGTGATCTTGTCTTTTGCCATAGAAGATACCCCTACCAAGCTTGTCCGACACGGTGACCGGGCGAGATGCTACAGGGAGGCCACAGGGTTGTCAATCCAACAGGGAAATAATGTGACTTTTTTCACAGAGACTGTCAAAGGCACTCCGCTCGAAGCTCCTGCCAGCGCGCCCTCATCGCGTTCAGGAGGCCCTGGCGGTCGGGTTCGGCGGCGAGATTGCGATGCTCGCGAGGGTCGCTCTCGAGGTCGAAGAGCTGCTCGAAAGCCGGCTCTTGCTCGATGTACCGCAGGTACTTGTATCGCAGCGAGACCACACCTTCGCTCTGGGGTATGAGGTTGGGGCCTTTGCCGCCGGGGCGATTGACGAACAGGTGCTCGTAGAAGAAGTCGCTGCGCCCCAGGCCCGCCCGGCCACCAAGCAGAGACGAGAGGTCCACGCCCTGCATCGCCGACGGCGCCTCCACGCCCGCCAGCGACAGGATCGTCGGGGCGATATCGATGTTCAGGGCGATCTGCGAGGCGACGTGGCCGCGATGGGAGGCGGGCAGACGCGGGTCGTACACCAGCAGCGGCACGCGGATCGACTCTTCGTAGCCGTACCACTTGCCCGCCAGGCCGTGCTCGCCCAGGAAAAAGCCGTTGTCGCCGGTGAACACGATGACCGTGTTGTCCGCCTGGCCCAGGCGCGCCAGCTCCGCGCGGATCCGCCCGACCACCGTGTCCACGCCCGTGATCAGCCGGTAGTAGCCTTTGACCGACTCCTGGAATTTGGCGGGCGTGTCGAACCGCATCTTCCATCGCGCGCGGGCCGTCGTCGCGTCGTCACGCAGGAACGCCGGCAGCGCTGCGAGATGCTCGGGCGAGGCGGTCTGCGGCACGGGGATCGCGACGTCTCTATACAGGTCTTTGTAGATCGGGTCGTAGATGAATTGGCGCGGGTCGCTGTCCTGCACGTGCGGGGCCTTGAAGCTGATCGACAGGCAGAACGGCCGGTCGTCGCCGCCCTGGAGGAACTCGATCGCCTGCTCGCCCAGGAGCTGCGTGAGGTGCTTGTAGTTGCCGCGCTCGTCGGTCTGTTCGTAGACGGGCTGGCCGGGGATGCCCTTCCAGTAGTCGAATGTCCCTTTGTGGAAGTCGCGGTCGGCGCCGACGCCGTACTTGCCGATCAGGCCGAGGCGATAACCCGCCTGCTTGAGCTGTGCCGGGTAGGTGTCGGCCCAGGCGGCGTCGGAGAACGGCGTCGCGAAGTCGTGGATGCCGTGGCGGCGGCTGTACTGGCCCACGAAGATGCTGGCCCGGCTGGAACAGCAGATCGACGTCGTGACGAACGCGTTGGTGAACCGCACGCCCTCGGCGGCCATCGCGTCGAGGTGCGGCGTCCGAACGATCGCGTTGCCCGCGCAGCCCAGCGTGTCCCACCGCTGATCGTCCGTCAGCAGAAACAGGATGTTCGGCCGCCGGCGCGTCGCCGCTCGCGCTGCCGACCGCCCGCACGCCAGCGCGCCCAGCCCGACCGCCGCCGACTTGAGAAACGCCCGTCGAGTTGTCCTGTGCTTACCCATCGCGGCTCCTTCCATTCCATCCGCCCTCTGCCCCTATCCGCCGCCCCATCATAGCCGCTCCGCCCCCGCCCCGCCACCGGAATCGTCGCTCGTCGCTCGTATCTCGTGAAGCGGGAAGCGTCAATCGCGGTTCCTCCGGCCT
>CAZNSM010000171.1:0-10536 GCA_964575615.1 uncultured Pirellulales bacterium | reverse complement strand
GCCGAGTGGGAACTGCTCAAGAACATCGCCGAGGCGGCCAGTCACACCTTTCGGTAGACGCGCAGCGTCCATCACGTGAGATCGCATGCTGAATTTCGTGGAAACGTTCGTCAGGAGGTCGCGACATCGGCTGAGCCGCAGCGAGCTGCTGGTCCGGCTGCTGGGCCTGCCCAAATCGAAGGATGTGCCCTCGTCGCGGGGGCTGGTGCTGATCCAGATCGACGGGCTCAGTCGTCGGCAACTGGAGCACGCGATGGCGCGGGGGAATCTGCCTTTTCTGCGGCAGTTGATGCACAGGCACAAGTACCGTCTCGATTCGCTTTACAGCGGCCTGCCTTCGAGCACGCCGGCGGTGACGGCCGAGCTGCTGTACGGCGTCAAGGGGGCGGTTCCGGCGTTCAGCTTCTTCGACCGCGCGACCGGCCGCGTCTGTCGGATGTTCGAGCCCGATTCCGCCAGAGCGGTCGAGCAGCGTCTGAAGCAGCAGGGTGAGCCGCTGCTCGCCGGAGGCAGCGCCTATGCCTCGATCTACACCGGAGGCGCTGCCGAGAGCCATCTGTGCGCCGCCTCGATGGACTGGAGCGACCTGTTCAAGCTCGGCCATCCGCTGCGCATGGCCCTGCTGGTGTTGCTGAACCTCTACAGCGCGCTTCGCACCGGGGTGCTCCTCGTGGTGGAGTTCTTCCTGGCGCTGGTGGATTGCTTGCGCGGGCTCATCGCCGGTCGCGATCTGTGGAAGGAAATCAAGTTCGTTCCGTCCCGCGTCGGCGTGTGCATCCTGATGCGAGAGCTGGCGACCATCGGGGCCAAGATGGACGTGACGCGGGGGCTGCCGATCGTCTATCTCAATCTCGTCGGCTACGACGAGCAGAGCCATCGTCGCGGCCCGACATCGCGATTCGCGCACTGGTCGCTCAAAGGCATCGACGGCGCGATCGGGCGGATCTGGAAGGCGGCGCAGCGGTCCCCGCGGCGCGACTACGATGTGTGGATCTTCTCCGATCACGGCAACGAAGAGACGCGGTCCTATGCCCGCGAGCAGGGGCGCAGCGTGCAGGAGGTGGTGGCGGAGGTCCTCGACACGGCGATCGCGCCGCTGGCGGACAATCGCGGCGTCCAGTCCAAGCGCCTCGGTGCATACATGAGACACCCGGCGAATCAGGCGCCGTCCGCCGAGAGGGACAAAGTCGTCGTCACTTCAATGGGGCCGGTGGGGCACGTCTATCTCGGCGAACCCATCGGGCCAGAGCGGCGTCTTGATCTGGCGCGAGCGCTGGTGGATCGCGCCAAGATTCCGCTGGTGTTGATCGCCGATGGGCCGGGCAGGGCGCATGCGCTGACAAAAGAGGGAGCGTTCCGGCTGCCGGAGCAGGCGGACTCTCTGCTGCCGGCCGATCATCCCTTCCTGGAGGAAGTGACGCAGGACCTGATCGCGCTGTGTCACCATCCGGACGCCGGGGACTTCGTCATCTCGGGCTGGACCCGGACGGGACGCAGCTTCACGTTTCCGCTGGAGGGCGGCGCGCACGCCGGGCCCGGCCTGGAGGAGACGCACGCGTTTCTGCTTGCGCCGGACGATGCGCCGCTGCCGTATCGAGCGCAGGGATATCCACGGCCGCTGAGTCTGCGGCAGGCGGCCCTGATTCATCTGGGCCGTGCGGCGCCCGAGCCGGCGCCTGTACTCCTGCCCGTTGCCGGCGAGCGGACGCTGCGCGTGGTCACCTACAACGTGCACACCTGCATCGGGATCGACGGCAAGCTCTCTCCCCATCGCATCGCCCGGGTCCTCGCGCGATATCGGCCGGACGTCGTGGCGCTCCAGGAGGTCGACGTGGGCCGCCTGCGGACCGGGCACGCCGACCAGGCCGAGATGATCGCACGCTTCCTGGAGATGGAGTACCATTTTCACCCGGCGATGCGGATCGCCGAAGAGGCGTATGGCGACTGCATTCTCAGCCGGCTCCCGATGCGGCTGGTCAAGGCGGCGGCCCTTCCCATGCCGTCCGCCGGTCCTTTCGTCGAGCCGCGCGGGGCCCTGTGGGTTGCCCTGGAGCTCGGTGGAGCGACCGTTCACTTCGTCAACACCCACCTCGGATTGGCTGCGAGCGAGAAGCGCATGCAGATCGAAGCCTTGCTCGGTTCCGAATGGATCGGAGGCAACGGCCGGGCGGAGCCTTTCGTCTTCTGCGGCGACTTCAACTCATCTCCGCGATCGCGCATCTGGAGATTCTGCGTGGAAACCCTTCGAGACGCCCAAGTCGCTGCGGCCGCTCACACCCCGCGAGGAACGTGGTTCGGCCACGTCCCTTTCGCACGAATCGACCACATTTTCATCAGTCCGCAGATCCAGGTGGTGGCGGTCGATGTGGGCAGCGATTACCTTGCGCGCACCGCGTCGGACCATCGTCCCTTGTTTGCCGAATTACGCATTGGCCCGTAGGGAGCAGACCCTGTGCCTGCCCGGCTGCCGCGAAGCCCCGACCGACGCGGTCAGCTCACCTTGATGGGCTTGCTCGACTCCCACAGGCCGTGGATGTTGCAGTAGGCGATGGCGTGCAGAACGCCCGGCTTGGCGATGCGCAGGGTGGCTATGGCCTCATGATGGGCGTACACCGGGCCTTGATTCGGGCCTTCGGCCGATTCGCCGTGGGCGTTGAACTCGATGTGGGCGACTTCGTGGGCGAACTTGCCGCCTTCGTCGTGGTAGTACAGGGTGATCCAGCGAATGTGATGCTCTGTCGTGTTGGGGTGGGCCACTTCCTTGCCCAGCGTGACCTTCGCCTGGAAGACCTCGTTGGCCTTGACCGAATCCGGGCACTCGATCACGGGTACGTGTTTTTCCTTCTTCCAGTCCGCTTTCTGGATGTGTTCGCTGAGATTACCCATCGTTTCTACTCCTTTGCTGTCATCTCCGTTCAGATGTTCCTGGTTCCTGCTGCGGTACGTCCCGCCTTCCGGCTGGTTTCACGGTGCGTACGCGGGTAGCGTGCTCAGGGTTTGCCGTTTCCGAAATACTTGGCCACGATCTGGCGATTCCACGTCAGTTGTGCTCCGGCGTCCTCTGCGGCGGCGATCATCAGCGCCTCGGTGATCTCCTCTTTCGTCGCGCCGGCCTCGAACGCGCCGCGAAGGTGCTCCTCGGCATTGTACGCCGAGCGCGACGCGCATGCCATCACGAGCATCAGCAGTTCCTTGGTTTTTCGGTCGAGGACCCCGCCTTTTTCGCACACCCGGCGAAAGTCCATAAAGGCCTGTCCGAGTTCCGGTGCGTTCAGCACAAACCACGGTGTCGTCTTGTGTGCACCCATCGTTGCACTCCTCCCATCTTGCCGCTCGATACGTGACAAGAGGCTTCTGTGCCGTCTCTTCCGGAACGGCTGGACGGCGGCAGATCACTCTCTTTCAACATAGGTCAGCCGCGACGCATGTGGAAGAGAGGGATTTCCTCGATTTGAATCAGGCAAGACCGCAGTTGCGCAGGATCGGGGTTCGAGGTCCGAATCGAGCAAAAACCTCATTGGTGCGTCTGCGGAGGATGCGTAAAACCAACAACGGGAGGTCATAGCGGCGAAGAGACCTGTCGAAGGAGAAGAAACCATGTTACGCAGTGTCAGGAGTTTGCGAGGTTTCACGATCCGGGCCAACGACGGGCACATCGGAAAGGTCCATACCCTTCTGTTTGACGGCCATACGTGGGCCATTCGATATCTGGTGGTCGATACGGGCTCGTGGCTGCCCGGACGCAAGGTGCTGATCGCGGCGACGTCGCTGGGCCGGCCCCGCCGGCAGGGGCGGGCCTTCTCGGTGGCGTTGACCAAAGAGCAGATCCGCAGCGCCCCGGACATCGATGCGGACAGGCCCGTGTTCCGGCAGCGGGAGCTCGAACTGCACACGTACTATGACTGGATTCCATACTGGGGCATGACCAGCGATTGGGTCGGCGCCGTGCCCGTTCCCATGCCCGCCGAGTCCCGGCGCGCCGGGATCGAGAAGGCGGCCAGGGGGGACCCGAACCTGCGCAGCGCCCGCGAGGTGATCGGATATCGGATTCACGCCCGGGATGGCCAGATCGGCCATCTTGCGGACTTCATCGTCACCGACAGCGACTGGGTGATTCGCTATCTGGTTGCGGACACGCGAAACTGGCTGCCCGGACGACACGTTCTGCTGTCGCCCCAATGGGTGCGCCAGATGAGCTGGGAACAGCGCGAGGTGTGGATCGATGTCTCCAGGCAGAAGGTCTGCCATTGCCCTGCCTGTCCCGATCTCGATGAGGAACGAGAGCCGGCCGGTCGCGAGTACGAAGTTGAGCTGTTGGACTCCGGCGGTCTGCTCACACCTTGGATGTGACGGGCTCACGCGTTGACGGATGGACGCGACCTCGAATCGGCAAGGGGAGACAACATGCCGGAACTGCCCGATAACGAGCCCTCCAGGACCGGCCGTTCCATTCCACGGCGCGGCACGGCAAGCATCTGTTCGTCGAGCCGGACCACACGACCGGGCAGGCAGCGTGCTTGTACCGCAACACCCGGAAGGTCCTGCGGATGGCGATCGCGCGAGAAGCCGACCCGTGGGCAATGCCGCAATCCTGTCTCCTGCCGCACCGCGAGCGGGAGGGACGCTGTCCGAGGTGCCGGGCCGCCATGATGCGGCGGACCGTGGCGGGACGAACCGCGTACTGGTGTCCGCAATGTCAACACAAGTGAGAGTTGCCCGGGATGGCGGCGAGGCGACGCAGCGAAGCATCATGGGGTTGGCTTCTTCTTGCCCTTGTCCTCGGCCGAGACGCCCGCCGTCAGGACGAACTGCATGGCCTGATCCACTTTCAGATCGACCGGATGAATCTTGCTCTTCGGGACCATGACCGTGAATCCGCCCAACTGATAGCTCATCGGCAGGTAGACCGCCACCGTCTGGTCATCACCTATGCCCTCGGGCAGGTCGTCAAAACTCTCCCGCGTGACCAGGCCCATCAGCCGGGTGTTCTCATCGCCGACCGCGACCATGACGGTCTTGTCGAAGTCCTTCTGCTTCGAGGAGTCGAAGAAACCGACCAGGTCGCGAACCGAGCCGTACAGCGACTTGATCCCGGGGATTCTCTGCAGCAGCGCCTCGCCCAGGGAGAAGACCTTGCGGAACAACCAGAGCCGAAGAAGCACGCCCACCCCCAATGTGATGAGGAACCCGAACACCACGCCTAGGCCGGGGATGTAGGCGTCGCCGATGACGTATCGGATGACCTGTCCGAGGACGGATTCGGCCGTCGTGGCCAGCCAGTAGACCAGATACAGTGTCACCACGATGGGCAGAATCGCGATCAATCCCTGGACGAAGAGTTTGCCAATAGTTTTCATGTCTCATTCTCCATGCAGAAGGCATCGTAACCAAGTCCCTGATGGGGGGCATTATATAAGCGGCACGTGGCCGAGCGAAAGCCTTCGCGCTTGGGAATCAGGGCATGGTAGAGACGCGCGGCGTGGGCGGACGGGCTAAGCCGAGACCTTCTGAAGAACGCTCCGCAGGGTCTGGGCGGACTGTTCCAGGCCTTTCTGTTCCTCCGGCTCCAGACGGGCGGCGACGATGCGTTCCACGCCGTCTTCGCCGACGATGCAGGGGACGCTCAGGCAGATGTCTTGCAGGCCGTACTCGCCCTGGAGCAGCGTCGATACGGTCAGCACGCTGTGCTCGTTCCGCAGAATCGCGCCGGAGATTCGCAGCAGCGACAGTCCGATCCCGTAGAAGGTCGAGCCTTTGTAGTCGATGATGTGATAGGCCGAATCGCGGACCTGCCGGGCGATCTCGGCGTGGTGTTTGGGGTAGTCGCAGACCTTGCAGATCTCGCAGTACTGCCGGATGGGGATGCCGGCGATGTGGGTCATGCTCCAGGCGGGCACCTCGCTGTCGCCGTGTTCGCCCAGGATGTATGCATGGACGTTCCGCGCGTCGATCCCGCAGTGCTGGCTGAGCAGGTACTTGAATCGGGCGCTGTCCAGCACGGTCCCCGAGCCGATGACCTTGCCTCGCGGCAGGCCCAGGTGGCCCAGCGCGATCTGGGTGAGCGTGTCGACGGGGTTGGTGACCATGAGGATCACGCCCGTCGGGCTGGAGCGACGGATCTGCTCGCAGATCGACCCGATGATGTCGGCGTTCTTCTGGATCAGCTCGATGCGCGACTGTCCCGGCGTCTGTTTGGCGCCCGCCGTAATCACCGTCAGATGGGCGTCGGCGCAGTCGGCGTATGTGCCCGCCTTGACCGAAACCGGCGGAATGAACGGCAGGCCGTGCGAGAGGTCCATGATCTCGCCTTCGACACGCTTGGCGTCCAGATCGATCAGTGCGATCTCGCTGGCCAGGCCCGTTTGCAGCAACGCGTAGATGTACGTCGTCCCCACCGAACCGGCGCCCACGACCACGACTTTGCGATGCGCTCTTGTCATAGAATCCGCCCTTTCCTTGTTCTGTTGGTACGCAGACGGAGTCGCTTTGTGCTTGGGCGCGGGCCGGCGGCTATGCCTTCGGATTGCCGTTGCCGCCCCGGCGGGCGCGGAAGAAGGCCTGGAGCAGGGCGGTGCAGTCGTCGGCCAGGACGCCGGAGGTGACTTCGAGCCGGTGGTTCAGACGCTCGTCGCGCACGATGTCGTAGAGGCTGCCGCAGGCGCCGGTCTTGGGGTCGGGGCAGCCGTAGACGAGGCGGTCGAGCCGGCCCAGCACCAGGGCGCCGGCGCACATCGGGCACGGCTCCAGCGTGACGTAGATCGTGCAGCCGTGCAGGCGCCAGCTTCCGATGTAGCTGGCCGCCTGGGTCAGGGCGATGATCTCCGCGTGGGCGGTCGGGTCGTTGAGCTGCTCGCGCTGGTTCCACGCCCGCCCGATTACCTGGTTCTGGTGGACGATGATTGCCCCGATGGGGACGTCGCCGTTCTCCTCGGCGATCATCGCGGCGTCAATCGCCCTCCGCATGAACTGCTCGTCGGAAGGACTTGCAGCGGGTTCGCCATTGGGGCCAATCATGAGCGGGGAAGGTCAATAATCAATCGTCAACCATCAATCGAGAATGAAAAAGTACCCCCTAGGGGAGTCGAACCCCTGTCTCCAGGATGAGAACCTGATATCCTAGGCCACTAGACGAAGGGGGCACGAAGGAAACCCAATCGTGCGATACCCGTCGACACGCCTCTGAGGCCATGCCGACAGCAATAGCGGCGGGTGGACTCGAACCACCGACCTTAGGCTTATGAATCCCACGCTCTAACCAACTGAGCTACGCCGCCGATTCTGCCAAGTCGGGTCAGTATAAAGCCCCTCCGGGGTGCTGTCAAGGCGGATTTCGCAAAATCATCAATCACTACCAGGCCGCCCAACCGGTCCGGCCGCATTCGGTCGACGGGACAGGGCCAAGCGCCAGGTTGATTAAGAAAAAGCTATAATCCTCGGATTTTCGCATCCACATCTGCCGTCTCTGAAACGCTCCTGGTCCTGAAGGGCGACGTGCGAGGCGGCATGTTCGTCCTCCGGCTGATTTGGAGGCGGCCCCTTGCGATGGGCCAACGCTTGCTTCAGACAACGAAAGACCAGCGATGATTGAGCAACGATGTGAATTGTGCCGGTACTTCTCCCCAGCACGGACGTGTATCGAGAAGCCCACCTGGGGCCACTGCACCTGGGCGATCCCGACGGGCGCTGACACGGATGGGATGGCGGGCCTGTTTACCTGGGCCGACGACACGTGCCAGCACTTCGTGATACGCCGGGAGTCTGCTTTGCATCGGTAGCCGTTCGGTGCCTCTCGCCTGCGCATCCTGTCTTGCGAGGAGAGGTCGCAGCCATCCTCCTTCGGCAGGCCTGACCCGGCGCAAATGACTTGCTCTGGAACAGGAATGACCCTATAATGTCAGCATGCGGAGTTTGACATCGAATACGCGCGAGCAGCGGTGGTCCCCGTGTCGGGCGGCTGGAATCCGATCTCGACCGCCTTTGGGGGGCCGGACCTGCATGAGCCAGACGTGTTTTCGTGCTGTTTGCGTCCTTTCACTGGTGGTGGCCGGCTTCCAGGCATCCGCCGCATCAGGGATGGTCACCGCTCGTGTCTGCCTGGCGGACGAGGTCACCCCTCTGGCCCCGGCCGATCCCAATGTGCCTGAAGTCTATCGCGACATCATGGTCGGAACCAGGCTCGCGATTTTCATAACTTCCGACACCGCAAAGCCTTGGCGCGTGAAGTTCTGGCTTTCCTGGGAGAACGAGAGACAGGGCGTTCTCTGGCCGAGGGGCTATGACGAGAGCAAAGGAAACTACGTGGGCTCGTGCCTTCCCGCTGCCGGTGAACGGGCTCTGGTGACCGTGTCTCGAGAGGACCTTGGTGTCGGTGTGGACCTGCTCCCCGCCTGGAACGCAACGGCGGGCGATCTATTCATTCTCGACTATGGCGCAGTGAACACCGGGGACTGTACCATAGGGTTGTATGCTCTCTCTGCAGTTCCCATTGCGGTTGTGGTTAGCCAGGAGGTGCCCGATCCACCGCCTTTTGAAGCAACTCTGATCCAGGTCTTGTCTTTTCACCATGTTCCGTCGCGTGATTTCAATGGGGATACCCTCGTCGACTTCGTGGATTACGCCTCGTTGGCGGGTCTCTGGGGCCAGAGCGTTGCTTCGGACCCGAACGCGGCGGTCGCGGCGGATCTGAATGCGGATGAGCGGGTCGACGTTCGCGACCTGGCGCTGTTCAGCGAGTACTGGCTCGAGCGGACGGATGCGGTGCCATCTGCGCCCGAGCCCAACGAGATAGATTCTGTGCCGTGAGCAGCCTTCTCACGAGCAGGACAGAATCGCAGAGATACAGCGGAGCGGTTTTATTTTCTTTATTTTTCCAGATGGGTGTCCACATCCACCCGGCGGACTTCGCCTTAGGATGGGCGCCCCTCGCCGTGCCTTGGCGTTTTGACAAATGGCCGGTGCTGGTTCATGCGGCGTATGTATTGTTGCGACAATACTTTGTGATAAGGAGGTAGGCCATGAGATTCGCGAGATCGGCATTGATTCTGTTTCTGGCGTTGTGTACGGCGGTCCCGGTACATGCCCAGAGGGCGCTGGAAAAGAGCGAAGCGCTGGAGATTATCGAGAAGCTTGCCAGTGGGGGCCGGGATACCTGGATTCCGGCCGGAACCATCAAGGCAACGCATCGGGAGTACAAGGCTCCCAGGACGATGGACGAGGCGTTTATCGCTCGAACAATCCAGGAGAAAACGAGCGAATATGAGACGACGGCCGACAAGGCCCAGCGCAGCGAGGAACTCCAGAAGATGTACGCGGAGGCCATCCCGTTCAACGTTCGATACGAGATGTCCAACGAGTCCAGCATGACCTCATCGGTTGTGCTCAAGTACGACGGGGACCGGTTTCATTGGGAGGTAGTGATCTTGTCGCGCAGCGATTCGGTTACCCCGTCGGCCGACTTGGCCGGCAATTCCATGGTCAGGTACTTCAACCAGGATTGGAACGCCCGGCGGGTTTTCGCCTGGGACGGGCAGGAGTATACGATCCACGCCGTCTCGGCCGGTGAGGCCATCGTCGATGCGAGCAACCGGCTGCCTCGCGTCGTCGCCGGTCCGCTGACCGCAGGCGTCATTCCTTGGGGTTCCGGCCCGCTGTCCTACGAGGATCTGGCGGCCGCGAAGATCGCGGCCAGCGAAGTCGCTCGCGACGGAAGCGAGCAGATAGAGCTGGTCATCGCACCGTCGGGCGGTTCGCAATGGACCTTCATCCTGGATCCGTCGAAGGACTATGCCGTGACGTCTGCCGTCATGCCGAGCGGTGACATCGTGATGTCCATCGGCTGCTCCGGCTACCGGAATGTCGGCGGGTATTGGGTTCCCAAGTCCGTCGCGATCGAACTGCGAGACGCCTTCACCAACCGGTTGCTCCGATCCGACGAGTGGGATTTCACCTCCGTCGACGTCGGTTCTCCGGGGGTCGAGGCGTTCAAAGTGGCGTTCGGCGCCGGCACCGCCGTCGAGTATTACTCGCCGATGAGCGCCAAGGCATCGGTGTACAACTATTCCAACGCGGTCGACACGGGTCTCCTGCTGGCTGAAAGACTGACCTACGCGGCTTGCCAGGACAAGCAGCCTCAGAATTGCGCCACCGCCTCGCTCCGGTACGCGACAGCGCAGTTGGGCAAGGTCCCGGCAGACAGTCAACTGGGCCAACTGGTCGGTTCGGACGGGCGCACGACACTATACGACATCCAGCAGTGCGTCCAGGATCTGGGTCTGCATTGTCGCGCCGTGCAGGCAGACGTCGCCACCTTCGAAGAGGGTTTGAGCGGGTGCCGGGCGATTCTCCATGTCCCTGGGCAGGACCATTTCGTGGTCCTGGACCACGTCGACGACCGGTACGCCTGGATTGTCGATCTGGCCGGCGACAGGTTCTACTCCCGAACGGATAAACGTCTCTTAGCAGGCGAGTGGTCCGGGGCAGCCTTGCTGGTGTCGAATCAGCCTGTCACAGGGCAGTTTACGGACATCGCAGACGATG
>CAZNSM010000170.1:0-10588 GCA_964575615.1 uncultured Pirellulales bacterium | reverse complement strand
CGTACGAGCGGTTTGTCGAGGTGGTCCAGGCGGGACGTTCCTCGGCCCTGTCGTCGGAACAGGTGCGGAAGCTTGCCGACGGCGGCATCTTCGTCGCGTCCAAAGCCCTGGAGGAGAAGCTCATCGACAAGGTCGGCTATCTGGACGACGTGGTCGCGGTGGCCCTGTCCCTGGCCGGCATCCAGGACGCCCAGGTGGTGGAATACCGCAAGCCTTTCTCTTTCGTGGACATGTTGAATGTCCAGGGTCGCAGCGTCCTCAAGCTCGATCGCACGACGCTCTACGAGTTCAGCACGCCCCAGGTCCTGTATATGTGGAAAGCGTATTAGGCCTCGAACGGACGACGTACATCCGGCACACAGTGGAGATATCAGTATGGGACACAGATGGCGAGGCTCCTTGGAGAGAAGACGGCGAGCGAGGGCGTACGCCGGATTGGCGTTTGCGGTCGTCAGCCTGGCGGGGTGCGCGTCCAGCCGGACAGGAACGTTGGTTGCCGTGACACCGGATGGTCGCGGATTCGCGGAAGTGAAATCCAACTGCTCTTTCGTGCCGTTCGGGACCAACTACTATGACCCCAATACCGGATGGCCGCCTCAGATGTGGAGGCAGTTCAATCCAAAGGTGATCTCCTCGCAGTTTGAACTCATGAGTGAGCTGGGGGTCAATTGCGCGCGGGTCTTCCTGACGGCCGCCACCTTCCAGCCCGATGCCGACACGGTCGACGAGCAGGCATTGAAGAAGCTGGACACACTGGTCCGGATCGCCCGCCGCACCGGCATCCGGCTCATCCTCACCGGACCGGATCATTGGGAGGGGGAACCACCCTACTGGAAGCCGGACCGATTCGCAGGCCCTGAAGCGCTCAGGGCGCTCGACCGTTTCTGGACCGTGGTGGGACAGCGTTATCGAGGCGACCCCACCATCCTTGCGTGGGATCTCTTGAACGAGCCGCAGATGCCGTGGCACATCGAGTCGTGGGAACCTGGATGGAACGCCTGGCTACAGTCCAAGTACACCAACCTGGAAGGTCTGAAGGCTGCGTGGGCAGAGGAATTGAAGGCCGATGAGACGCTCGGGAGCATTCAGCCCGCCAAGAATACCGCCCAGCGAGGCAATCCCCGATTGCACGACTGGCAGTTGTTCCGCGAGCATCTGGCAGACCAGTGGGTGCAGCGCCAGGTTCGTGTGCTGCGCGAGGTGGACCCCACTCACATGATTACGGTGGGCTATATTCAGTGGTCCTTCCCGGTGATCCGGCCGGGTGATCCGGGCATCTACTCTGCGTTCAATCCACGTCGGCAAGCCGAATGGCTCGATTTCGTCTCCATCCACTTCTACCCGCTGATGGGTCGTCCGTTCGGTTCGAAGAGCAACTGGGACAGAAATCTGGCCTACTTGCAGAACGTGCTGGCCTATTGTCACGTCGGCAAGCCCGTCGTGCTCGGAGAGTACGGCTGGTACGGCGGCGGAGCCCCAAAGGGCCGTCCCCATCTGACGGAAGACGAGCAGGCCCGATGGATCACCGCCGAGGTGGAGGCATCCAGGCGGCTGGCCCAGGGCTGGCTCTCCTGGCCCTTCGCCGACACCCCTGAAGCGACGGATATGAGCGTCTACGGCGGCATGGTCACGTACAATCATGGCAAGAAACGGTGGGGGCTCCGCTTCCGTTCCTACGCGGCCGCGCTGTTCATGCTCCCCCAGCCGACTCCGGAGTTGCCGTCCTTCGACACCTCGGCCTCCCTCACGGCGCCTCTGGACGACCTGACCGCGATGCACGAGGAATACACGAAGCTGGTTCAGGCCGCCTTGGCCCAGGTCGGTCCCGTCCCGGAGATCGAATTGCAGACCCTGCCTTTGGACGATGACGACCTCAAAGCGCTGCAGCAGCGTCAAGAGCAGAGACGCAAGGAGTATCTGCGGCAAATGAAACATCGCGAATGAAGGGCGGATCCGCGACGGGCAAGCCGGGCGCGCCGCCGATCACTCGGCCGGGACGCCGAACAGCGTCAGTGGAGAAGTCTCCGTGATGCGGACGTCCACAAACCGTCCCGCCAGAGACGGACTGCCGTTGAAGACGACGATGTAGTCGGTAGCCGTCCTGCCCACCAGTTGCGGATGGCTATGGGCATCTGCCCGATTCACGTGCGCTTTCTTGCTGGGACCTTCGACAAGCACCCTCATGATCTGTCCCAGGAAACCACGGCTCAACCGCTCGCTGACCGCCTCCTGAACGGCGAGCAAGTCGACGTTACGCCGCTGCTTGACCTCGTCGGGGACACAGTCCCGATGCCGCTTGTCAGCCGTCGTACCGGGCCGAGGCGAGTACTTGAAGACAAAGCAGTTTCGGTACCGTGCCTGTTGCACGAGGTCCACGGTGGACTGGAAATCCTCGTCGGTCTCGCCAGGAAAACCAACAATGAAGTCGCCTGCCATCGCGATGTCCGGCACGATCCGTCTGGCGCGAGCGAGCAGCTCCAGGTACTGCTCGGCCGTGTAATGGCGATTCATCGCCCGCAGGATGCGATCCGATCCGCTCTGCGCCGGCATGTGCAGGTAGTGGCACACCTTGGGCGAGGAGGCCATGGCGTGAAGAATGTCGTCGTAGAACTCCTCGGACGGGTAGCTCGTCACGAAGCGAACCCACTCAATTCCCTCGACTTCGGCAACCATGCCGAGCAGATCCGCCAGCGAACAGGTCTTCTGCCCGTTGCGATATCGGTAGGCGTTCACCGTCTGGCCCAGAAGCGTCACCTGCCGGATTCCTTCGTCCGCCAGCCGCCGGACCTGATCGAGAATCCGCGCCGGCGGGCGGCACTGCTCGGGACCGCGCACATACGGAACAATGCAGTAGGTGCAGAAATTGTCGCATCCGCGCATGACGCGCACGAACGCCTGGCCCGGCAAGGCCCTGTCTTCCTGGCCTTCGTGGCCGTAGGCCGATTCGAACTGCTCCAGCGCATCGGACGACGAATCCTCGGGATCGCGAATCGCGTCCGCAACCGCCATGCGTTTGGCATTCGATGCGAAAGCCTCCTCGATCACGTGCACGAGTTGGGGGATCTGGCCGGGACCGCAGACGACGTTTACCACATCGTGCGCTAGCAGCGATTCGCCCAGGCGCTGCGCCATGCAGCCGATCACCGCGACGATCATGCCCGGCCGATGCTTCTTGGCGTGTTTGAGATGCCCCAGATGCGACATCACGCGAGCTTCGGCGTGTTCGCGAACGGAGCAGGTGTTGATCACCACCACGTCGGCTTCCTTGACGCTCTCGGTGAACGCAAAACCCGCCTCCCGCAGCGCCGAGGCGACCAGCGATGTGTCCAGCTTGTTCATCTGACAGCCGAAGCTCTTGATGTGTACGGTGCGTATGTTGTTCATCCGTACACTATACTGCCGGAAACCCCACAAATCAAACGCCGACGCGGAGGCCCATGCAACAGGGAACCTCCTGCGGATCACGCGGTTTCCGGCGTGTGTATCTCCCCGGCGGCCTGAATCGCCAACCGCGAGAGAACCGGACCGACCAGTTCGTGCACGACCGTGGCACCGATGACGACGTTGAGGACGATGTTCGAAACACCACTGAATGCAGGGTTTTGCCTGAGCAACAGAGCCAATCCTACGACGATGCCTCCCTGGGGGATAAGCCCTCCCGCGGTGAACTTCCTGACTTTTCTCGGTGCGTCAGCCAACGCGGCGCCGAGAACCGCTCCCGCGACTTTTCCCATGCTTCGGAACAGAACAAAGAACACGATCAACTGAAGGTTTGCCAGCAACACCGAGATGGTCAGGTGCATGCCGCTGAGAGTGAAAAAGAGCACGAAGATCATCTCCTCGGTGTATCGCTCCAGCATTTTGAATATCTTGTCTCTCTTGCGGTTGTAGTTGACCACCACGATACCCATCGACATGGTTGCCAGTAGCTCGTCGGCCCCCAGGACAGATGCCAGACCGAAGCACCCGGCCAGCATGCCAAAGACCACGACGATCAAGGCCCCTTCGGTTTCCCGCTTCAGAAGCACTGTGGCGACATTGAAGGCGAATCCGAAGGCAATGCCGAGCAGTACCGCCCCGCCTATATTCAATAGGGGTTCGATGAAGACGCCGGACAAGCGGATTCCGTTTCCATCGCACAACGCCTGCGCCAGGACCACGGCGATGCTGTAGTTGACGATACCCAGCACGTCGTCGAACGCTGCCACACCCATGATCGTCGAAGTCACAGGGCCGTGCGCTTTGTACTCATGCACCACCGCCAAGGTCGCCGAGGGATCGGTCGGTGAGGCCAGACAAGCCAGCAGCATACAGAGCGGAAGAAAGGTGGAAACCCACGTCGCCCCAGGAATGTGAACGAACAACGCCATCACCGGCAACATCCCTGCCGCGACGAAGAGGAAGGCCAATTCCGCTTCCAGGAGTGTGATATAGATGATCGGCGCACCAAGACGCCGGACACGAGGATACAGGAGGGTTCCGCCGACGGAAAACGTGATGAAGCTCAAGGCGATGTTGGTGATAACCGCCGTATGGTCGGCAAAACGCGGTGCAATCACGTGAGAGACACCCGGGTTCAGAAGCACACCGCCAAGGATGTGCCCGGTAACCTTGGGCAGCTTCAGCTTGACAGCCAGTTCGCCGCACAAAAAGCCAAAGGACAGGATCACAGCAAAGACGAGGATCGGTGGCAGTGACATCGACCATTTCTCCGGTTCCCAAGAGACCGACGAATCCACAGACTGTACGCACGCTCCCTCAGAGCGTTCGGTTCAATTGCCGCTGGAGATCCTTGAGGCGGTTCACCTCGTCGAAACCAAGACGGAAGATGGGGAAGGCGGTCTTGTTGTGCATCAGAGGCTCGTCGAGGTCCACCCACCGGCGGCAGGCCTCTCCGTCCGGCGTGCCGGGGATCGGCGAGAAATCCGCCAGCATCCCACGGATGCCCAAGCTACGGACGAAGCGCATCGATGCCTCCAACTCCTGAAGATCGCTGTTCGGATGGCCCACAATCTGGTACGCGGTAATCTCGCTTGGATTGGCGCCGGCCGCCACCAGATGGTGAACCGCTCGCGCCAACTCGTCGGAATGGACTTTGCCGCCGGTGCCCTGCTGCCACTGTTGCGAGTGGCTCTCAAAGCCCAGATAGAACGTCTGGAAGCCGGCTCGGACCATCAACCTTGCGAGGTCCGCCTGGATGAACCGGGCGTTCAATGCGTTCGGGGTATGGAAATGAACGAGAATGCGCCGGCGTATCACTTCTTCGAGAAACGGCGACAGGACCGCATCTGCATCGAACAGCAGCGCATCGTCGTAGAACGCCGCATCGCGGACGCCGAGCGAGACCAACAGCTCCAGTTCGGCGAGCGACCGTTCCAAGGACCGGGGCCGAAATCCCCTGTAGACCCTCGGGACCGAGCAGTACGTGCAGTGGAACGGGCATCCGTCGCTGAGCTTCAGGGCCCCGACAGCCGGATGGTCGCACATCTCCCAAAGGCCCACCTGCCCCGCATCCGGCTCCGTCCCAAGAAAGCGCCACAGGGGATCAAGATCTGTTCCCACGACACAAAGGTCGGCGCCGAGACCGCCGACGTGGGCGGGGCAGATTGTGACGTAGTTGCCACCCAGTACGATCCTGGCGCCGGGACAGGCCTGTCGGACATCCTCGATGACCTCCCGGACGCCGGGATACCAGTAGCTCATCATCGTCTGGATCAGCACGAAGTCGAAGCTGCCACCGCCGCGCAGGAACGAGGCGAAGCGATCGCGCGGCACGCCAAACCGCTGGAAGTAACGCGGGATCGCATCGAGACAGGCGGGCTTGGCAACACGATCCGAGCGAAACCGGCCGCGACCCCAGCGGTCCGATTCTGACCGCCCCGCCTGCCCAAGCGAAAGGTGTTGCCGGTCCAGGTAGTCGAACAGCACGAAATCGGCCTTGTCCCGCAGTTGGCCGGCCACGCTGAGCAGACCATAGGGCTTCAGCCAGAAATCGTAGGCCGCAAAGTCGTAAATGGGTGGATTGACCAAAAGAATCCGTGGACGTGCCATCCTGACGGCTTGCTCGAATGAGAGACCAGATTCTACAGCCCCGGCAGCGCCTGTACGGTGTTTCGACGGCTTCACGGAGCAGCACCTCAGCCGCCAGCATAAGCCCGAAGCCACTCGCCCGTCAAGCGTCACAGTCTTCGCCGGGAGACGCCGCCACTGGCAGTCACGGGTAATCATTGACCGAGCCCAGCCCTTTTTGATAAAATGGGGACAATGAGAAACATCGTCCAGCGGAATTGGGGCCGATAATACAGACAACAGCACACAACCGATTTCAGCGAGAGAAGGCACAATGAGCGTGCGATGGAGAGTGTTTGCACGGAGCGTGGGCGCGGTCCTTCTCTTGACGAGCGCGGCCTGGGCCATCTGTCCGCCCGGCGATCTCGATAGAAACTGCCGGGTCGACGCCGTGGATCTGGCGATCCTGGGCGATGCGTGGCTGGCTCCGCCCGACAGCCCGGCCGACCTGGACGGGGATGACAAGGTCGATCTCCGCGATTTCGCCTTGGTCGCCGCCGACTGGCGAGCCAGCGGCATTCCCTTGTTCATCAACGAATTCCTCGCCTCCAATACGAAGACCAACGAAGATCCCCAGGGTGAAACCGACGACTGGGTGGAGATCTACAATGCCAGCGATGAGCCGATCGACATCGCTGGCATGTACCTGACCGATGACCCCTCGGCACCCCGGAAATGGGAAATTCCCGCTGGTCAGCCGCAACTCACCACCGTCCCGGCCTACGGCCATCTCCTGATCTGGGCCGACGGCGATGTCGCCGATGCCGGTCTACACGCACCCTTTGGGCTTAGTTCAAACGGCGACGAGATCGCCTTGCTCGACCGGGACAGTGCGACAGTCATCGACCATATCGCTTTCGACGAACAGCAGGCGGATATCTCGTTCGGCCGACTGCCCGATGGCGGCAGCGCCTGGCAGCCGTTTGCCTCGCCGACACCGGGAACTGAGAACAAGGCGATTTACGAGGGATTTGTCGCCCAGCCCACCGTCAGCCACGAGGCAGGATTCTACGACAGCGAAATCCTGGTGACGCTGGGGACCCAGACCGAAGGCGCGGTTCTCTACTACACAACCGACGGCAGCGAGCCTTATACCCTGGGAGGCCGATTTCCCAGCGGGCGCGTCTATTCCAGCCCCCTTCGCATCGCGGCAACTACCTGCCTGCGTGTCCGAGCCATCAAGTCCGGCTGGAAACCCTCGCCCGTGGCAACGCGGACGTATCTGTTCTTGTCCGACGTGGTCAAGCAGACAGGCAGCATCGTTCAGCTCGGCGCCGGCTGGCCGGCCGCCGGCAGCGTCAGCGGCCAGTCCATCGACTATGGCATGGACCCTGAGGTCGTCAACGATCCGCGGTACGCCGACCTCATCGACGACGCCCTGCGGGCTATCCCCTCGATTTCGCTCGTGACCGATCTGGCCAACCTCTTCGACTCCGCAACCGGCATCTACGTCCACGCCAGCGGCGCGGGACGCACATGGGAAAGGCCTGTCTCGGTCGAACTGCTGAATCCGGATGGAACGGAAGGCTTTCAGATCGACGCGGGCATTCGCATTCGAGGCGGATTCAGCCGCACCGGCAGCAACCCAAAGCATGCGTTTCGACTCTTGTTCCGTCCGGAGTACGGCGGGGCGCTGGAGTATCCGCTTTTCGGTGACGAAGGGACCGACCGGTTCGAGAACGTGGACCTGCGAACCAGCCAGAACTACTCCTGGAGCTTCCAGGGAGACGGCCAGAACACCATGGTCCGCGAGGTCTTCTCCCGCGACCTCCAGGGCCAGATGGGACACCCTTACACCCGAAGCCGATATTACCACCTCTATATCAACGGACAGTACTGGGGCCTCTACCAGACCCAGGAGCGCTCCGAAGCATCGTACGCTGAATCGTATCTCGGCGGCGACGAGGACGACTACGACGTCGTGAAGGCCGACACCAGCATCGGCCGGGCGATGTTGGCTACCGACGGCGACATGGAAGCCTATCGGCGCCTCTACGACGCAACGACGGCAGGTTTCAGCGACCATGCCCGGTACTGCCGCGTTCAGGGGCTGGAGCCCGACGGGACGCCGAACCCTGGCTACGAACGTCTGCTCGACGTGGACAACCTGATCGACTTCATGATCATCGATTATTACACGGGCGACCGGGACGGCCCGGGTTCGCGGTTCGGCAACATCCCGAACAACACGTATGCCATCTACAACCGGGTCAGCCCGAACGGATGGAAGTGGTTCCAGCACGACAGCGAGCACACGCTGGGCGTCAGCAGCAGCGAGACCAACATGGTCACGCCGTTCACGACGGCCGGGGCCCAGTGGCGCTACTTCAATCCGCAGTGGCTGCACGAGCAACTTGCCTCATCCAATGCAAACTACCGAATGCAATTCGCCGACCATGTTTATCGCCACTTCTTCAATGGCGGCCTGCTGACGCCGGAGGCATCGATCGCGCGGATCCAGCGCCGCGCGGCGCAGATCGAGATGGCGATCATCGCCGAGTCGGCGCGATGGGGTGATGCCAAACGGTCCCGCCCCTTCACAAAACAGGACTGGCAAAACGAGGTCAATCGAATCGTAGAGAGCTATCTGCCCGGTCGCACGCAAGTCGTCCTCAATCAGTTCAAGTCTGTTGGATGGTATCCGAACGTCGATCCGCCCACGTTCAATCAACATGGCGGACACGTCCCGGCAGGGTTCGGCCTCCACCTGTCCGGCGCGGAGACTACATCCTACTATACGTTGGACGGTTCCGATCCACGCGTTGTCACCGTCAGCGGCGCAGGTGCTGTCTCGCCCAGCGCGCGGCAATACACAGGTCCTGTCGCGCTGATAGAGAGCACCCGGATCAAGGTCCGCACGCTCAGCGGCAATCAATGGAGCGCCCTGAACGAAGCGGTCTTTGCCGTCGGCCCGGTGGCCGAGAGCCTGCGAATCAGCGAGATCATGTACCACCCGGCCGAGACGGGCCTTCCCGACGACCCCAACACCGAGTATATTGAACTGACCAACATCGGCGACGAAGCCATCAACCTCAAGCTGGCCAGGTTCACCAACGGGATTGCCTTCACGTTCCCCAGCGTCGAACTGACGCCGGGCGAGTATGTCGTCGTGGTCAAAGACGTAGCGGCCTTCGAGCGCAAGTACGGGCGGGGTCTGCCCGTGGTGGGATCGTACAGCGGCAGCCTCGACAACGCAGGCGAACGGGTAGAACTCCAGGACGCCGCCGGACAGGTCATTTGCAGCTTCCGGTATCGAGACGGCTGGTATGAGAGCACCGACGGCGCGGGCTTCTCGCTAACCGTCAGGAACCCTGTCACAGCCGAGCCGAACAACCTCGGCGACAAAGACCTTTGGCGGCCGAGCAATGGCCTGGGCGGCTCGCCGGGCTACAGTGACACCGACATGGCAACCATCTCGTACGAAGCAGAAGGAGCGCACGGCCCATGTCATCCTGGCGGGTGCGGCACCCCCGCCGACAAGACGCAGACAGAGGGATAGGCAAGGTCAAGGGAATAATGGCACGAACGAGTTTCACAGTGGTTGTTCTGATATGCGGCGTCTGCGGATTCGCCTTCGCGCAGTGCCCCAGCGGAGATCTGAACGGAGACTGCCGGGTGGACTGGCTGGACCTCGGGCTTCTCGCCGAGCAGTGGCTGAGCGAACCGAATGGTATCGACGATCTGCACGGTGACGCCATCGTGAGGATGACGGACCTGGGCGTACTGGCGAACCACTGGCGTCAGACGGGATGTCCCATCGTCATCAACGAGCTGCTGGCCCACTCCCACGACGTGGCGCCGGATTGGATCGAGTTGCACAACGTCAGCTCGATCCCCGTCGACATCGGCGGATGGTTTCTCAGCGACAGCAGGAACGATCTCTACGAGTACCGCATCGCCGAGGGAACTATCGTCGAACCTAACGGCTATGTCCTCTTCCATGAGAACGAGCATTTCGGCAATCCCCTGGACCCCGGCGCGCTGTCGCCCTTCAAGATGAGCGAGAACGGCGAGACGCTGTACTTGTACTCCGACAACGATGAGTGTTTTCCTCAGTGTCTGGTCCAGGTGCACTTCGGCGCATCGGAGACGGGAATCTCGTTCGGCCGGTATTTCAAGAGCACCGGGACCTCCGGCTTCGTCATGATGAGCGTGCCCACGCCCGGACAGGCCAATGCCTATCCGCTGGTGGGCCCTGTGGTGATCAACGAGGTCATGTACCGCCCCGCCGGAGACGGAGATGCCGAGTACGTCGAGCTACTGAACATCAGTCGCGATCCCGTCGCATTTTTCGACTTCAATACTCTGCTGCCCTGGCGGTTCCGTGACAACAGTGGCATCGAGTTCGCCTTTCCGTCGGACCTTCCGGTGACACTTCAGGCAGGCGAGCACCTGCTGCTGGTTCGCAACGAGGCGATGGTCCGCCGGTCCTTCCACGTTCCGACCAACGTACAAATCCTGCAATGGGGCTCCGGCAGGCTGGCCAACAGCGGCGAGACGATCCAACTGCTCAAGCCCG
>CAZNSM010000169.1:0-10709 GCA_964575615.1 uncultured Pirellulales bacterium | reverse complement strand
CACGTGCCATCAGACACCCCTGTCGGTGGCACGTGGCACGCCATCACGGGTCGGGTCGGGGCGATGCGGGCGTGGTGTGGCCTGGGCGGTAGGGGCGAATCATGATTCGCGCGTACCAGGGGCGGATCATCATTCGGCCGGGCGCGCGGGGGGGGGATCAGTGGAGATGGCGCAGGCGGGTGTTGACGGCGTCGGGATGGAAGGCCTCCGGATCGAAATTGCCGGCCCATTCGACCCGTTCGGCGCAGCGCGGGTCGTCGGGATGTTCCCTGGCTTCGATGAGGCTGGCATAGCCCCACGGCCCGCCGCAATCCTCGGGCGGGCAGGCGCGCTTGCCCGTCAGGCACAAGGGATATCGCACGCCGGCCTCGGGCTCGAGGATCTTCTCGACGGCCAGGCTGTGGCGCCAGTCGTCGCCGAAATCGTAGGTGTAGCGGAACGTCTGTTCCCTCATCGTATGCCTTTGACTTCCTTCTTGATCCGCTGGATGTGGCCCCGGCCGAGGGCCTTGACCTCGCAGCCGAGCTCGAAGTACCGCCGGATGCGAGCGTCGTCGAGAATCCCGAAGCAATCCACCACCGCCAGCGGTCCGCCCGCCCAGCCGACCACCTGATCGGGGTCGAGCTTCAGGTACGCCTCGTGCGGGACCGCCAGGATCAGCGCCTCAGCCCCGGAGATCGCCTTGGCCATGTCCTTCTGGACGATGGTGTTCGTCAGGTGCTCCTGGTTGCGGAAGAAGCGGGCCCACGACTGTCCCGGCGCCGGGTAGGTGTCCTGCGACTCCAGCTCGTACCAATGGTCCACGTACGGGTCGTGCACGCGAATGTCGGCGCCCATCTCGGTCAGCTTGCGCGCGACCATCTCGCTGCCGCTGTAGCGCGTGTCGCCGACGTCCTGGCGGTAGCTGGCGCCGCAGATCAGCACCTCGGCGCCGGCGATGTAGCGGCCCATGTTCCGCAGGGCGTCGCGGGTCAGTTGGGCCACGTGCAGGCCGCGCGTGTCGTTGATGTCGATCGCGGTCGGGGTGAGCTTGAAAATCTCGTCGCCGTCCTCGAAGCCGAGGATGTGCTTGTAGGCCCAGTAGCCCAGGCCGCCGTCCTTGGGCAGGCAGTAGCCGCCGATGCCGGGCCCGGGGAAGATCATGTTGTTGTGCGTCGGGCGCATGCGGATGGCGTTGATGACTTTGATGAGGTCCACGCCGTTGCGTTCGGCGAACAGGCTCCACTCGTTCAGGAACGCCAGGGTCGTGGCGCGGTAGGAGTTCTCGACGATCTTGGTGGTCTCCGATTCGATGGGCCGGTCCATCACGGTCAGCGGGAACTGCTCGGTGTTGAGGACCTCGCGGAGGAACTTCTCGACGCGGCTTCGGGCCTGTGCGTTGCAGCCCGAGCAGACGCGCCAGAAATCGCGGATCGACGAGACGTAGTGGCGGCCCGGCATGACGCGTTCGAAGCTGTGCGCCAGCAGCGGCTCGGCGTGAATGCCCCGCGTGGCGAACGCCTTCTTCAGGATCGGCCAGGCGACGAACTCCGTGGTGCCCGGCGCGACGGTGGTCTCGATGAGCACCAGGCACGGCGGCTCGATCCGCTCGCCGATCGTTCGCATGGTCGCCTCCAGGGCGCTCATCTCGGCCTGGCCGTTGCGCATGTTGCCCAGCTCGTGCTTGGTGTAGTCGCACTGGACGTCCACGACCACGCAGTCGGCCAGCTTCAGGCAGTCGCTGTTGTAGGTGGCGATCAGGGTCTTCTTGTCGAGGACGCAGCGGGCGATCATCGGGTCGACCTCGGGGTCCTCGGCCTTGACGGGGGACCGGCCGCGATTGAGCAGGGGGATCTTCCAGTAGCTGCGCGAACTGGGCCGCTGGCAGCCGATGACGAATTTGTTCGGCCGGCCCGTCTGCTTGTCCACCGTGTCGGCGATGATGGCGGCCATGACCGCGCCGACGAAGCCGACGCCCATCACCACGACCACCTCCTTGCCCTCGGCCCGGGCGGCTTCGGCGAGTGCCCGGACGCGCTCGAATTCCCCCGCGTACTGCTCGGGCGTCGGCAGTTCGAACTTCTCCCCGGTCGGACTTGCGGAATACTGACTCATGCTCGAGTTCCTCTCAAAGTCACCAATCCCTGGCTGCATGGTCGCTGACGCGGTATGGCGGCACGAATGCGCCACGCATCGTATGAGCTTAGCCATAAACCCACACAAGGCAAGGCTTTTCCGTCCGTTCGGATGCGTGTGTGTGTGCAGGTTTGCGGCAAGCCATTGGTGCGTCGTTGAAGCGTCTGGGTGGCAGCCTCATCCCGATGTCCATCGGGATGGGGCTGCACACGGTTGCCAGGATTCTCACACGCGCTCGTTGCGGGGCTGGCGGTCGAAGGGCCGGGGCGGGTTTTGCATCGGCGGGACAGAAATGCTATAATGCAGGGCGGCAAGTCGCCATGCGGTCCGGCGGTCCGGCCGGGCACATCGGAAGGCGGAGTTGGAGGTCGAGTCATGCGAACGGCAGGGTGGTTCGCTGCCTGGACGGTGTTGCTGTGCTGTACGTCTGCGCTGCGGGCGGACGGGGGGGACCTGGAGTACCCCAGCGCTCTGCGCGACGCTTACGATGCGGATGACAGTTGCTGGATCGGTATGAGCGTGGCCGGGGAATATCCCGTTCCGGTTGTCCCGGAGGCCTGGCTGGTCGGGCCTCCGCCGTCGGAGCTGTCGGCGGTCACCATGCCGACCGATCACTGGGTGGAACTGCTGTACCGTGGCCCGATCGTGGATGGCGACGGCAACGATGTGCTGATCCGCGAGTGGGGAAAAGCCGGCGAAGAGGCGATCGTGTTTCTCACCGATGGGGCCGACCAGGAGTATCCGTTCGCTCTGGCCAAGGCGGACCTGGCGACCCAGGCGGTCAGTTACATCGATCTGGACCTGCCCGATGTGTTCACGCCGTTTGCCCCTCGCGGATTGCGTCTGGTGGCGATAGACAGCGGGGGAGGAGCGCCGGGGTTCGATGTGGCGTCGGTGCGGGCCCGTGTCCTGCGGGCCTGCGGTCCCGAGGCCGACCATCCTGCCCCTGTCGACGGCGCGAC
This sequence comes from uncultured Pirellulales bacterium, assembly GCA_964575615.1. Classification (GTDB taxonomy): domain Bacteria; phylum Planctomycetota; class Phycisphaerae; order Sedimentisphaerales; family Anaerobacaceae; genus Anaerobaca. Next base: position 7,632 of record CAZNSM010000169.1, on the reverse strand, counting down.
GGGAGCTGCGCCCGAGGTGGTCCTGGTCTGGACGCCTGCGTGCGTCGCGGTCGACCAGAGCCTGTACCTCAGCGACAGGCGGTCTCTGGTCGAAGCGGCCGATCCATCGGTCCGGCTCTCGCTTCTGCCGCCCGACGCCAACTGCTTCGAGCCCAACGGATTGGCGCTGAATACGACGTACTACTGGCGGGTGGACGCCAACGGGGCCGGTCCCGGCGAGGTCTGGTCCTTCACCACGGTCGATCATATTCTGATCGACGACTTCGACACCTACGGCATCTCCGGCGGCTATCTCTACGAGACCTGGCACACACGCGGCAAGGCGCGCGTCGGAGAAGAGTCCTTTCAGGCCCGACGCAGTTGCCCGCAGTGCATGCGGTTCATTTACTACTACGACAGCGTCTACCTCTCCGAGACGTATCGCGAGTTCCAGCCGGCGCAGGACTGGACGCAGGCAGGGGTCCGGACCCTCGTGTTCTGGCTGTACGGCATGCCGGGCAACGACACCCAGGGCCGGATGTACGCGGCGCTGAGCGATGGGACGACCGAGTGCCGCGTGACTTACGACGGCGACAAGGGAATCTTCACACGACCGGAGTGGGGCGTCTGGAGAGTTCCGCTGGCGGATTTCAACGGGGTGGACCTCAGCGCGGTCTCCAGTCTGGCGTTGGGATTCGCTTTACCCTCCGCTCAGCCGGGCGAGTACGGCAGCGGGACCGTCTACGTCGACGACGTCAGTCTCTACTCATCGCTGTGCCTTGAGGAGCACCGTTCGCCCGCGGACCTGACGGCCGATTGCCGGGTCGATCACCGCGACCTGACGCAGATGGCGACGCAATGGCTCGGCAGTCGCGGCCGGGTGGTGGATGTGGTCGCCCCGGGCGCGCCGGTGCTGTGGTATGCGTTCGACGGCAACGCCAACGACAGCGCGGGATTCGCCCACGGGCAGATTCAGGGGCGTCCGACGTTCGAGACCGGCGTGCACGGACGCGCCATCCACATGGTCAATCGGGGTGACGCGGTGGTGGTTTCCAACGCCCCGACCGTGTTCGGGGGCATTGGCGACGCGATCACGATTGCGTTCTGGCAGCGCGGCGACGATTCGGCGCATCGCAACGACACGCTGTGCTGCTCGGACTATAGCTACGGCCGGTCCAATCCATCGATCGCCGTACACCTGGGCTGCTGGAGGGATGCGGGGCAGTATCGGTGGGATTGCGGCTCGCCCTGGTCGTTTGCCAACCGCGTCGCGGGTCATCACGGTTCCAGGGACGAATGGACGGGACGCTGGAACCACTGGGCCTTCACCAAGGACATCCGCGTCGGGCCGCCGGGACAGAAGGGCCTGATGCGGGTCTACCTCAACGGCGTGCTCTACGACAGCCGCTCGGGCACCGATTCTCCGATCCGAGACATCAAATCGTTCCAGGTCGGATCAGGCTGGTATGGACACTACGACGGCCTGATCGACGACTTCCAGATCTACGACTACGCCTTGTCCGAGGCTGAAGTTGCCTACCTGGCCAGTGACGGCACGGGCCGGCTCCCCTGGGACTTGGGTTTGACCGCCGATCTGGACGGCAGTTGGACCGTGGACTTTGGCGATTTCGCGATCCTGGCGGACGCCTGGCTCGACAGCCAGCTCTGGCCGTGACGCTTCACGGTCGTTCCGTCCTGGAGCGCAGATCACGGGACGTGGCCAGCGCGATGACGCGCCCCTGGTCGCCGACGGCGCAGTAGAAGTGGTAGACGACTCCGTCGTGTTTGACCAGCCAGGGTTTGTGGGCATAGGTTTCGTCGTACGGCTCGGAGGGCGCCACCAGGTCGGGGCCGTCCCATTTGGTCCAGTGCACCAGATCGTAGGAGCAGGCGAACGTGTCGAAGGCCTTGGGCCGCCAGAACGCTCCGAAGTAGAACATCACCCAGACCTCGCCCATCCGCACCACCTGCGGATCGCCGGAGATGCCGGTGTGGTTGTCGATCACCGGTTCGGTCCCGTAGCGGAGCCACTGCCGCATGTCGTGGGAGACCGCCATGCCGATCCGCTCCGGGCTGCCCTGGGCCTTGCCGTTGTAGAACATCACGAACGGATAGCCGAGCGTCCGATCCTTGTCGTGAATGATGTTGCTCTTGTATTGCGTCAGGCTCTCCCAGGGACGCACGTCCGGCTGATCGCGTGACAGGACCGGTTCGTCGAGGCGATGCCACCGAGCCGGTCGGGTCGGTTCCTGCGTCCAGGCGATGCCGATCGCCAGCGGGTCGGTCTCGTAGCCCTTCAGCGCGCCTCCGATGTACGACATCCAGTATCTGCCGTCGTAGGGTTCCAGCTCACAGGAGCCTGCCCAGGTCGTGTCCTGGAGGGCGACGTAGCCGGCCGCCTGCACAGCGTCCCACCCCTCGTTGCGGAACGGCAGAATCCGGCCCAGCGGTCGCCAGTTCAGCAGGTCGTTGCTGTCGGCGATGGCGGTCTCGTATCCATCGCCGTCGAAGAGGATGTAGATCATGTACCATTTCGAGTCGCGCCGAAAGACGCTGGGGCAGTCGAGTTTCTTGTCGTGCTCGCCCTTGAGGATCACGCCGTATTTGAACGGCGTCCTGGTCTCCTCGTAGACATGCTGCATGACCGCCGGCTCCACCGTCTTTCCGTGTGACTGGGCCGGCACGACCTGACGCTCCACGGCGGCGCCTCCGGTCGTCCGGGAGGCAATCAAGGCCGCTACGGCAAGGACTATCGCTGTCTTCGTGGTCATCAGCACTTCTCCGGCTGCTCGGTCAACATAGCATTTCGCAATCCCCGACTCTGCGTACCATGATACTGCGCTGCAATCCGCACGACAACGCAGACTTGCTTGGCGCAGTCTCCGCCGCGCAGGAGCGAATTCGCGAACCGCTCCGGCCTCTGTGGTCGTATGGAGAGGCAGATGCGCAGCAGTGGCTGCATCTCTTATGAAGAATGACCATCCAGGTTTTGCTGGAGGACAAGGCAATGGAAGCCAAGAAGATCATTCTCGTTGTCGGCGCCACCGGCGCCCAGGGCGGCAGCGTTGCACGTCACCTGTTGGCCCGAGGCCATTTCAGGATACGCTGTCTGACCCGGCATCCGGATTCCGAGAAGGCACGTATGTTGGGCCAGGCCGGCGCGGAGATCGTCCAGGGCGACCTCGAAGACGCCGGGAGCATCCGGGCGGCGTTGAAAGGTTGCTACGGCTGCTACGGCGTGACCAACTTCTGGGAGCATTTCGAGAAGGAATACGGCCAGGGCCGGAACCTCGTCGATGCGGTCCAGCGGTCCGGCGTCGAGCATTTCGTGTTCAGCACGCTGCCCCACTGCAAGAAGATCAGCGGAGGCAGACTGGAGGCGCCCCACCTCGACATGAAGGCGCAGCTCGAAGAATACACGCGTCGTCTCGGCCTGAAGGCCACATTCGTCCACGTCGCATTCTACTTCGAGAACTTCCTGACGTTCTTCCCGCCGCAGGCACAGGAGGACGGCTCCTTCGCGTTCGGATTCCCCCAGGGAGATACGCCCCTGGCGGGGGTCGCGGTCGAGGACGTGGGCAGTATCGTCTCGATCCTCTTCGAGAGGCCACAGGACTATCTCGGCAAGGTGATCGGCATCGTCGGCGACGATCTGACGGGCGACCAGTACGCTGAGACGATGACGCGCATCCTGGGAACCAGGGTGAGCTATCGCCACGTGCCTCGCGAAGAATTCGCCGCGTTGGGTTTTCCCGGCGCCGAAGATCTGGCCAACATGTTCGAGTTCAACCGTTTGTACATTCCCAACCGACGGGCGGATGTGGAGATGTGCCGGGCTTTGAACCCGAAGATGCAGACGTTCGAAACCTGGCTCACGTCGAACAAAGGAGCCTTCGTGAGACTCTTCGAACGCGAGCACGCCCGCACGCACTGAGGCTGGTCGTCAGGCGCGTTCAGGGCAACGGACGAGTCTACTCGACGTGGATGACATTTCGCGTGCGGTCTGCTTCGAGTCCGGCTTCCTTGATGACGTCGTACAGGTCGCGACAGCCGTGCACCTTGACGAAGTCGAAGTGGGGGTCGGATTCGTCCTTGGCGGTCAGTTGAACCGTGCCGATACCGAGCAGGCAGTCCCAGAGCGAGCGTCGCAGCTTCAGATCGATCACGCGAAACATGTCGATGTTGTCGACGCGACGGTCGAAGATCCCTCGCGACCACTCGATGCGATCCGGCGTGACTTCGTAGTAGATGCTCTTCAGGGAAAGGATCTTCCAGAGCAGCACGGACAGGGCCGCTGCGATGAACGCCAGCGCGCCGAGGTCGATCCAGGCCTCGACCTGGGTCAGTCGCTGGGCCGGAATGTTCACCTTCGGCAGGTAGGCGTCCACGTAGACGGCCACCTGGGTCACGCGGTACTTCAGGATTGCCCAGCCGATGGCGACGAGGATGCCTGTCTTGATCGCGGCGCCCGTCAGGGCGAACACGCTCGGCCGGCCGTACCAGAGAACGTCGTCGTCTTCGGCCTGTTCCTCCGGCAGATCCGGATCCGCCTCTTCGAAATCAGGATCCGGATCGGACGGGCCGAACCTCATGCGGGTCTGGGCCCGGTCACCGTGCAGGAACTCGCCGCAGAAGCGACACTTGATCGCCTCGTAACGGATTTCCTCGGCACAATAGGGACAAGGTTTCGTGCGATGCCGGAGCCGCTGGGTCAAGTAAGTCGGTTCCGCTGGTTTTGGCATAGCTCAAGCACCCCGGACTGTTTCGTTCCGTCAAATCCGATTCGCCCGCGCCGGCCGCGACCGCCGGGCGGTTCCATCCGTTTATCGGCCAGATCGGACGGATCGGACCAGTGCAGCAGGCGATCCGGGGGCATTTTGGGTTATCGGGCGTCCCGCGACGCTATGTTGGGGGTGGGACCCTGGCGAGCAACCCTTCCTCCGGCATGACGCAGTGGAGCGGATTCCCGATATACTGCTCGATGGCGGGGATGATGAACGATTCGTCCTCGCAAGCGAACGAAATGGAGGTCCCGGCCACGCCGGCCCGGCCCGTTCGCCCGATGCGATGCACGTAATCCTCCGGCTCGTAGGGGAACTCGTAGTTGACCACCAGGCCGATGTCCTTGACGTGCAGGCCCCGCCCGGCGACGTCGGTGGCCACGACCACCTGCACCGTGCCGGCGCGGAAGTCTTCGAGGATGCGCAGCCGCTTGTTCTGGGGCACCGCCCCGGACAGCAGTTCGCACGCGATGCCGTGTTTCTTCAGCTTGTTGACCAGGGCCTGAGTGTGGTCCCGCCGGTTGCAGAAGATCAGCGTCCGATCGTCGGCCCGCTTCTTGAGAATGTTGTAGAGCAGTTTGAACTTGTCTCGCGACGTGACGATGTAGACGATCTGGTTGACCGTCTCGACCGCCACGTGCTCGGGCTCGACTTCGCAAATGACCGGATCGGGCATCCACTGGGACGCGAGCCGCAGGACATCTTCCGTCAGGGTGGCGCTGAAGAGCATCGTGCGGCGGTGGTTCTTCGGCGGGGTCTCGCGGATGATGCGCTTGACTTCCGGGATGAAGCCCATGTCGAGCATCCGGTCCGCTTCGTCGATGACCAGGATCTCGACGTCCTTGAGCTTGATGCTGCCTCGCTTGATGAAGTCGAGCAGGCGTCCGGGGGTCGCCACGATCAGATCGACGGGCGCCTTGTCCAGACGCCGTTGCTGTCGCTTGACCTCCAGACCTCCATAGATCGCCAGGCAGTTGAAGTGGCAGTACTTGCCGAGGTCTTCGGCGTCCTTTGCGATCTGGATGGCCAGCTCGCGCGTGGGCGCCAGCACCAGGGCGCGGGGCGATCCGGCCGGCCTTTCTGTCTGGATGGGGTCCTGGAGGAACTTGCTGAAGATCGTGATGATGAACGCCGCGGTCTTTCCGGTTCCCGTCTGGGCTCGGCCGGAGATGTTTTGTCCGGCGTGTGCGTGGATCAGGACCTTCGCCTGGATCGGCGTGCAATACTTGAACCCCAGGTCGGCGATCGCGTGCATGATCGGGTCCGGAAGCCCGAGATCGTGAAACCGCACCTCGCCCGGCTTCTCGGGCACCTGGAACTGATCCAGGCTCCAGGATGATTTCTTTTTGCCGCCGCGCCGTCTTCGAGATCGTTTGGCGCGCCGCTCGGCGTCCGGCGGGGGCGGTGTCACGGCCTCGTTGATGCACGGTTCGTCGAATGGCGGCGCCTCTTCGACCGATTCTGTGGATGGCGATGAGTCTGTCGAGGTTGTTTCCCTGTGTCTTGGTCTTGTCATGGCCAGCATTGAACTACAGAATCGCTGCAAAAGCGAGAGGAAAACCCGACAGGAAACCAACGCAGGGTGCGAGCACGAGATCGCGCCGTCCGCGGTTCGTTCCATTGGGGTGGCAAGTTCCTTACGCAGAGTGGCGCCTCGCTTTCCTGCGTCGGCGTCGGGCCAGGCTGGTTTTGGCGTGACCGCCCGATGGCCGAGCCGCCACGAAGGCCCTGGTGGGGCGGTGCCGGGACGGGGCCTTCTTCTTCGGTTGGGCCGGCGCCGGTTCCGACGGGACACAGGCAAAACCCGGGCACTCTTGCGGGTTGATGTGTCGGCCGATGAATTTCTCGATCTGCTGGAGGTACTTCTTCTCCTCCTGCGAGACGAACGTGATGGCGTCGCCTGTGGCGGTCGCGCGTCCGGTCCGGCCGATCCGATGGATGTAGTCTTCCGCGAACGCCGGGACGTCGAAGTTGATGACGTGCGAGATGCCCGAGATGTCGATGCCGCGTGCGGCGATGTCCGTCGCGACCATGACCTGATACTTGCCGCTCTTGAAACCGTCCAGGGCCCGTTGCCGCTGGCCCTGGCTGCGCCCGGAGTGGATCGCGACCGAGACGATGCCCGACCGTTCGAGCCGGCGCGTGATCTTGTCGGCCCCGTGCTTGGTTCGCGAGAAGACCAGAACGCTGTACATCGGGCTGTTCTTGAGCATGTGCAACAGAAGATCGATCTTCTGCGATTTCTCGACGGGATAGACATGCTGTGTGACGGTCTCGATGGGATTTTGGGGACGGCCGATCTGAATCATCTTCGGCGACTTCTGCATGCCGGCCGACAGTCCCTTGATTTCGGGGCTGATGGTGGCGGAGAAGAGCATCGTCTGACGGTTCGTCGGCAGGGTGTCGACGATCTTTCGCACGTCCCGGATGAAGCCCATATCCAGCATGCGATCGGCCTCGTCGAGGACGAGCACCTCGATCGCGTCGAAGCGGACCGAGTCTCGCTGCATGTGATCGAGCAGCCGCCCGGGCGTGGCGACGACGATGTCGACGCCGCGACGCAGGGCGCGCAACTGATTCTCGATGCTGACGCCGCCGTAGATGGCGAGCGTCCGCAGGTGGAGAAACCGACCATAGCCGAGGATCGACTGCTCGATCTGCACCGCCAGCTCGCGCGTCGGTGTCAGGATCAGCGACTTGATTCCTTTCTTGTGCCTGTTCTTCTCGTGGGCGAGCCGGTTGAGGATCGGCAGGACGAACGCGGCCGTCTTGCCGGTCCCGGTCTGGGCGCAGCCGATGACATCATGGCCGTCGAGTGCGACCGGGATCGCCTGGGACTGTATTTCGGTGGGTGTGGTGTAGCCGGTGGCAA
>CAZNSM010000168.1:1672-10727 GCA_964575615.1 uncultured Pirellulales bacterium | reverse complement strand
CTAGGGTCAGTCCGCGGACGAACATCGCACGAACCAGCAGGGCCGCGAGAATCAGGCCGATCGTGCGCATCAGCTTTGCGTTGAGATGGCGGGCTCCATAGAGATAGCCCATGCCCGCCAGCGTCGCGAAGGCCAACGGCGCCAGCAGGCACGCCGGATACCAGAGGAAGCGAAGGCGATCCATCCAGCCGCCGCGCCGCTGCTTCAGCCAGGAGTCCATCAGGGGTGCGGCAGGGTGCAGCACCCGCAGCAGGAACACGGCCAGGCCCACCTGGCCCACGATGAAGACCAGTCGGCCGGCGGCGCCGTACCACGACTGGTCGGTCTGCTGGCTTCGCATCACCTGGGATACGAACACGACCGGGATGATAAAGGCGAGAAACCACCGCAGGTGCCGACGAAGCAGCGTCAGCGGCTCGGCGCGGATGCGAAAGTGCGCATGGGCCAGGCCGTGGGGCATGGCCACGCCGCTCAGGAAGCTCAGAAGGAACACCGCCGAAGCCACGCGGCCCAATCCGGCGGCCACCGCGCGGACGAAATCATCAAGAGCCATGGCCGAAAGACGCCAGTGCGCCAGCAGAAGAAACACCGGCCAGATCGCCGCCAGCAGCACGGTGAGCGCCAGCGCCTCGACTGTCAGGAAGAAACAGTCGGTCTCGATCTGGCGAACTTTCTCCGCGCCGGCTTTGATTCGATCACGAATCCTGCGCCGAACCGTCATGGCCGCCCCGATCAGCACGGCCAGCAGGACATAGATTGTGGGGTTCGCCACCAAATCGCTCCATATCGTGCGAGCGACCTTGTGCCAGTTCGCCGGAGAGATAAGCCATAGAATGGCTCGGGCCGCATGTCCGAAGTGGGACAGGCCCGGCGTACGCTCGCTCCTGACCCACAGGACATTGGCGTCGATGAATGTGGAGAAGTCCTCGACCGTCTGGACGAGCAGCCGCTCGCTGCTGTCGAGACGGGCCAGCCGGGTCGCATAATCCCAGTAGTGGTCGGAGATGGCTCGCAGCAGCTTTCGCTGGTTTTCGTAGTAGTCCGTCGCCTCTTTTCTCACCGCTTCCCGCCGGGCCTCGCCGACGTTGGCATCGAGCGTGGCGGTTACCTCCTCCAGTTCGTCTGTCAAATCACTCAGCTCGGACCACTGCTTGTCGTACGCCATCGCCTGAAGCTGTGCCGAGACGATCTCGGCTGGGCGCTCCCGCATCCTCCGCTGGCGCTCGCCGACGTCCGGGAGCTTGTCGCGCTTGCCGAGCATCAGGATTCCCATCGAGTCGGTGACTCTGCCGGCGGTCTCGATCTGGCTGCGGATTTCGTCGAAGTCCTTCCGTATGGTCGCCAGGGAAGTGTCCACGGTCTCGGCGTATCTCGTGACGCCCTGAATCTTCGCTACGAGTTCGGCCTGGTGCTGGGCCAGCTCGGCATTCTTCTGGACGATCGGCTGAATCTCGGGCCGGGCCGATTTGGTCTCTTCCTGGGCGCGGAGGGCCTCGGTCTGGGCCGCCTGGGCGGCCTGCTGTCGCAGGCTGTTGACCCTGTCCTGCCAGAAGTCGAGCCGCTTCTGGGCGGCCGCCAACTGCCGCGCGGCCAGGTCTCGCTGCGCCGCCAGCAGGTCGTTCGTTGTGTCGTAGTACAGCAATTCCTTGGAGCTGGCGTCAAGCCGACTCTGGAGAGCGTCCTGCTCGGCCGACAGGAGGGCTCGGTTGGCCCGGTCCGTTTCCGTCTCCTTCTCCTGCGCTGTGATGGCGGCGAGTGCCTTCTGAATCTCATCCAGGCGCTGTCTGGTGTTCTTCGATTCCTCGGGAATCCTGGTCTTTCGGTCGGCGCGTCTGCGGGGCTCGTCTTCGAGGTCTGCGGCGGTCTTCTTGGCTTCCTCGATGGCTGTGGCCGCCTGTGCCAGGGCCTGCTCGGCCTGCGCCAGGGTCAGATCGGAAGCTGCCTCGGGCGTTGCGGCCGCCGGCTGCGCCAGAGACTTCTTGATTTCCTCCAGCGCCGACGGAGCGTTCTTGATCGCCGCGTCGTATTGTTTGCTCTTCTCCGCCAGTTCGCCGCCCAGCTTCAACTGGGCCAGGGTTTTGTCGTAGATCTCGGTCAGCCGGGTCTTAACGTCGTCGGCCAGTTCCTTCGAATCGGCGATTTGCTTTTTCCGCGCCTGAATATCCTCGGTGGTAATCTTGGGAGGGGCTGTAGTGGTCTCGCCCGCCAGGAGCGGAGTACTCGCAACGGCGTTCGGTTCATTCACTTCGGCCGGACCGGTGGTTCTTGTTTGCGGGGCCTGTCCGGCCAGACCGGTTGCGCCCAATGCCTGAACGAGAACCGCGATTGCGATCGACCCTATCATCATCCTGATGTTGCCAGGTTTCTCGTGGACCATGAGCATCTCCGAGACTGCCCCCAAGCGATGTTGCATCTTACGGATTCGGGTGATTACCGCGACGGAGCTCCATTTGTGGCCGTCTTGTGTGGCTCCAAGTGTAATCCACCGTTTCATAGATGGATAGAGAATTGTCGGGCAGGCCTTCAGATGTTCTCCGCCAAGACCCACCGCCGCAGGCCTCTATTGCATGGCAACGTCCGATATGTCTTCATCCCGGGGCCGTGATCCGGTTCGAACACCGCCCGGAATCTGCCCCGTGGGACTGGAAACGATCCGCCCGGAATGATATAATGGGTATCTTGAAACGCAGGATCGGGAGGGGACCGTCCCCTGGCGGTGAGTTGAACGGCTCACCGGCGGCAGTGAGGCCGGGTTGGTGCATGAAACGGGGGTGTAGGGTTCCGATGGGCCTCGGAGTGAATCCACGCTGGACAACAACGGGCGGCGATGTCGCCATGCGCAAGGCGAACGCTGTCGCGAGCCTGTTCCTTGTTCTGCTGGTCGCGAGCCAGACGCTCGGCGCCGATATGGTGCTGCTTAAGAGCCGACGTTTCGTTCCGAAGGCCGGCCTGGGCGATCTGCTGCCTGCCCGGAAAGCTGCCGGCTCGGAGCCAATCCACGTGATCCTGCAATTGGACGCGATACCGACGGCCGAACAGCGGGAGATCCTGGCCCGGGCGCGGGTAAGACTGCTCTCGTACATTCCCCACCGCGCCTGGCTGGCGAGTCTGCCCCTCAGCGAGGCCGAGCGGGTGGCGGCCATGCCCGAAGTCCGGGCCTTGGCCAAGATCGAGCCACAGGACAAAATCGACCCTTCCCTGCGCGAGGGGGGTGTCAATGTCTGTTCGAGAGCCGATTCCGGCCGGGCCAGGCTGATTGCGACGTTCTTCGAGGACGCCGACCTCCAGGCGGGCACAGAATTCATCGTTCAGCTTGGAGGGCACATCCTGGCGAGCAGCAGCGTGGATCATCGCATCGTCCTGCTTCTGCCGGAGGACCGCCTATACGACCTGGCCTCGCACGACAGCGTCAAGTGGATCGATCAGCACTATGAATCAATCGACCTGAACGATGGCGTGAGGGCCGCGACCAACGTGGATACGGTCCAAGCTTCGCCGTACGACCTGAGCGGCTCCGGCGTCGTCGTTGGCCAATGGGAATCGCGTCATCCCGACGCCAATCACGTGGACCTGATCGGTCGTGTGGTGAACATCGATGACGGCGCCCAGATAGGCGATCACGCCACGCTGGTAGCCGGCACGCTGCTGGGCGATGGCAGTCTGCTGCCCGGCCGCCGGTACCGGGGTATGGCGCCGGGCGCGACGCTCGTCTCGTTTCGCGCCTGGGACAACGTGGCGGAGCTTGGCGAGCAGTACGAGCAAGCCGTGGGTCTATATGGCATCGACATCTCCAACAACTCCTGGGGCAAGGTCGAGTGGCATTACTACAAAGACTACTGCGCAGCGCTGGATGATATCGTGCGAGGCGGGCTGGGCAGGCCGGTTTCGGTTGTTTGTGCAGCGGGCAACGAAGGCGATCGGGCGACGATCACGTCGATGGCTGTCGCCAAGAACGTTGTCGCGGTCGGGGCCACCAATTCGGACGACGGCTCGATCTGGTCGTGGAGCAACAAGGGGCCCACCGCCGATGGCCGGATCAAGCCCGATGTGATGTCTCCCGGCTGCGAGGCGCGCAAAGGCTGGAGCGTCTGGTCGACGCTGCCTTCGAATCGTTATGGTTCCGGCTGCGGCACCTCGATGGCGGCGCCGTCGGTTTCGGGGATTCTGGCCCTGCTTCTGGAGGATTGGCGGGGCACGCACGAAGCCGATCCGCTGCCCTCGACGCTCAAAGCGATTTTGATCCACACGGCAAGCGACCTGGAGAATCCGGGGCCCGACTATTCCTGCGGGTACGGGGCGATCGATGCCAGGGAGGCTGTCGATCTGATTCGCGCCGATACGCTTGACGAAGTCATCGTAGAGGATCGCATCGTCTCGCCGGAACAGGAGCGCGTTTATACGCTGGAGGTGCTGCCCGATCCGGCGGAACTGAAAGTGACTCTGGTCTGGGACGATTTCCCCGCCGACCCGCTGGCGGCCCACACCCTGGTCAACGACCTGGACCTCGTGGTGACCGATCCCAGCGGGCAGCGTCATTTCCCGTGGACGCTCGATCCGTCTGGGCCTCAGCAGCCGGCTCGCCGCGACCGGGAGGACCGCACGAACAACGTCGAGCAGGTCCACGTGGAGAACCCCATTGATGGCTCCTGGCGGGTCACCGTGTTGGGGGCAACTGTCCCGGAATGCGAGCAGACGTATTCCCTGATCGCAAGTCCCGGTCCGCTGGAGCCGATAATGCCTCAGGAACTGCCCGCAGAGCTTGAATGAAACGCGGGTTTTTGCTATCATGGTTGCTTGTCGAGATAGGATTCACAGGAGGAAGGATTTCGGTATGAACAGGCTTGTTGTGTTGCTGATCGCGGCGATTTCGGCCATTCCCTGCCTGGCAAAGACGATTTCCGTGGATGATGACGGTCCGGCCGACTATGCGACCATCCAGAAGGCGATCGACGACTCCTGGGACGGCGACGTCATCGTGGTCAGGCCGGGAACATACCGTGAGCGGATTGTCTTCAACGGCAGGGGTGTGACCGTGCGCAGCCTGGCCCCGGACGACCCGACGGTGGTCCAAACGACGGTGATCGCCGGACCGTCCGGTTCCAGCGTCATCTTCGACTTTGGCGAGGGCGGCGACTCCGTGCTGCAAGGCTTCACGGTCACTGGATACGGCATCTTCTGCGTGGGGTCGGCTCCGACGATATCGAAGAACATCATCCGAGATTGCCAGGGCGCAGGTATCACCGGCCAGAGCGATGCCGCCCCGACCATCGCGGGCAATACCATCGTCTCCAACGAGCTGGAAGGGATCTTCGCCTGCAATGGATCGATTCGCGGCAACACCATCTCCTACAACAACGCCGGCGTCGCCTACGGCAACGGATCGATTCGCGACAACCTGATCTCCTACAACTCCAACGCCGGCGGGTTGTACTTCTGCGACGGTGAGATCGTCGGCAACACGATCGTCGGCAACTTCGCGATCCCCGAAGGCGGCGGGCTCTACGCCTGCAACGGATGGATCGAGAACAACGTCATCGCCGGCAATCGAGCGGAGGGCGAAGGCGGCGGGTTGTACAGTTGCACGCAGTTGGTCTGCAACAACACGATTGTGGGCAATATCGCGGGCACGTACGGCGGTGCGATCAGCCGGTGTCCGGGGACGGTCTGCAACAACATCATCGCGTTCAATGCCGCGCCTCTTACCGCCGGCATCTTCGGCCCGTGCATCAACTCGTACAACGCCTTCTGGATGAACGACGGCGGCAACTTCGGGGGCAACGCCGCGATGGGACTCGGAGATGTGGTGGCCGATCCGTCGTTTGCCGTCGATGGGCGCTGGGACGACGGCGTGTGGATCGACGGCGACTACCATCTCAAGTCGCAAGCCGGCCGCTGGGACCCGGCGGTGCGCCAGTGGGTTATCGACGCGGAGACGAGCCGCTGCATCGACGCGGGCAACCCGACCTCGGAATGGTCGGCCGAATTGTGGCCACATGGCAGGAACATCAATCTCGGCGCCTACGGCGGCACCGCCCAGGCCAGCATGTCGCTGACCGACACCGGGCACCCGGCGGACCTGAACCATGATGGGCATGTCGAGCCGGACGACTTGGCCCGGTTCGCCACGATGTGGCCGGCGCAGGACGATCTGCTCGCCGAAGACATCGATCGCAACGGTGTTGTGGACTTCCGCGATTTTGCGATCCTCGGGATGGTGTGGCGGTCGGGTCCGCCGGTGCCGACGCCTCCGCTGCCCAATCCGATGACCTGGGCGACCGCGCCGTACGGAACCGGGCCCTATTCGATCGCCATGGTGGCGACCACGGCGACGAGCACCGACGGGACCGGAGTGGAGTACTACTTCGAGAACTTCCTGACGCCCGACATCAACAGCGGCTGGCGGACATTCGTGGCCGGGCAGGAGCCGCGATGGGAGCAGACGGGATTGCAGCCCGTGACCCTGTACTGGTATCGAGTCAAGGCGCGGAATCGGGGCAATCGACTGGAGACGGACTGGTCGGAGATCACTCGCGCCGCCACGTTGGCAGACGACACCGAAGCGCCGACGCCAAGCCCGATGAGCTGGGAGAACGAGCCTTACGGCGTTTCGTCGAACACGATCCGCATGGTGGCCACGGAGGCCACCGACGCCAGCGGCGTCGAATACCAGTTCGATTGCACTTCCCATCCGGACTACAGCAGCAACTGGCAGAGCAGCCGGACCTATGAAGTGACATCTGTACCGCATGGTCGGTACACCTTCCGGGTTCGCGCCAGGGACAAATCACCCAACCAGAATACGACGCTCTTCTCCCTGTCCGTCACCGCCGACCTGCAACCGCCGACCCCGGACCCGATGGAATGGGAGTCCGAGCCCGACGAAGTCAAGAGGGGCAATACCAGCCTCAGCTACTATGCAGAGATGACCGCGGCCGAAGCGGTTGACGACACGACGGACGTGGAGTACTTCTTCGAGTGCACGACGGAATCCGGGTTCAGCAGCAAGTGGCAAAGCTCTCGGCAGTACTCCGTCCTGATCGGGCGCTCCGGCCAGGGGCACCGCTTCCGCGTGAAAGCGCGGGACACCTCGCCCGGACGCAACGAAACCGGTTGGTCGTCCGTGGTGATGGCCCGGTAGGGGCGAATCATCATTCGCCCGTACCAAGTCTCTATTGGGGATTCGCTATGGGCCAGCCACATTGGGAACACTACTCGCATCCGGCGGACATGGGGATTCGTGGGTTCGGTCGAACGCGCGAAGAGGCGTTTGCCCAAGCGGCGCTGGCGCTGACCGCCATCATCACCGACCCGGCGAAGATCGAGCCTCGGAGATCCGTCGCGATTGTCTGCGAAGACGACGACGATGAGATGCTCTTCTGGTACTGGCTCAGCGCCGTGCTCTACGAAATGGACACACGGAAGATGCTGTTCGGCCGCTTTGACGTCCGGCCCGTCGAAGGCGGCCTTCAGGCGACCGCCTGGGGCGAAGAGGTGGACGCGGCCAGGCACCAGCCGGCGGTCGAGGTCAAGGCGGCCACCTATGCGGACTTGAAAGTGGAACGCGATTCCAAAGGCATGTGGATGGCCCAGTGCATCGTGGATGTCTAAGGAAGGAGAATGCGCGGCATGTATGCCGAGAAGCTCAAGCGCCAAAGCGACTGCGCGTGGTCCATCGAACCGTTCGGCGCCATGCAAGTCCCCGTCGTCGTCTTTGCGGATAAACCCTTGATCGATGCGATGGACGAGCAGGTCTACGTGCAGGCGGCGCACGTGGCGGCGCTGCCGGGCGTGGTCCATGCGTCGTACGCAATGCCGGACGCTCACTGGGGCTACGGCTTTCCCATTGGTGGCGTAGCCGGCTTCGATGCCGAGCAGGGCGGCGTGATCTCGGCCGGCGGCGTCGGCTTTGATATCGCCTGCGGCGTGCGGGCCCTGACGACCGGCCTGACGTACGACGACGTCGAACGATGCAAAGACCAGCTTGCGACGATGCTGGCCCATCGCATCCCGGCCGGCGTCGGCAGCCGAGGCCAGCTTGAACTGTCGCCCGACGAGATGGACGACATGCTGCGCGGCGGAGCGCACTGGGCGGTCTCGCGAGGCTATGGCGCGCAGGAAGACCTCGCGCGCATCGAGGAGAACGGCCGGATGGCCGGCGCCGAGCCGCGATTCGTTTCCGATCACGCCAAGCAGCGACAGAGGGACCAGGTCGGCACGCTCGGTTCGGGCAACCACTATCTCGAAGTGCAGCGCATCTCGGCGATCTACGACGCCGCGATTGCCGAGGCGTTTGGCCTGCGTCTGAACGACATCGTCGTGATGATCCACTGCGGCTCTCGCGGCCTGGGCCATCAGGTTGCCACCGATTTCCTGCCCCGCATGGTCAAGGCGGCCAAGAGCGAAGGCATCGAGCTGCCCGAGAAGGAATTGGCCTGTGCTCCGATCAAGTCCGATCTGGGCCGGCAATACTTCGGTGCGATGAACGCGGGCATCAATTGCGCCGTGGCCAACCGGCAGGTCCTGACGCATTTGCTCCGCCAGGTGTTTTGCGATGTCCTGCCCAGGGCCGAGGTCAAGCTGCTCTACGATGTCTCGCACAACACCTGCAAGGTCGAGGAACACCTCGTCGACGGCAAGCCGAGAAAGCTCTACATCCATCGCAAGGGCGCGACCCGCGCGTTCGGGCCGGGCCATCCGGCGCTGCCGGAGGACTTGCAGCAGACCGGCCAGCCCGTCCTGATCGGCGGAACCATGGGCACGTCCTCGTACATCCTGGCGGGCACGCGGACGGGCATGGAGCTGTCGTTCGGCTCCTGCTGCCACGGGGCGGGCCGCGCCATGAGCCGCAAGCAGGCCACTCATCGCTGGCACGGCAAAGACGTCGTCATGCACCTGGCGCAGAAGGGCATCGTAATCAAAGGCGCCTCGCTGCGGGGCGTCGCCGAGGAGGCGCCCGGCGCGTACAAGGATGTCACCGCCGTCGTCGACGCCACCGAGAAGGCCGGCCTGGCCAAAAAAGTCGCGCGCCTCGAACCGCTCATCTGCGTCAAGGGGT
>CAZNSM010000168.1:0-1572 GCA_964575615.1 uncultured Pirellulales bacterium | reverse complement strand
GGGCCGCACAGCCGCTGGAAATGAAAGGAGCGCCGCCATGCAGACACGTCCATCTATGAAAACAGCAGCCTTCTCCTTGCTCGTGCTCTTCTGTCTCCTGTTTGGCATGCAGGCGTCTGCCGCCGAACCGCTGGCGACGTTTATGGTCCAGGCGGGCGAGTACACCCGCGTGGACACGCCGGTATCGGCGCCGCTGGTCGGGCTGACCGACGTCTCGTCGTTGCGTCTGGAAGAAGTCAAGGGCTCGCAGCGTATCGCGGTGCCCGCCCAGGTCGAAGCCGGACCGGCCCCGAGGCTGTGGTGGGTCCTTCGCGGCACGACGCCGGCCGGACAGAGCCGCGTCTTCGAGCTGGTCCGTGGTACGCCGGCGACGGATGGCCTGGTCAAGGCGGTCAAGGGGGACAAGGCCCTGGACCTCGAAATGGGCGGCGTCGAGATCCTGCGCTACAATCACGCCGTCGTTCCCCATCCGCAGGACATGGGACGAATTCCGCAGGAGCGCTGGCCCCTCTACGACCGCAGCGGATTCATCCACCCGCTCTGGTCGACCAAAGGCTCGGTGCTGACCGAGATCCACCCGGCGGACCACATCCATCACATGGGACTGTGGATGCCGTGGACGCACACGCACTTCGAAGGCAAGATGGTCGATTTCTGGAACGTCGGCGACGGCACCGGGACCGTCCGCTTCGCGAAGTATCTCTCGACGACCGATGGGCCGGTGTTTGGCGGCTTCCAGGTTCAGCAGGAGCACGTGGCCCGCAAGACGAGCAAGGGCGAGCAGGTGATCCTCGACGAGGTCTGGGATGTCCGCGCGTTCAATGTGGGCGGGCCCCAGAAGGGCTACTGGCTGATCGACTTCAAGTCCACACAGCGCTGCGTCGCGGATGAGCCGCTGCTCCAGGATGAGTACCGTTACGGCGGACTTGGCTTCCGCGCGACCTCGAAGTGGAAGGGTGAAACGGCCGCCTATCTGACCAGCGAGGGCAAGGGCCGCGACGGCCACGCCACCCGCGCCCGCTGGTGCGACACGTCCGGCAGGATCGACGAGTGGGAAGGCGTCACGTTCTACAGCCATCCGCAGAATTTCCAGCATCCCGAGCCGATGCGTATCTGGCCGGAGCCCGACAACTATGTCTTCTTCAACTTCTGCCCCTCGCAGGCGGGAGCCTGGGAGATGAAGCCCGGCGAAGACCACGTGTTCCGCTACCGGATGTACGTTCACCAGGGCAAGGTCGTGGTGGCCGACGCCGAGCGGATCTGGAACGACTACGCCAACCCGCCGCAAGTGGAGGCGACGTTCAGCCGGCCGGCCAATGCGGTCACGCTGTTCGACGGAACGGACTTCTCGCGGTGGCAGCGGGACGGTGGTGGTGACATTCGCTGGACGCTGGCCGACGGTGCGATGCAGATCGTCCCGGGCAGCGGCAGCATCGTCACGAACGAGCCGGTCCGGGATTTCGCGATGCACATCGAGTTCAAGACGCCGCAACTGCCGCCTGACGTGACGGGCCAGGGTCGCGGCAACAGCGGCGTCTACATTCAGAGACGCTACGAGCTTCAGATCCTCGA
>CAZNSM010000167.1:8157-10733 GCA_964575615.1 uncultured Pirellulales bacterium | reverse complement strand
AACGTGCAGGACCTGGAAGGCCTCTTCGATTTCTTCGAGACCGAGGGCATCGAACGCGTGTGTTTCTACCATCTGGTGCCCAGCGGGCGCGGCGCCGCGATGATCGGAGACGACCTGTCGCACGCCGAGAGTCGCGACGCGATCGATCGCATTCTCGCCAAGGCCCGGTTCTTCGAGGAGGCCGACCGCGAGACGGACATCCTGACCGTGGACAACCACGTGGACGGGGTCTATCTCTACCTGAAGCTGCTGGCCGCAGGGGACGGCCGGGCCGAGGAGGTCTGGAAGCTGCTCACCTGGAACGGCGGCGGCCTCTACAGCAGCGGGGTCGGTATCGGCTGCATCGACTACGAAGGCCACGTCCATCCTGACCAGTTCTGGTGGCGGTACGACCTGGGCAGCGTTCGTGAGAGACCGTTCAGCGAAATCTGGATGGACCCGGACGAGCCGTTGCTGAAGGGATTGCGGGACCGCCGGTCGCGCATCAAAGGCCGCTGCCGGCTGTGCAGGTTCTTCGATGCCTGCGGCGGGAGCCTTCGCGTGCGGGCCGATGCCTATTTCGGCGATCCTTGGGCGCCGGACCCGGCGTGTTATCTGAGCGACGATGAAATCGGGCTTGGCCAGGTGGGTCGTCAGGAGTTGATCGAGAGCCGCGAGGACTTCAAGATGCCTTCGTAGGGGCGAGTGATTATTCGCCCCTACTTCGGTGGCAGGGGGAATGACGCATGCGCGTGGAAAGGTGTTGCTTGTGCGATTGACAGCGCGAGGTCTGATGGTGGTAGGTGTCCTGGCGGCGAGCGTTGCCGTGTGCAGCCGGTCGAGCGAAGGGGCCGAGGTCCCGATGGTCATGGTGCCGCCGGAGTCGTTCTTCGAGAAGATCGCGGCGGGCCGGCCCGGCCGGCGCAGGGGCGGTCCTGTGGATGTGAGCATCTATCGCGACTTCTACAAGAAGTGCATCGACGTCAAGGGCATGCCCGTGTTGGCCTCGGAAGAGGTGGCGGATCGGGCGTTGCAGCGGACCTACGAGATCGTCACGCACATGCTTGCCGGCCGGCCCGACATCCTCCAGGCCATGGTCGAGCAAGGCATGTACCTGATCGTGATCGGCAAGGACCAGGTCTACACCGACATGCCGGAGAACCGCAACGAACCGAACCCCGACTACGTGAACGAGCGGGTTCGCGGCACAGGCGGCTATCCGACCAGCTTCGGAGAGGAGAACCTCCTGAGCCTGCCCATAGATCGCTACGACGACGAGAGCATCGCGGTCCACGAGTTCTGCCACACCATCGACAGTACGCTGCGCCGCGTCGAGCCTGAGTGGGATGGCCGCCGCATGGCCGCCTATCACAACGCCGTCGACAAAGGCTTGTACAAAGACACCTACGCGATCAGCAACCCGGCCGAGTACTGGTGCGAGATCGCGCAGGCCTATTTCGAGTGCAACCGCGTCAACAACTGGAATCATGGTCCCATCGGCAAGCGCGAGCAACTCAAGATCTACGACCCCGAAGGCTACGAGCTCGTCTGCCGCACGTTCAACCTCCGTCCCGAACAGGACTGGCGCTACACGTGGCTGCAACCTCTGCCCAACGTGATCGCGCCGCCCGCCCGGTTCAACATCGATCCGTACTACACGAAATTCACCTGGGCGCGCGAGTTCACCGTGCTCGGACGCGAGGCCTGCGACGAAGCCCTGCTCAAGGCCAACGACACGATTCGCAGAATGTTTGCCTACCGCCACGACATCCTCAAGGCGCTGATGGCCGAGGATCTGAGGCTGGTGGTGCTCGGCCCATCGGAGAGTCTGGCCGACCTGCCGGAGTTCCCGCAGATGGCCGAAAAGGGCGCCGACCACACGGGTCGCTACCTGGAGTACACGCCCGGCGTCAATCTGCTCGTCGTGGATCAGACCAACGTGCTCGGCGACCTGGCCCGCGATCCCTACGCGACGGAATGCCAGGTGATCCGTGTCTTCGCCAAGGCGCTCTACCATGTCACCGGCACGCGCCCGGTGGACCCCAACTGGGACAATCGCAGACGTGACGTCCAGCAGTATGAATTGCGGGTGCAACGGATGGACGTCCGCTTCGACGAGCAACTCAAGACGCTCTACGACGATGCCATGAGCCGCGGCCTGTGGAAGGGCACCGTGGCCGTCCATAACCGCGTCGAGTACTGGACCGAGGGCGTGCTGGCCTATTTCGACGCCGTCGGGCAGGGCGTCTGCCCCAATGACGCCGCCGCACCGATCACGACGCGCGAGGCCCTGAAGGCCTACGACCCGGGCCTGTTCGATCTCGTCGAGACGACCATGGCCTACAAGGGCAAGGTCGACTGGCGATATCTGCCGTGACACGCCTTCGCCGGGACCCCATGTTCAAGCACTCGAATGAATGACACCTGGAGTAGAGGATGACCATGAGAAGTCGCCACGAATACAGCCGATGCGTAGTCCTGTTTTTGGCTCTTGGCCTGCTGCCGGTGAGCATGCTGGTCTCGGCTGCCGAGTCGCCGCAGGATCGGATGCGGGGCCCGCGTCGGGTGGAAGGGTACTACAAGGGCCGGATCACGCC
>CAZNSM010000167.1:0-8057 GCA_964575615.1 uncultured Pirellulales bacterium | reverse complement strand
GCCAGGGACACCGACGAGGAGATCCAGCTCAGCACCGACGGCGCCGAGGGCAACGCGTACGACCTGCTCTCCTGGGCGCCGGACTCGCAGACGCTGGTGGCCTTTCGGGTCGAGCCGGGAGACAACAAGGAGGTCTACCGGATCGAGTCGTCGCCTGCCGGCGGCGGGCGGGCCAAGCTCCACACCCGGCCCTACGCGCTTCCGGGCGACAAGTTTGCCACGTACGAGCTGAACCTCTTCGATATTGAAAGCCGCGCGCAGATCAAGCCTGAGGTCGACAAGCTCGAACTCGACTGGCAAAGGCCTGAGCTGCACTGGAAGAAGGACGGCCGCCACTTTGCCTACGAGAAGATCGACCGAGGCCACCAGCGGTTCCGCGTCATCGAGGTCGATTCGCAGACGGGCCGGACGCGGAACCTGATCGACGAGAAGACCGAGACCTTCATCTGGACCGCCCACACCGAGAACCTGAGACTGGAGCGCGTCAACTGGCTGGACGAGAGCGACGAGATCGTCTACGCCTCCGAGCGGGATGGATGGCGGCACCTCTATCTCGTGGACACGAAGGAAGGCAGAATCGTCAATCCGATCACGCGGGGCCAATGGGTCGTGCGAGGCATCGAGCGGATCGACGAGCAGGCCCGCCAGATCTGGTTCGAGGCGGGCGGCAGGAACCCCGACCAGGACCCGTATTTCCTCCACTACTACCGCATCAACTTCGACGGTTCCGGCCTCGTGGCCCTGACCGAAGGCGATGGGAACCATTCGATCCAGTTCTCTCCCGACCGCCGATTCCTGATCGATACCTACAGCCGCGTAGACATGGCTCCCGTGCACACGCTGCGTCGCGCCTCGGACGGCTCGCTGATCTGCGATCTCGAGAAGGCGGACATCAGCGAACTGATCGCCGGTGGCTGGACCGCGCCGGAGGTCTTCGTCGCCAAAGGCCGCGACGGCGCGACCGACATCTGGGGAATCATCTGCCGTCCGAAGGATTTCGATCCCGGCAGGAAGTACCCGGTCATCGAGCAGATCTACGCCGGCCCGCAGAGCGCCTATGTGCCCAAGAGCTTCAGCCCCTTCAATCGATTCTCCTCTCTGACGGACCTCGGTTTCATCGTCGTGCAGATGGATGGCATGGGCACTGCCCATCGCTCCAAGGCCTTTCACGACGCCTGCTGGAAGGACCTCAAGGACGCCGGTTTTCCCGACCGCATTCTGTGGCACCAGGCCGCCGCGAAGAAGTATGCGTACTATGACATCAGCCGCGTGGGAGTCTATGGCACATCCGCCGGAGGGCAGAACGCCGCCGGCGCGGTGCTGTTCCATCCGGAGTTCTACAAGGTCGCCGTCGCCTCATGCGGATGTCACGACAACCGCATGGACAAGGCCTCCTGGAATGAGCAGTGGATGGGCTACCCCGTTGGGCCCCAGTACGCCGAATGCTCCAATATCGAGAACGCCCATCGCTTGCAGGGCAAGCTCATGCTGGTTGTCGGCGAGATGGACGACAACGTCCCGCCGGAATCCACGATGCGTTTCGTCGATGCCCTGATCAAGGCGGACAAGGACTTCGATCTTGTCGTGGTTCCCGGCGCCGGGCACGGCAACGGCGGCGCCTACGGCAGCCGGCGACGCGATGATTTCTTCGTGCGCCATCTGCTGGGCATTGAACCACCGGACCGCAACGCCAAGCTTTAGGCTCGCGGCAGGCTGACGAGGAATTGGTGCCGTGTGCCTTGAAATGGCGTCGGCGTCGGGTACACTGAGGCAATGGATAGGGGCGGTGACGAGGTGGACGTAGAGCATGGCAGATCTATTCGATAAAGGAGCAGCCATCATGACAGAGCGAACGCGACGACAGTTCCTGCGGGACTCGATGTTTACCACGGCGGCGATGATCTCGACCGCTCCTATGATCGGCACCGCCCGAGCGCAGAACGCTGGCGCCAATGACAAGCTTCTCTGCGCCGTCGTCGGTTGCAAGAGTCGCGGCGGCAGCCACATCAGCGCTTTCTCCGGTCGCAAGGACTGCGAAATCGCCTACATCGTCGACGTGGACGAGAAGGTCGGCGAGAATTGCTGCAATTCGATCGAGAAGAAGACCGGCAAGCGTCCCAAGTGGGTCGCGGACATGCGCGAGGCGTTCGACGACAAGTCGCTCGACATCGTCTCGACTGCGACGCCGAACCACTGGCACGCGCTGTGCGGCGTCTGGGCGATGCAGGCGGGCAAGGACGTTTACATCGAAAAGCCGATCAGCCACGATATTCCGGAGGGGGCCGCGCTGGTGGCCGCCGCGAAGAAGTACAAACGGATCTGCCAGGTGGGTACGCAATGCCGTTCAAACCCCGCCATCCGGGACGCGATGGAATTCCTCGCCAAAGGGGGCATCGGCGAGGTCAACTTCGCCCGGGGTCTGTGCTACAAGCGCCGCAAGTCGATTGGCGCGTTGGGCGACTACCCGATTCCCGCCGACGTGGACTTCGATCTCTGGAGCGGGCCGGCCCCGTACAGCTCGCCCAAACTGACCCGCCCGCAGTTCCACTACGACTGGCACTGGCAACGCCTCTATGGCAACGGCGACTCGGGCAACCAGGGGCCGCACCAGACCGACATCGCGCGGTGGGGCCTCGGCGTCAATCGGCATCCCGACAGCGTGATCACGTACGGCGGACGCCTCGGCTATCAGGCCGAACGCAATGATCCCGCCTACGTCGATGCGGGCGACACCCCCAACACGGAAGTGGCCATCTACGACTACGGCGACAAGTGCATGGTCTTCGAGACGCGCGGCCTGTCCGTGGACAATTCCGCCGACATGGAAATCAACACCCTGTTCGACAGCGTCAAGGGCAACAAGATCGGCGTCATCTTCTACGGGACCGAAGGCTACCTCGCTCAGAGGGAGTACGACCACTGCGTTGTGTTCGACCTTCAGGGCCGCCTCGTCAAGGAGTTCAAAGGCGGCGGCGATCACTACGACAACTTCGTCCAGGCCGTGCGCAGCCGGCGCTCGAAGGACCTCAACTCCGACGCCTTCCAGGGTCATCTGTCGGCGGCGCTGGCGCACCTGGCCAATATCAGCTACTATCTGGGCGAGAACAACAAGGTCTCCGTGGCCGAAGCCAAGGCGGTGCTCGAGAAGGTCAAGAGCCGCGACAACAATATCCTGACGCTCAACCGGACCCTGCGCCATCTGACCGACAGCGGCGTCGATCTCGACAAGTACCCGATCTCGATGGGGCCGCTGCTTCAGTTCGATCCGAAGAAGGAAGTGTTCACCAACAGCGCCGAGGCCAACGCGATCCTGCACCGCGAGTACCGCGCCCCGTTCGTGTGCCCGACGCCCGACAAGGTATAACACCGATCAGGATGTGCATTCGTATTGTCATCCTGAGCGGAGCGAAGGACCTGGCAAGGGATAGGAGAAGTTGTTCTCGTTCGAGGCCCAGATCCTTCCGCTTTGCGTCAGGATGACAGAGAAGATGTAACATAGAAGTGGAGGCTCGATGATGGCTCGTACGACGGTCGTGGTTTTGATGTCGCTGTTGTGTCTTGGTTCTTCCGCGTTTGCAGACGAGACGGGCGCGGACGCTCGCCCCACCTTTCGCATCGGTTTGATCGGACTCGACACGTCGCACGTCATCGCCTTCACGAAGCTGCTGAACGACCCGGCGAAGGACTGGAGCTACCGGGTTGTCGCCGGCTATCCGGGCGGTTCGGCCGACATCCCGTCATCCGCCAACCGGGTCGAGGGCTACACGAAGCAACTGAAGGACGAATTCGGCGTGGAGATCGTCGGCAGTATCGAGGAGCTGTGCCGCAAGGTGGACGGCGTGCTGCTGGAGAGCGTCGACGGCCGGCCGCACCTGGCGCAGGCCAGGCCGGTGATCGCCGCGAAGAAGCCGCTCTTCATCGACAAGCCCATGGCCGGCAGTCTGGCCGACGTGATCGAGATCTTCCGGCTCGCCAAAGAGAACAATGTCCCTTGCTGGTCCAGCTCCTCGCTGCGGTTCGGGCCGGGTGTGCTCGGCATGCGAAACAACGACCAGATCGGCGAGGTCCGGGGCTGCGATGCGTTCAGCCCATGCAGCCTCGAAGAGCACCATCCCGACCTCTACTGGTACGGCGTCCACGGCGTCGAGATCCTCTTCACGATCATGGGGCCGGGCTGCGAGTCCGTCCAGCGTCTCCAGACCGACGGCGCCGAGTTCGTCGTCGGCCGCTGGAAGGATGGGCGGATCGGCACCTATCGCGGGCTCAAGAGCGGCCGGCAGGACTACGGCGCGATGGTCTTCGGCACCAAGGGCATTGCCCGCAGCGGCGGCTACGAAGGCTATGGGCACCTCGTCAACGAGATCGTCAAGTTCTTCGAGACGGGCCACATCCCCGTGCCTGCCGAAGAGACCATCGAGATCTTCGCCTTCATGACCGCCGCCGACGAATCGAAGAAGCAGGGCGGCTGCCCCGTCACCCTCGCCTCCGTCCTCGAAAAAGCGAAGAACTGACTCGCACACCCTCTTCGTGTGGCAGCCTCAAGCCCGATGCACATCGGGATTGAGGATGGCTGTAGTAGGGGCGAATAATCATTCGCCCGTACCAGAGGCGAACAGTCATTCGCCCCCATCTCTGTGGGCTGCATCAGAAGTTGATGTCCAGGTCCCACGGCTTGCGATACGACCGGTGCAGCATCTGATTCGCCTTCTCGTCGTCGACGAAGCGCTCGGTGTCCGGGTCCCACTGAAGCCTGCGGCCGCGCTGGATGGCGATGTGCGCGATCTGGCACATCGAGCAGGTGCGGTGGCCCACCTCGGCGTCGGCCATTGTTGTCGCCTTGTTTCGGATGCCGTAGAGGAAGTCTTCCTTGTCCTGCCGTTGGGGCAATCGGACGTCGCTGTCCCTGAGCTTGATCCGCAGGATCGCCGGGTCGCTGGCGGTCATCTGCCCGCCCAGCCACGGCGCGTGAATCCAGCCGTCGGTTCCCTCGACGCGGATGAACGCGCCTTCGGCCGTGTGGTAATCCACCACGACGCCATCAGCGTAGCGGTATTGCACCTGGAAGCTCAGCAGCACGTTCCACAGGCCGGAACCCGGCGCCGGGTATTCGCCTTTGCCCTCCACGCTGACCGGGCCGGTCCGCTCGCTGTCGTGGAGCAGTTGCGTCACGTCGAGCGTGTGCGCGCCCCAGTTCGTGACCATCCCCTCGCACGTGTCCCGGCATCGCATCCAGCCCGGCCGCGTGTACGCCTGCGGCGGATGGACCCGGTCCACTGCGTAGGGCCTCTGCGGCGCCGGCCCCGTCCACATGTCGTAGTCGAGTTCCGCAGGGACGGGCGTCGGCGTCGCCTGGCCTCCGGCGACGTCGCCCGTGGGCACGCCGACCTCGATGCGCTGGATCGCGCCGACGTACCCGTTGCGCACCAGCTCGGCGACGCGGTGCATGTATGCATCCGTGCGGCATTCGCTGTCGGTGCGGAACGTCACACCGTGTTTGGCCACCGCATTGGCCAGCACGCGGCCTTCGGCCACCGACAACGTCAGCGGTTTCTCGCATGAGACGTGCTTTCCGCAGCGTACCGCCGCGACCGAGATGGGCACGTGCCAGTGGTCTGGCGTCGAGTTCATGATCGCGTCGATATCGTCGCGTCCGACCACCTCGCGCCAGTCCGTCGTCGCCAGACAATCGCTGTTGCCGTAGTGCTTGTCCACTTCCGCCTTGGCCTTTTCCAGACGCCAGCGGTTGACGTCGCACACCGCGACCACCCGCGCCTCATCCGAGAACAGAAACGGCTTGAGATTGGCATACAGCGCCTGCCGTCCCATCCCCACCATCCCGACTGTGATCCGGCCGGACGGCGCATTCTTGCCCAATACCGAAGACGGTACAATCGAAGGAAACGCCGCCACCACCCCCGCGCCGCCCAACACCCGAAGCGCCTCCCGACGCGTACACGATGTCTCTTTGTTCGCTGACGTGTTCATCATGAGCACCTCCACAGACCCGGGATTCCAGACCGTGCAAGACCTCATTGTAACGCTCAACATCCCGCGTCCGCCAGTATTTCCGCCGGGCCGGCCGCCCTTCTACATCATTCACGAGAGACACCCAAGGCCATATCCCTTGAACTTGCGCAGACATTCTCTATGGCCTGGCGGTGTGGGTCGTCAGAAGGTTGGCGATGTCGCGGTGCCCACGACGGCTGGCGAGGTCCATGGGGGTTTGGCCGGAGGCTGTCTTGACCTCGGCGTCTGCGCCGTTGTCCAACAGCAGCGCAATCGTTTCGGAGAAACCTTCGCGTGCCGCGTAGTGCAAGGGTGTCCAGCCGGACGGGGCCTGAGCGTTGACATCCGCGCCTTTGCCAACGAGCAGACGCACCAGTTCGGTTCGCCGGTCTGGCTCTGGAACCAAGACGGCGTAGTGCAAAGGCGTTTTACCCGTCGCATCTTTCACGTCCAGATCGGCGCCGGCGTTGACAAGCACCGTAGCCACGGATACACCACCTACCGTGGCTGCCATGTGCAGCGCGGTTCGCCCCTGGTTGTCCCTGGCGTTGACATCGGCGCCGTTTGCGATCAGCAGTTCGACGATTGCCTTGTCGTGGCAGAAAGGCGCACGAAACAAGGCTGTCTCGCCCATATCCGTCCTGGCGTTGACGTTGCAGCCATGAGCGATAAGCACTCTTGCCACATCGACGTGGTGGTAGTTGAGTGCATGGTGCAGAGGCATCCAGCCAAAACCCAACATGGCATCGAGTTTCGCCCCAGCCGCGATCAGCAGTTCGACCAAACGGGCATCACCTTTCTCCGCTGCCATGTGCAAGGCTGCTTTGCGGTTGCCGGTTACGGCGTTAACATTGGCGCCCTCGTTGATGAGAGCCTCTGCCACATCTCTCTGTCCCTTGTCTATGGCCAACATCAGGGGAGTGTATGGGCCTCTGACCGGCGCGTTGATGTCGGCGCCGTTTTCAAGAAGAGTTCCCACCCACTTGACGTCGCCTGCCTCGATCGCCTCCTGAAGTGTTGTCTTGCTCGCAACGGGCTCTTTCCTGCATCCGCCAACAAGGGCCACGCCCATGCAGATCAAACAACACAGCGCGCACCGCATCATCTCTCGATTCCTCCCGTTAAGGGCCAGTCCAGAAGACGCTGAGGTCCGTCTCTGTGCAGGGCCGTTCGGTCCGTCAACCGGATTGTCGAAGCCTCTCCAACCATAGCTTCCCTTCACACATCGCAGCGACAGCATATCGCGGGATTGCGCGGCGGCCAATCCTTTGAACGGCCGAGTGCGCGGGGGCCGCGCACGCCGGATCTTTTGGAGGAATTTCACTTGACGGCGGATGATGTGGCAAGTATGATGTATAAAGAACTATCGGATCGTAAGGCCATGGATTGGCGGTGACAAGTCAGAAATCGGCAAAGGGGGTATTGCTCATGGCGGGGTGCCCCGCAGTTCCATCGTTCCATCTTTGGCATGCTCTGCCGGCGGGCCGGTTCTGCATGGAAGGGCTTGCGGTGTCCGCCATAGCAAGCGTGCGAAACAAAGCCAATTTTCGGCGTTGGGGGATGGAGCGTGGATCACGGCGGGAGAAAGCGTCAAACAAAGCCAATTTCAGAGGCGAATCTGCCGACGGAAGGGGCCGTGCCGGCGTATAGTCGGAGGCGGATGTGGTATAATGAGTAGTATTGGCACCATTTGTGCTTCTATGGCTGGTTTGGATAATGGAGGAACTGATGACTGGGGGTTTTGTTGTGAGGGCGGGTGCAATAAAGTGGCGGACAGCGAGATACCTTTCAGTTCGGCTGGCCGTGCTCGTTCTGGCGATGGCCGGGTGGGTGTTGCCCGGCGTGGTCCGGTCCGAGCCTTTGCCTTTATGCGAGTACGGCAAGACGCAGATTGTCTTCCCGGACGATCCGTTCGAGCAGCGCCAGTACATCGGCACATCCAACCTGGGCTGGGTGAAGTTTGCGCTCCTGAAGCCGCCGCATGACCCGAACGTGGTGTACTTCCAGGACAGCGAGCACTTCCCGCTCCACTACGATTTCGTCTCCGAGTG